>NZ_JBQEPY010000010.1:0-302704 GCF_052045915.1 Burkholderia sp. 22088
GCACTTCGCGGCTGATAGTAGATGGCGCACG
Source organism: Burkholderia sp. 22088 (assembly GCF_052045915.1). Taxonomy (NCBI): domain Bacteria; kingdom Pseudomonadati; phylum Pseudomonadota; class Betaproteobacteria; order Burkholderiales; family Burkholderiaceae; genus Burkholderia; species Burkholderia sp. 22088. The sequence goes on from NZ_JBQEPY010000010.1 coordinate 32, forward strand.
TCCTAACCGCGCCGCTATCGATCGAATCGACTGGCCGGCGACGACTGCGCGCGAGATTTCCTCGCGTTCGGCAAGCGTCAAGGCCAGCTTTGAACGGTGTCGAGGCGCTGGCTGTATTCCGCCAGTCCTGACGAGAATCCCCTGAATAGAGGAATGGTGGCGATCGAACAGTTGGGCAATCTGATGAAGCGTGTCACCCTTGCGCCACCGCTCCCACATCAGGGCCTTTTGAGTCTCGGTGTAGTAGATCCTGCGTCGCTGTTTCATTTGCAACACCTCCACTGCATACGCAGCGTCTAGTGTGTTGCATCGACCGGTTGAATCCACCGCCAGGAAGGGACACTCGACTGGGCAGCCTACATCGTTGACAATCAAGCACTGCGTATGGACGATTTGCAGGCACGTCGAGGAGAGGAATGGATATCTTATCGACAATCCCAAGCGCACCCTTCGAACGCCCAACTTTGATTAAATATGAGTGAACTCCAGCAAGAAGTGCAACGCCTCGCAGCACAAGCGCTGGCCGATTTCAACGACCGTGCTGAGGGGAAGCTAGATTTTTCGGAAGCAAGCCTACAGGTTGTTGAAGAGATGCTTGCAGAGGCTTCGATGTACCGAAATGACCTGCCATCTGAGACGGTTGAGGGGATCGTGACGCGATTCGGTTGTTACGTTCTGGAGGTCGGTCGCCAGCAGTTCGGCGGCACGTATTCCTGGCTCGAAGAGCGAAATCAGCCCGTGCTTGTTGTCGGTAATCCACAAAATCACACCGCTCTCGGAACTTGGGACAAGGTGCGTGGCCGCTTATCCGGGGACACCGGCGACAACGTTCCTTTTTTCTTTGAAGGCTTTGCAGAACGTGTGCGAACGTCGTCCGGTGGGGGGCGAGCTCTTTACATTTGAAGCCACCGTGGGAATGTCCGCTCGGAGTGAAGTCAAGGACCGCTCCGGGTCGGCTACAGTCGAACGCATCGGGCGGCATCCGGCCAGGAGCGGACTAGTCGACAACCGTTACACAAAGCGGCCATTGGCGTCGTCCGCAATCGCGAAGGACGATCTAAAATGAACTTCTGGCGGTCGGATTGTATTGAAACCACCCAATGAACATCGATCGTTCTCGCGTCTACGATTCGTCGGATGACTTTTTTTCCCTCGATGGAAGCATTGTGATGAAGCTTTCTACCGACGCGGCAATTGCAGTTTGTGAGCGGGCGGCCCAACACGGCTTGGTTGTCGCTCGAATCGAAGGCGGCATATGGCATTTCCCTGGATTCGAAGCGAGGGTCGATTGCATTTGGGATGGCGCTGATCCTCCTATTGATCTGGAGGCTGCGGAACGCAATAACCAAAGGGCAGCCGAGTTCATTAGATCGGAGAGCCCTCCGCACGATGTTTTCTTGATGACGGCCCCGCCGATGACAGGCTGGAAATCCAGACGGCCACGAGGCTTTTGACGCCCCCATGATGCATCTCGACCACCCGGATTTACACCCAGGTCACGGCCCCGCTCATTTCACGGTAAACGTCCGCTTTGCCAAGACGTCAAGGTCCGCAACGGGTCGATGACTGCCCTTGAAGAGGTGACGGCGATGTCAACTTAGATGTGATCTGATGCTGACCGAGAGTTCAGGTGTTGGCTTGCGCAAGTGACCTTGCGGCGCCGGTTGCTATGGCCGGTATTGGGAGGAGGCGCGAGATCCGATTCCGGGCATGCCTCTGCCCAGGCTTCAACCTCGCGCGTCAGCCATGCCACCCGGCGGTCGGAAAGCAGGCGGGGCTTCGGAAATTTTCTCTCGCGTACCAGTTTCTGGACGGTCGCTTCCGATAGCGAAAGCGCGATCGCCACTGCAGGCAAGTCGAGGTAGAGCGGTTTTATGGTGGTTGATGCGGGCATGCTACGATCCCTCAGTCTCAAAAAGATTTACTGATGCGATGCAAAAGAAATTTGTGATGCGTGGGTACGAGATGAACTGCGAACCGCGCGTGACGGAGGACGGCAAATTCGCCGCCCAGGTAGAGGTAACGAAGTTGGGGTACAGCCGGGAAGCAGCATTCCGGAATCTCGGCGAGTTCGACACCGAGTCCGGGGCCGTCGAGTACGCGAAGAAGTTTTCGGGCGAGTGGCTTAGCCGGTACGCGTGATGACTGAAACTCCATGCATCGCCTGCATCGCAATGCATGGTGAATCTGCCGATACTGAGCCGCAACATCTGGAGCTGGTCGGGGTTGTCACGCGGAACGGAAGCCCGTTCGAAGAACACTATCAGTGCCCGGAGTGCGGTGCTTCCCTGGTACGTGCGGTGGCGTCCGTGTCAGAGGCGCGCGTTTGGTTCGTGGTCGATGGTTTGCGGCACTGAGCGCATGTCCCTTCCGCTTCCGTCTCAGTGGCAGATGCGGCGCGGGCCTTGTCTTCCTTGAACGCTTCGGCGTCGCGAAGTAGGTCCTGACAGTGGACGTGCGCCGCACGCATCCGCTTGATGGCGTCAACCACGATTGCCTCTGCACGGTCGAGGAGTGCCGCCCGCTCGTGCGCCGTCTCGCCGACCTTGCTTTCCGCCGGGCTTGTCCTATGGTTCATTTCCTGTCCTTCCGACCGCTCGGGGCCGCTATGAATTGGGTATGCATCAAGTGCCATCGGGAAGTGCCGCTGGAATCGGGTGAGCCGAATGTCGACTCGTTCGGCATCTACTTCATTTGTCCGTACTGCCGCCGCCGCAATCAGCTTGAGAGCCTGGGGCATCAGCGGGGCGCGCTTGTGCTTCGGCAGACGGGGAAGTAGCGGGCGAGCGGGAGAGGATGGCGCCGATTCGCTGCACCGCGTCCTCGATGCCTTCGCCCGGCGGGCGCGAGTTGCGCCGCCGACCAGACTTCGTGCGCGAGCCCGTCCACACCTTCCGCCCGCTCGTCCTCCGGCGCGGGGGCGGCTTCGGTCGGGACGGTGGTGGACCCATCGACGAAGAGCGCACCTTCCTCGGGGTACTCCGTAAGCCAGCAATACATGCCATTGCCCGCGTGGCCTTCGCCGCGCCGGAACGTTAGTTCGCTTTCAAGCTGGTCGCGATCGCGATCTGGCGCCAGGAAGTCGAGCGCTTCGAGCAGCTGCGCGCCGGACAGAGTCAGCGATTCGCCGCGGAATGTGATGGTTTTGTCGCCGCGCGACGCGTTGTCGGTGGTCATGGTGTGGTCCTCAGCTGGTCAGTTGCTTCACGTTCGCCGCGAACACCGCGCGCGCGAACCCCATCGGCGTAGCCGAGCGGATGTCGCCGCGGTCGTCGGATGGGGGGGCAGCGTGGATCCGGTTGTCGGGCACGCCGAGACCTCCCGCGCGGTTCGGCGGCGGCATCGCGAAATCGCCGCCCGCCCAAATGCACGTCTTCTTCGTATAGTTGTCGGACAGCTCGAAGCCGGTGAACTCGTACGGGTGAAACGTGTAGTCCGGCCTGCGCCAATGAGTCGAGATCACGCTCACGGGGTTCTCGATGCCGTACGGCACGCCGAGGCCGCTCAGGAACTCGTCGGCGACTGCTACCATCTCGATCGCTTGGGCGAGCCGGCGCAGTCCCTTGTCCTTGAACCAGCGCGCACCGCTCACCGCGAGATCGGTGCATGGCGGAAACGCGAAACCGAACACCGCGGTCGAGTCAGCCGGAAGCGTTGGCGCACCGAGCAACGCGTCCCAGTGCTGGAAAATGATCCCGTCTCGAACCACGCGGCCGGCGTGCTGCACGTCGAAGCAGATACAGCGGTATCCGGCATCTGCCCATGGCCTAGCCATGTTGCCGGTCCTGTCGAACAGGAAAACTGCGGTGGGTACGCTCATCGCATCCTCAAATCAGAAAAGAAGCGGGCGCCACAGGGGGCGCCCGCAAAGTGCTACTGCCAGGGGAAAAACGAAAAGAGCGGGCGCTATACAAGCCGCCCACAAGAAAAAGCCGCGCGGCCGAGGCAGCGGAATTTGCGCGGCTCGGAGAAGGGGACATGCTAGGATTCGCGCTTCATTTCACAACGAGGACGCGATGAGGCAATGGAATGCGGTGTTCGGAATTCTTGGTGGAATTGCGATCGTGATTATGGTTTCTTTGTTCGGCGCGACATCAGCTGGAACGGAAACCTACAAACCAGATTTCATGGCGTCGTGGGTGCAAGCAACCGGGGGAATAGTTGCTATCTTTGCTTCGGCTGTAATGGTTAAATGGCAGTTCGATAAGCAAAGACTGCAGCAAGAAAACGACCAGAAAGAAAGCATTCGCAAGCGCGCGATGTATCTTCGCCAGGTTGCGAGCGAGGCAAGCGCGATGGCCGATCAGCTCTTGACCAATCTTCGAGATTCCGAGAGCACATTCGAATACCTTCAGAACTTGTACGATCCGAATCGCCTTGAAGTAGTCGGTGTGGCTCTCCGTGAAATTCCTGTATTAGAGCTGCCGTCACCAGAATTCGTTATGCCAATCATCGCGATTCGAACTGCATGCGAGCGCATTGCGGATGCTGCTCGCGTACTTGAGGACGCGAAAGCGCCTGGGTTAAGCGCGTATCCGAATGTCTTTCAGATGCCGGAGCACGCGGTTGTTGTGTTGCAAGCCAGATATATCAAGTATTCGATGGAATTGATCGACAGCTTGATATGGACTCACCACCTGGAATGAAGACGTCGCTGCCACGTGATTTGACTAAGTGCAGTAGGTTGCCGCACAGCGTGCTGTTTCGTCCCATTGTTGCGTGGTGGCGAGAACCAGGATGGAGACAATCAACACGCCAATACTCTTGAGCCACAGGATCAGAAGGGCTTTCACGACCACACTCCTATCAGTGCTTCGATCGGGGGAGCGACGGCGCCGGCAAGCAGGTAGAAGCCGGCGATCACGCACAGCGGAATCCAATCTCGATTCATGGTCATCTCACTTTGCTGTTTTGGCTTGGTGTAACCGGTATCAGAGGATGGCGGTCAGCGTTGTGCTGCCGTCGCTATGCTCAGTGCGAAGCATCAACGGTGCTCCGCCGAAAAGCTCAGGGCGAAGTTCGCGCAACGCGTTGCTGAAGTTCTTCGGAGCCTCGAAGCCGTTGCCGAGCAGTGCGGTCGTGACTGCGAGCTCGGGATCGTCGTCGCTGGGAGTAAAGAACGACGCAACGATCGGGATCTTGTGCTCCTTGCAGATGGCGATGATCTGGGTCATGAGCGGCGAGATCTGCTCGTCATAGATTTGTTCCTTGGTGACGGTGGTCATATGTGCCTCTCCAATATGATTAGAAATCCGAAATGACAACAACGCTCAACGAGCGACACTGATCTCCAATGTCGTCCGATCAACGCTGTCGAAGCATTCAAGGGCGCGCACTCGGTCATAGGATGCGAACAATCCGCGGGCCGAACGCGCGTCGTTCAAAGCTCCGGCATTCCAACAACGTTCAGGGAGGGCGCCTCGATACCACTACGGGGTGTCGAGAGATACGGGCTATTTAGAGCCGCCGCGCCGGCTTGAGGCGCCCTCACTGAAAGCTGTTGAGCGGTGTCGGGCGCTACCCCGTTTCTCGGCTACACCGTTGAGCCGGCCGGTTGCTCCCCGTACTGCGGTCCCGGCGCACTAGCACTCTTAAAGATCGACCGCTAGGAGCGGAGCGCAGCATTAGTTGCGGCGTTGGAGACAATATTACCCGCGGGTAAGTTGGTTTGCAATACCTGCGGGTAAATTCGATGGGGCGGTGTCTTGGGGTGTTCGATCAGTTCGAAGAGTGGACGAGGGAGCGCCATCGTGATAGTCGCGATCTGGCATAATCGGGACACTTCTAAATAAGGACTGTAACGTGATACAGGCGTCGGTCGCGGCTGCACCCGAACTGGGATTGGCGGCGAGGCCTGTACGGCAGTATGCGCTGCACCCGATACGCGATACTGATTGCGAGTAGTGTGAAAATGAAAAAACAGTGGCAACCACCTAAACATTGGCAAGATCTTGAGGAAATGAGCCATCACCTCCTCAGGCGAGAGCATGGGGCAGCTCAAAGCTATCTGTATGGACGCCGTGGACAAGCGCAATTCGGGGTCGACATTGCATTACACAAGCCCGGGGCCAGTCACTGGACGGGGGTTCAGTGCAAACTAAAAACTGAAATCCTGGGAAGTGAATTGTCCGAGCAGGAATTGCTGAGCGCTTATAAGCAATCCTGTCTTTTTTCCGGTGGCCTTGAAGAACTCTTCGTTGTTACTACCTGCGAGCGCGATCGTCAGGTGCAAGATCGTGCGCGCGTGATTTCCGAAAGTTGGCAGGCGCGGCATCCTATCACGGTTCTATTTTGGGATGACGTTGAGGATCTGCTCGAGAAGCATTCGCAAATTGCGAGTTGTTATTATCCTGAAGCCTTTGCGCCAGAAAATTCGTTGAACGAGACCTTGGGCGGTGACCTAAATATCGCTCTTACATCAAGAGATTATTCAAGGCGTCTTGCTTTGTTTTTCGGGCACGAAAATTTCAAGGCTACAACGGGGCTTCACCAACCTGCGGTTATGACGATAGTTTCTGAGATAGTGGATAACTTGTTCGCGGCGGGAAAAGGTGGGGCGCAGCGCGTGCGAGTGGCACTTTCGGGTCGATTTCTGACAATTACGGACGACGGTGTATCGTTTGATAGCTTTGCGGCTCCTTTGCCAGAAGGTGATGGCGGTGGTCTAAAAGCTTTGCGTGGCGCAATCTCAGCATCGGGCAATCAATTGATTGGTCGCTATGTAGCGAAAGATGCAGATGTCGTCTACAACGCAACAACTCTTGAAATTGTGCGAACATTATCTGGCGAGGCGCTACCGTGTAGTGCCGCAGGCCCGGTCGAATACTTGCTAAATCGCGACGATGCAAGTCGCTTTGTCCGCAATCTTCATATTTCAGAAGAATGTGAATCTTTCACTCTGCGCCTTTATTCGACGAATACCTACGCAAATAAATCGGCGGGGTCTCAGTTGATTCGTGATTTGCGGATGCGACTCAATGGTAGGCAACTTATCATAAAGATCGGTCATGACTGTGCTCGTTTCTTGCCGTATCTTGAATATGATGCCAGGTCATACGACGATGTCTCGGTTGAGTACGTTTGACCTTTAATTGCAGCAGTGTGCTGCTGCAATTAAAGAAATGCTTTACTCCTTGGCGTGACTACGCATATTCAAGCACTGTATCTGCGCCTGCTTGAGCCGTTGTCACGGAAAAAAAGCGCATTTGATATGTGTCGGCCTCTTGCTCAAGTTCCTTGAGATTCCTGCGCAATGCGTCGATCTGTCTATTGGAAAGTGTGGGGTCGTCATCGCTTGGAACGCCGAAGATCAACCCGGAGAGTGGGATTTGGGAGTATTGCTGCGCGCGATGTAGTTCCCATAGCCTAGCTCTTGCATCTCGTAGCCCTGACGGTTGTCGCACTGGCGAAAGCACGCCGAAATGAAGGATCGAGCGAGGGCTCACATAGCCAAATCGTGTTTGTTCCCCTCCCTCGATCAACACTGCGGACCGCCCAAAATATTGGGCCAACTCGGGTCTGCTCGCGATAACCTTTTCCCTAACGTCGGTGGTGAATCGACGATTTCCTTCCTCTTGGCTCGGCGCGTCAACCTCTTCGAGGTCGTCGAGTTTGTCGAGATTCGTGAGACTGGAGTAGAGAAGCGCTGCTGTACGCAACGCGTCTGCTAGGTTCTTTGCATGAGTGTGTCGCAACGGACCAACCTCAAGCCCACACAGTGAGGGTATGGAGTCTTGCTTGAGCGCCCCTTGTGAGCTGATTGCGCAAAGTGCCTGCAGCCCCGTTTCTATGAGCGTCTTTGCCCCTGATGCTGCTTTCCCATAGAGGCAGTCCAAAACATCATTGCGGATAAATCGATGCCAACTGGTGCGCCCCTCCCATTCGACCACTGCACCCACCATCAGCCGTTCGCCCGTGCCGGTTACTGGTTCCCAGAATACGGGGCGCCAGTAAACGTTCGGCAAGAGTGCTTCAATGCTCATGATCCGTCGATTCCTGATAGGAGGTCTGTAGGTTTCGGAAAACGCGCGAGCACGCGACCTGCTAGTCCTTGCAATTGTCGCTCAACGTAGGCCACGAAGGTAGAGAAATCAACGTTCTCAGGCGGAGTGATTCTAGTGGGTGCAGAGGCATCGAGCACAAGGGCGGCTGCAACGCCTGCGCGCTCAATCTCGTCTGCCTTTCCGGCGAACTTTGCTAACTCGGCAATGATATTGGCATCTTGAGGGTAAAGACCGAGAGTTCGCTCGTGATCGATGTAGGCGTGGTCGGTTCCGTCCCAAAGGAAATTACCTAGATTGCGGTCAGCGTTTGCAATGGCTTCGTCTGCAGCCATGGCTTGTGCTGAATCCGTCCAGCCACAGACAATGTCCGCACAGAACTTTAAAAGTGCCTGCTGTTGACTCTCTGGGATTTGATCGTTCCATCCCAAGCGCTTTTTCAGATTGGGATATCCGGCGTCCATACTGGCAAACAGCACGTCGCCATTGTCTTGAATCAAAATTGGCTCAGGTGTGGGGAGACCCCAGATACGGAACAGCAACCCACAGAAACATTCCGCGAGAACGGCTTGCAGGGGAATGCGCTTCACGATCGCAAGATGTGAAACCCCGTCAACTCTGATGACAGCTCTCACGGCTGCGTTGACGCCATCCCCGACCGGCGTTTCAGTATTCGGAACCAACGTTCCTGCTCTTAATTTCATTTTTTGCCTCTGATTCGCGATTCCGGGCTGGCGGCTCGCCGGAATCGCTTTCCCCGTCCGTGCGCGCCTTCTACACGGTTGGTCGATTATACCGGTCTGTTTAGATCGTTGTCTCCAGAGGGGCGTGCTCTCTATCTCGAAAAATAGGCTGCCGAATGATGTTGAAAGGATCCTGTTTATGCGGCTAAACTACTGTACATGCATACAGTAGTTCGGTCGATTAGCAACGGGGGCTTGGTGGAACGAGAGACGAGGGGAAACGGACTGCGATGTCAGCCAGGGGATCTTGCGATCGTAACGAAGTGCGGGGTGGAGGAGCGGATTGGGCTATTGGTGCGTGTGTTAGAGCGTTGTCTCGACGGATCTCACGACTGGTTGACTGAGCTTCAGGGACCTGGAATTGTGGCGCGCGGCATGAAGACCGGGACAGTCAGTCGTCGCCGCCGAGCGCTCATGTACGACTGGAACCTCACGCCGATCACTGGGATGGATCTTCAACGTCGAACGGTTCGGTGTCTTGGGGATGAGCACCTTTCCCAAGCAATCGAAGCATTTCCTTTAGCGCGTTGAAGGCCTCGGCAGACAGGCCGCGCTTGTCGGCTTCAAGGACGGCCGCGATTAGTGATTCGGCTGCTATGGAAACTTTGCTCGGCCGCGCGGTAGCTGCGCGGTCGGTTAACGTTCGATGCGAGACGTCGCGCGCAGTCCCGTCAGGGGATTCAAGCAGGGTGAATGACACGGTCGAGTCCATCCATCCTCGAGCGAAGGGAAACGCAGCCTCGATTACGTCGACCATGTCTTCCGCAATACGCTTTTTCCCTGCCTTTCCTTCAGGGTACAACATGCGCGCTACATAGGATGCGCTACGCCCAATCCTATTGGCGAGCGTGGCGATCGACCCGTCGCAATAACGATCGCGAGCCGTGAGAAGCCGCATGCGGCGATGTTCGTACTTGTCCATCTCTGAATTGAACCCCATCGTTACCACTGGGTAAATTCCCCGCAGGTATTGACGCAAATTTACCTGTGGGTAAAATGTGCTCATGAACAAACTTCGTGCTTACCTTAATCGACTGAACATGGCCCAACGGGAGCAGTTTTGCTTCGAGTGTCAGACTTCACTGGGCTACCTACGAAAGGCACTGAGCGCCAAGCATCGTCTTGGTCCCGCATTGTGTACAGCCGTTGAGCGCGCAACGCGCGGTGACGTGACCCGTCGCGACCTCCGCCCTGACGACTGGCATGTGATCTGGCCAGAGCTTGCCCAACAAAAGGAGACCGCATGAAGCGCCTGTACGCACGTCTGATTCGGTGGCTCGCGCTCCGAAATTCGAAACACCGTCAGCAGACTCCCGTCGGGACCATTCGATTCGTTGCGTCAGAAATGTCCGGAATCGACCCGGCAACCGGCCGGGTCATGTGGCGCATCTCGAAGGACGGCTTTCGCGTCTTTACTCCCGACGTAACACTGCCTTCAAAAGATCGGTGCGATCCGCCAGCAGCGCCCTGAGAGGGCTTTCGAACGACTCTTGGTCGCCAGACGACGGCGGAGCTGCCAAGAAGTAGGAAACGCTGTCTTCCAGCGCAGTTTGGTTGAAGCCGGGTGAGTCTTGAATCGACGCCTTGAGCGCCGTCAGTGCGGCGAGTACGCCGTAGCGGAAGCTGTCGAGTTCGTGAAGCAGTTGCTCGTTTGATGTGGTCATGCGAACCCCGTTGTGTGGTTGTTGAAGAAGTCAGAGCCTTCGATTCTCGCATAGTGGTGGTTCGCATTCAGTTGTGATGTACGCAGTCTAGAGATAGTGGTGTTCCGGGGCATTCCCGGATTTTTGAATGACGGGGAATAGCGATGAACGTAGTAGCACAACCGATTTCGTTTTCAGGCTCGCGCAGCACGCCGATCGTCGAGCGTCTGTTGAGGGAGGCGATGGCGGACCCGAAGGCGAAGGCCGCGATCCTCGAGGCGACCGGCTGGGACGCTTCGATGCCGTCGAAGGTGTTGAGCAATGGCGCCGGCATCACGCTCGAGCACCTGAATACTGTTTTCACGGCGCTCGGCCTGGTCGTGACGACGAAGGGTTACATGGACTATCTCGCAAAGGGGAACGTGATCGGCAGCAACTGCCACTGCGCGCGCGAGGGGTTCGGGGAGTGCGGCGGCCGCTAATCTAGAGGGGGGACCTCGCCAAAAGCGTTTTCGACGGAGAGCTCTTTTGTCAGGGTTTAGCAATCCTAAAAATTTACAAATTATGGAAACGAAACAGACCAACCAATCGGCCGATACGCGACAGCGAAATCTGGCCATGTCCGAAGAGGTGAAGCGCATCGTGCGCGACACCAACCAACACCCGACGTATCCGCGCAAGTGCCTGTCGTGCGGTGCAGTCGAATCTCTCGACGGCTCGGTGCCGTGCGGTCACTGAAATGGCCCGCTTCCATTGCCGCTGCCGGCACTGCGAGACGCGCCGGGTGCTGAAGAAGCGTCCTGACGAGTACGTACGGCAGCCGCAATGCAACGTCTGTGGCCGGCGCGATTTCCGAGTTGATGCGTGGATGCAGAAGCGGAATGCGCGCCTGATGGCTTGCACGTGCGCTGGTTACTGGTTCTGGCATCGGCGAGGTTCGCTGTACTGCTGGCACCGAGAGGATGGCTCGACCCGATCACCTGGCGATCCCGATTTTGCGGATCGCAATCCGCCGCCCGACGCGTTGGCGGCCTGAATCTCTTCTGGAGGAAACGTGGCAAAAAGCTCCGTTGAAGCATATGGCGCGAAGAGCAAGGTAACTGCGCTCGCGATGGACCCGAATGACCTCGAGCTCGTTGTCGACTCTTCGCATCCGCTGTACGACCGTCGCGTGCATCAAGAGCCGAACCCGAAGACGGTACTGAACTACCGCGCGATCGGTGTGCGCGAGCCGGTGCTGTTCTACAAGGATCCGGAAACCGGCAAGAACTTGGTTATCGATGGCCGGACGCGCGTTATCAATGCCCGTGAGCTAAATCGACAGCTGATTGCCGCTGGCGAACCGCCGATCACGATTCCTGCGATTCCGCAGAAGGTCATCAACGACGGTGGAAAGTCATTCACTGCCGTGATGGTCAGCGCGAATGAGATCCGCCATGAAGACTCGCCGATCAACCGCGCGGAGAAGATGGCCCGCATGCTCGACGTCGGCCATACGGAAGAAACCGTCGCCGTTCACTTCGGCGTCGAGATCCCGACCGTTCGTCAGCAGTTGAAGCTGCTCGACTGCACGGCTGCAGTGCGTGATGCACTCGAAGCGGATCAGATCACCGTGTCGAACGCGCTGAAGCTCGCGAAGCTTACGCCGGAGCAGCAGCGCGAGAAGGTGAAGGCGGTCATCGCTGCAGCTGACGGCAAGGACGGGCACGAGCGCTCGCGCGCGCAGAAGGCGGCGCTGACGGGCGATGCCGCCCCGCGTATGCGTACTCGCAAGCAGATTGCGGCCGAATTGACGAACGCCACTGGTGAGCGTGCAGAGGCTCTGCGGTGGGTTCTCAACCTGGCAGATAGTGAGCCGGGCGCGGAAGAGGCCGATCCGCGTCAGTTGTCGATCGACGAGGCTGCATGAGCATCAAGGTCCAAACGATGGTGTGGGACCGCTATCCGGGCGAGGACCATGAGCTATTGCTCGCCCTGAAGCTGGCCGACTACTGCGACGACAACGGGGAGCACATCTTCCCGAGCATCGAAACCATGGCCGAAAAGACGCGCAGGTCGGCGCGCGCAGTGCAGTACCAGATCAAGAACATGGTCAAGCGCGGCTGGCTCATTCTCGTTGCGAACGCGAGCGGTGGTCGTGGTCGTGCCTGCGAATACCGCATCAATCCTGACTGGATAAACGGTGCAGAGATTGCACCCATTTCCGCTGGCTCAAAGGGTGCAACGGATGCACCCATCGGAAAGGGTGCAACGAGCAGCAAAAAGGGTGCAACGGACGACGGAAAGGGTGCAATGGGTTTCGCAAAAGGGTGCAATGGGTTGCACCCGATTCACCATGAACCACCACAGGAACCGTCAGAGAACCACCAAGGCGCACGGCGTGCGCCCCGAGTTACGTTGCATGCCGAGCTGCGTTCGATCGAACTGCCGGACTGGCTGGTGTTCGAGGACTGGGACATGTGGTGCGAACACCGCGAGGCGAAGCACAAGGACGCGCCGTGGACTCGCCCGGCGGCAACCGTATCGATCCGGAAGCTGACGAAGCTGCGTTCGCTGGGGCAAGACCCGAAGGCATGTATCGAGGAGGCCGTGCTGCGCGGCTGGACGGGCCTGTTCCCGCTGGAGGGCGATGTGGCTGCAACGTCGTCGGGCTCCGACACCGCGATCGCTCCGGACTGGTGGAAGACGGCACCAGGCATTCGCAAGCTCGGTAAGCAGCTTGGCATCGAAGAGAAGCCGAACCAGGTCTTCGAGCAGTACAAGGCAAAGGTGTTCAAGGCGGCCGGCCCGGGCGAATGGATGGAAGACATGCTGAGCACGGTCAGCCGCGAAAGCGAAGAACGCTACGAGGCGCTGTACGCCTACTTCAACGACATTCCGCGTGATCAGGGCGCGCAGCAGGTGGGCGCATGACGAAACGAACATCTTGGCCAATGCGAATCGACGCAGATGCAACGACCGTGGGAACGGCTCGCGTGCGAGATAGCTGGGCCGTCGGCCGTAGCTCTGCTGCGCGACAAATCGCCGAGCATACGGGCGTTCAGCCGCCGTCGGATTTCGACGACATCGCGAGCGGGTTTAATCCCGGCGCTCCGGTGCCACAGTCGATGCAGAAGCCGAAGCATCCGCCGAAATACCGCAACAGGAAATGCGAGCACGAAGGCATCCGATTCGACAGCGAGAAAGAGCGCGCGCGGTATTTCGATCTCGTTCGAATGCAAGCGGCCAGCCTGATCCGGGATTTGCGGCTTCAGGTGCCGTTCGTACTGACCGAGCGCATGCAGCGCGACGACGGGACATGGGAGCGCGCGTCGAAATACGTGGCGGATTTCGTCTACATCGACTGCAAGACGGGAAAGCAGGTGGTCGAGGACGTGAAGTCGCCGATCACCCGGAAAAACCCAACGTACATCCAGAAGCGGAAAACCATGTTGGCGGTGCGCGGGATCACGATCAAGGAGGTGTGATGGCTGTTGAAAAGGTGGGGAAGGTTGGGCCGGCCTCGAAAAAGATCATCGATTGCGTGAAGGCAAACCCGGGTATCCATGCCGCTCGGGCCGCGCGAACACTGGGCGTCACCCCGGGTGGTGGATTCCGGTCGACCGTTCGGAAGCTGATTTCGGACGGCTATCTCTCCAGGGTAGAAGTGGATGGCGTTCCGCACGGCCTGTTTCACACGGCTCTGCCGCTCAAGTACACCGGCAAGCCCTACGAGGGGATCAACGAAGGTCGCTTCTCGAAGCGTTCGCGGCAAATTCAAGAGCGAATCGCGGCACAGATCGAGAGGGAACAGCGACTGGCCGAATCGACTGCGTGGGCCGGGAAGGCAATTCGCGCAATGGTTGACGCAGGACGAGCGGCAGCATGAAACGATCCGGATTCAAGCCGCGTGCAAAGCCAATGTCGCGCGGATCGTGGTCTCGTAAAAGCTCACCACTTCCCGAGGAGGCCCCACGGAAAGCCGCGATGAGACGTCGCCGAAAGCGACCGACCGTTGCTGAAGGGGCGAAGTATCTGGCCGCCTGCCGAGGCGAGCCGTGCTACCTGCGTGTGCCGACTGTCTGCCGCCTCGATCCGCGCGACGAAACGGTCGTGCCGTGTCACGACAACAGCCTCGCGGCGGGCAAGGGGATGGGAATCAAGGCGAGCCATGAGCGGACGGTGCCCGGTTGTTTCTGGTGCCATGCATGGCTCGATCAGGGGAAGGCTCCACGCTGGCAGAAATCGAACGTGTTTTTCGGGGCATACAACGAATGGGCGCCAGTGCGAGCCCGAAAGATGGGAGAAGCAAATTGCCAGTGAGATTGTGGGTTGAGATCCCGGACGGCGTGTATAGCGCGCCTCGACGCCGTGGCTCGGGCGGAATCGTTTTTCATGAGCACACACGCGAAATCGACGCGACCGTGTTTCGCATCGCCCGAATCGCGACTGTCAAACGCCAACTGATCACGGCCGTCGAGGTGGACGCGTTTATTCCCGAAATGTGGCGGGCGCGTATGCCGAAGGCCGATTGGCGATGGGTGGAACCGGGTGTGTTCAGGACGAAGGCATACGTTTATCGCAACCAGAAGTCGCGCGAGCTGGGGCAGTTCCTGGCGAGCGGTGCGTTGGTACTGGACTTGAGGGAGACGCGATGACGCCGACTGCACAGAGGAAGCGCTTGGAAGGTCAGGCGACGATCGCAAAGAAGGTGTTCGAGGCAGTTCCGATTCGTTCCGCATGGTCGATCCACCAAATGATGTCGCACCTGACGAAGATCACGAAGAGCCACATCGACTACCGGGTGATGCAAGGCTGCTTGAACGCCCTAAAGGATTCCGGGTTGGTCAGGGAGCCGGAGCGGGGATGCTTCCAGCGCGTCGAGGTGCGCGAGGAAGCAGCGAAAACCGAATTGAATGGAGAAATTGAAGTGCCGAACCAGAAGACCGAATCGAAATCGGCCGCACCGGCCACGACGGGATCGCCGATCGACGTACTGGATGGGATTGCAGGCCGCCTGCGCCAGTTGCGAGATGACGCGGACACTCTGGCCTCCGACATCGAGACGGCGGCACTCGTCATCGCGGAGCAAGGGGCGGAGACACAGGCGGCCGTAATGAAGGCTCGCCAACTGCAGCAGCTCTTGCAGGAGTTGGGAGGTATCCGGGTATGAGCGACATCAAGATTAGCGTTGCCCGCTCGAACACGACGACGCATCGGGCGGTGCTGGATGAGCGAGAGATCAAACGGATTCTTGCCGAAAAGGTGTGTGGACTCGTGGGCGTTGCGAGCGTTGCGGATGCTGTGGAGGTGAGGATCTACCTGTCGAGTCGGATGGGTAGCGGTGGGTCGGAGCATTCGGCAACCGTGGAGGTGACGATCGACCACGACAAGATCGCAAGCGCGGGTGAAGCATGAGCGCCGCCGCATGCATCTTGTACAGCGATGTACCCGAACGGCTGTTGATTTCAGCGATTCGCCACCGTGACGGCGTAACCGAAGCGGATCTCATCGCGTTCGACGAATGCCCGTTTTCGGGGGAGATCACCGAGACGGAGCACGGCACGCAGATCGCGTTTCCGTGGCCGCGCAACCGGACGATGCGCCATGCGATCGGCGATTGGCTTACGCACTACGGAATCAACTTCACGGTCGTCATGTAACGACGAAACCCCCGCCTCTCAAGCAAATCGAAAAACAGGAACAACATGACGATCGACGAAAGCAACCAGATCGAAGAACTGCTCGGCGAATGGTACGACTGGCAGGCAGGTTATGTGCCTAGCCTTGGCTATGGGCGCGTCGATCCGTCGTGCCGTGGCTTCTCCGAAGACGAACGGACGCAGACGTCCGACGAGCGCTCGGAAGAGGCGGATCGGAAGGCGGCGAAGAAGCGGGTGGAACAGGTTGACGTGTGCGTTGACGCTCTGACGTGGCAGGAGCGCGCAGCAATCCAGCGACACATGAAGGCGAAGCGAATCGGAACAATGAACGACGCATGCGGCGCAAACGTCTGGAGCAATCCACGCGGATTCGACCAGCCGGACGCACATGCGAGCTATCAGACCGCTAAGGACGCCCTGTATCTGCGCGTGAGGGCGCGTGGTCTGTTGACTTGTCCGCATTCGGCCTAAAGCGCGAGGCTAGACTCGATCGCTCTGTCGGCGGTATATCATTAAGAGCCGAGATTGCTCTTTGCAGACCTTGCAACAGGCATGACTAACGCAGCTCTGAGCCCTACGTTGCGCGATTGTGAGTATGGCGTGGCTTGCGGACACGTAGTATGTGCGCGAGTCCGCTGGTCAGCGGCCTTCCGTATGTCGCACGGCCATTTGCACGTGGTATCCCTAAATCACGGGTTGCGTCAGAATGGCATTTCCGAGCCCGCCAGCAGCCAGACGAGAGCTTGTGATGATCGACAACTCGACTATTGAACCGACCGGTGATTGATGCCGCTTCCATTTATGCCGCCAGCACAAGAGAATCACGCAAACGACATCGACGTCGCGCTCCGACATATCTTGTTTTGCTCCCTTAGAGAAAGGTCGGGCGATGATTTTGCTATCAAGGCTGCGTTTGATAGCGCGATTCGCATCATATTATCAGCGGAATACTTATTCCAACCGGTTCCAGTCCACTTGCATACGGCCGGTGACTGTGAGCCGACCCTAGATTATCCTGGGCATGAGAATGTGGATCGCGATTTTCGGTTGGGTAACATGTTTTTCCCTGAGAAGGGCGTGTTGCTAATCGATAAACTCCGCGCTAAGGCTGGCAAGGCCTTCAGATCAATATACAGGGCTGCGGGGGAGCGTTTATACCTCTTTCAGGACGGGACACTCATACCTCTCTATCCGTATGCCGAGGTCGCACACGGTGAACTCGGTTTGCGATGCGAGCTGTCGCACGGGACTTGGGATTCGTTTAAGGTCGAACCCGACGAACTTCGTCTGTATATTTTTAACATCTTGGGAGACCCGAATCAGCCGACCCACCGTTTTATATGTCGAGATATTATTGCGATGCTATCTGGAATCAAGGAGCCATTTCGACGCGACTACGCGTTAGAGTATTTGATGCTTCCGCCTGATGTTGATTTGCTTTCAAATTTCTCGATCGATATCAAACATCGTTTGTGGAATATTTGCCTTAGTGGCGAGTTTATAAGCGAAGCTGGCGTTGAAGGCCAAGAACAGTGTATGAGCATGTTGCTCGATGCGGGTAGCGCTCCAACCCCCGGGCAATTGGTCGCGTATCTAGCCAATTCAGGTGGTGGAGAAGGCATTGCAGAGGTGCTGCGGCGCATCACGCAACTCGAACATGCCATTGAGGGGTATCACAACGACGTTTCTGGCGTCGTTGAAACCTATGTTAGGCAAACAGCCAATCTCCAACTTCAGCGACCCCTTGATGCAATTTCCCTGTTCAGAACTGTCCAAGTCATTGTTGCGAAATTTCAGGATCTGGTCGAAAAGAATGGCCTATGGAAAGAGTTATGGCATGGTGCAGACGCGCGTGGCGAAAAATCATTGCAGCGACTGTTCTATACCTTCGCCCATAGCTTTTGCGAAGCGCACGACTTAGATCTGACACCCGAGGCCGATGCGGGAAATGGACCTGTTGACTTTAAGCTCTCCGTGGGAGCGCGGGCCAAGGTCCTAGTCGAGTTAAAACTATCTACGAACCCGCAAGTAGTGCATGGATACCGTACGCAACTCGAAATCTATAAGAACGCAGATGCGACCCGGTACGCCATCTATGTCCTTGTCGACGTAGGTAGCTTGGGGGAAAAGCTTCAGAAATTGGAGAGTTTGCGTAACGAAGCTATCCAACAAGGTCGAATTGCATCTGACGTTGTCTATATCGACGGTCGCAAGAAGCTGTCCGCCAGCAGGCGTGAGGGTTCGTGACAGGATTCCGTTGAGCATAGTCTTTGCATAAGGCCCGACCATCTTGGCACAATTATCAATCCGCCCAATTCAGCGGGCTGGCGTCAAACGTCGTTAACTGACATCTTTATAGCGAGCCGCCGAGCGCTGTTCCAAAGTGTTACTCCGGCCTGCGGCTAGTGCCAGAAACTGTGTTGGCCGTCAGTCAATATTGCTAAAAAAAGGAGGCTCAACGATCGACACGGAACCTTTGCCATCAGAGAGCGAATGCCCGTTCCTGGCGAACTGAGCCAGTCGAACTGACGCTGCCTACATGTATTGCCTGATGCAGCTTCATACGCAAAAAGTACTTGTAAACCTTCTCTTGTTTCGCTATATTGACGACGTCGGGCGCGAGGTGCGTCCAAACGAAGCCCGCCGGATGCCCGCGCGGGCTTTTTGATTGGAGTGCACTATGCCAAAATTGGCAATCGCCATTACCGTGCTGGTGTTGCTGGCTGCATGTACCAGCAAAGAAGATGCGGCGTGGTTACTCCGTGGTTATCCAATTCACGACGTTCAGATTGGCGGATACGTGCCCTTTGCATGCGATGGGGCAAAGCGAATGGGGCGCCGCTACTCTGCGACGGACAATGAAACAGGGGCTCGCGTTGAAGGCGTACTATGCGTCAACCTGTTCAACAACATTACCGTAATAACTGAGGTCGAGCAAAGCAAGTGACCGCTCTAGCCATATGATTGCGAGCCCGCAAGGTAAAAACCTTGCGGGCTTTTTCATTTGCTTGCTGCATCTGAAAAGAGGTTTTATATGCCGGCTCGGCCAAAGAAGCCCTGTAAGCACCGCGGCTGTGGGGAGCTCGTCGCGGACGGCAAGACGCACTGTGACCAGCACGCGCACGAGGCTGTTAACTGGAAGCCCGACGCCATTCGCGGCAATCGCCATGCGCGCGGATACGGAAGCGCCTGGGAACGCATCAGATTGCGTATTCTGCGCCGCGACAGGGGCCTCTGTCAGCCCTGTTTGCAAGCCGGACGCGTAACGGTAGCCGTTGCGGTTGACCACGTCATTTCGAAGGCGCGGGGCGGCACCGACCGCGACGAGAACCTGCAAGCGATCTGCCGTGACTGTCACGCGACGAAGACGGCGCGCGAGCGGTTGCGGTGACGCGGGGGCATCCGCGCCGGGCGGGGAGAGGGGGGTAAAAAGTCTGGGAGGCGTCGCCTCCGGGACCGCCCGCTTCGTCGAATTTTTACGCCCGCGAAATTAAAAATTCAGGAGTTGGCCAGTGGGAGGAATCGCGTCAGTGCCGGGGCGGGGCAGAAAACCCAAGCCGACCGCACGGAAAATCGCTGCGGGAAATCCCGGCAAACGTGCGCTGAATAAGGACGAGCCTGATTTCGGCTTGGTCACGAACATCGAGCCACCGGAGTGGATTGCCGGTGAGGCGCGTGACATGTGGGAGCGCGTTGTTCCGCTGCTTTGCGGGCAAAAAATCTTGCAAGTGACCGACCTGCACATTGTCGAAATCTTCTGTGCAGCCTACGGCAACTGGCGCACTGCTCAGGACGAGTTGACTCGCAACGGCCCTGTCGTCGACAGCTCGCAAGGCAGTCCGATGAAGAATCCGGCCGCGACCGTTGTGAAGGAGGCGGCGGCGCAAATGGCGAGCTTCGGCGCAATGCTGGGGCTCGACCCGGCGAGCAGGCAGCGCCTGGTCGGCGCGAAGCCGAAAACACCCGACAACCCTTTCGCGAAGCTGCTCGGCAAATGATTGGAAGACATGGCGACGAATTTCCCGCGCGTAGAGCAGGGGCTCAAGTTCGCGCGAGAAGTCGTTCGTGGCAAGCGCATCGCTTGCCGGTATGTGCAACTTGCTTGCAAGCGCCACCTTGACGACCTTGCGGCGAGCCGAAAGAGGGATTTCCGGTGGAAGTTCGATCCGGAAGCCGCTGAGCGAAAGCTCGCGCTCGTTGAACTGCTGCCGCACACGAAGGGCGAGTGGGCGTTCAAGGGGCAACTGGTAACGCTTGAGCCCTGGCAGAAGTTCGGCCTGATGGCGACCTTCGGATGGGTCAACAAGCGCACCGGCAAGCGCCGGTTTCGCGAGAGCTACTGGGAGGTGCCGAGAAAGAACGGCAAATCGGTGATCGCGGCCGGCGTCGGTATCGGGATGTTCGTGCTCGATGACGAGTTTGGCGCGGAGGTTTATTCGGGCGCGACGTCGGAAAAGCAGGCGTGGGAAGTTTTTCGCCCAGCTCAGTTGATGGTCAAGCGCTCACCGATGCTGGTCGATTCGGCTGGAATCGAGGTCAACGCCTCGAACATGAACAAGCCGGCCGACGGGAGTCGATTCGAGCCGATCATCGGCAACCCCGGCGATGGCGCTTCGCCTTCGTGCGCAATCGTGGACGAGTATCACGAGCACGATAGCGCCGCACTGTACGAAACGATGCTGACCGGTATGGGCGCGCGTCGTCAGCCGCTCATGTTCATCATCACGACGGCAGGCGCGAACATCGAAGGTCCGTGTTTCGACAAGCGCCGGCAGGTGATCGAAATGCTCGAGGGGACGGTTCCCGACGACGAGCTTTTCGGCTGGATCTGGACGATCGACGAAGGGGATGATTGGACTGATCCGCATGTGCTGGCGAAGGCCAATCCGAATATCGGAATCTCGGTCTATCAGGAGTATCTGGAGAGCCAGCAGCAGCGCGCGATCAAGTCGGCACGCTTCACAAACACGTTCAAGACGAAGCACTTGAACGTGTGGACCTCGGCGAAGGCGGGCTATTTCAACCTCGAAGACTGGAAGGCATGCGAGGACCGCTCGCTGACGCTTGAACAGTTCGAGGGGCAAGACAGCGTGCTCGCGCTCGATATGGCGCGCAAGCTCGACTTGAACAGCATGGCTCGCCTTTTTTGGCGCGACATCGACGGGAGACGGCATTACTTCTGCGTTGCGCCGAGATTTTGGGTTCCCGAAGACACGGTGTGCAATACCGAGAACCGCCGTATGGCGGAGCGGTATCAGGCGTGGGTCAATCAGGGCTTTCTGCTTGAAACGGATGGCGCGGAGATTGACTATCGCGACATTCTCGAAGAGGCAAAGGATGCGAACCGAATATGCCCGGTGCAATGCACGCCACTGGACCCGCACGGCGCGACGAACCTCTCGCATCAGCTCGAAGACGAAGGGCTGACGCCAGTCACGATCGTTCAAAACTACACGAACATGTCGGACCCGATGAAGGAGCTCGAGGCGGCGATTACGTCGGGCCGGTTTCATCACGACGGCAACCCGATCATGACCTGGTGCGTTAGCAACGTGATCGGCAAGAATCTGCCGGGAAATGATGACGTGGTACGCCCGATCAAGCAGGGCAACGACAACAAAATCGACGGCGCAGTGGCGCTGATCATGGCGATAGGTCGAGCCATGCTGGCCGATCGAGTCAATTCTGAGTCGATCTACGATCAAGGAGTGGGTGTTTGAAATCAATTGCTATTGCGGCCTGGGTGGCCGGCCTGCTCGGTTTTGCGCTGCTGGTCACGGGGGTAGTGCTGATCAGCCTGCCGATCGGCCTGATTGTTGCGGGTGTCCTGCTTCTGTTGTGGGCGCTCTTGGCGGATATGGCCGCGGCTCGTGCGCAACGAGTCGGGCAGCCGAAGGAGTAGCCCGATGTTCTTCAGTAGGCAATTGCTGTCCAATTCCGGTCAAACCCAAACGGGTTCTGGCGGTTGGTTGTCGGCGCTGTTGGGAAGCGCACGATCGGAAGCAGGTCAGGTCGTTACGCCCGCGAGCGCGCTCTCGCTGACGGTCCTGCAAAACTGCGTCACGCTGCTGTCGGAGAGCATCGCTCAACTGCCGATCGAGCTGTATGAGCGCGCTGGCGACGACAGGAAGCCGGCGACTGACCATCCGCTGTATTCGATCCTGAAATACCAGCCGAATCCGTGGCAGACGCCGTTTGAGTATCAAGAGCAGTCGCAGGTTGCTGTCGGCCTTCGCGGCAACAGCTACAGCTTCATCGATCGCGATCAGGACGGCGTGATTCTCGGGCTGTATCCGCTGGATAACGAGGCAGTGACGGTGATGAAGGGTTCTGACCTCATGCCGGTCTATCGGATCTACGGGGCCGAACCGATGCCGCAACGGTTGGTGCATCACGTTCGCTGGATGTCGATCAATGGCTATACCGGGCTTTCGCCGGTCATGCTTCACGCGAACGCAATCGGGCATGCGCAGGCGATCCAGCAGTACGCCGGGAAGTCATTCATGAATGGCACGGCCCTGTCGGGCGTGATCGAGCGGCCGAAGGATGCTCCGGCGCTGAAGGATCAGGCGAGCGTCGATCGAATCACGGACGGTTGGAATGCGAAATTCGGTGGGTCGGGTAACGCGAAGAAGGTCGCGTTGTTGCAGGAGGGTATGACGTTCAGGCCGTTGTCGATGACGAATGTCGACGCAGCGCTGATTGATGCGCTTCGTCTTTCCTCGCTCGACATCGCGCGAATCTACAAGATTCCGGCTCACATGGTGAACGAGCTGGAGCGGGCGACGTTCAGCAATATCGAGCATCAGTCGCTCCAGTTCGTCATCTACACGCTGTTGCCGTGGGTCAAGCGGCACGAGCAGGCGAAGACGCGCGATCTGCTGTTGCCGTCCGAACGGAAGCAGTACTTCATCGAATACAACCTTTCGGGGCTGCTGCGAGGCGATCAGTCGTCGCGCTACGCCGCTTATGCGGTCGGGCGCCAGTGGGGCTGGCTTTCGATCAACGATATTCGCCGGCTCGAAAACATGCCGCCGGTCAAGGGCGGCGACGTCTACCTGAGTCCGATGAACATGGTTGACGCGTCGAAGCCGCAGCAAGTAGCTGCCGTGAAGACCGAGCCGACGAAAGCCCAAATCGGCGAAATTGAGAGGATCCTATCTTGAAACCGCACCTCAGACTTGCAAGTCTGATTTTCAACCAGCCGCAGCTCGTCACGGACCCGATGATGTCGCTCGCGGTTCAGTGGGCGAACCAGGCGCTGAACCTCAACATCGTCGACCTGACCGTGAACGGCGTACAGCCGAAGATCATGGAGGACGACGAGTTCGACAGTGGTGCACAGATGGCTGCGGCGTCGGAGCGTCGCCGTGTCCTGGTGGCCGATACCGGTATGGACATCATTCCGGTGTCGGGAATCCTGGTGTCCCGCTCGGCGCACATGAATCCATGCGAGCCGATGACCAGCTACGAGAGTTTGCGTACTGCCGTGAATCAGGCGGCTGCGGATCCGGCAGTCGAACATATTGTCCTCGACGTCGACAGCAACGGCGGCAGTGCAACCGGTGCGTTCGAGCTGGCGGATGATATTCGCGCCGTATCGTTGATCAAGCCGATCACTGCGATCGTCAATTTCTCGGCATTTTCGGGGGGCTACTTGATCGCTGCGGCGGCGTCGAACGTGATCGTCAGCCGCACGTCAGGCGTTGGCTCGATCGGGGTGATCGCGAATCACCTGGACGTGTCGAAGCGCGACGAACAGCAGGGCGTGAAGGTGACGTCGGTATTCGCCGGCAATCACAAGAACGACCTCACGCCGCATGAACCGTTGAGCGACCAGTCGATGCGTTTTCTCAAAGACATGGTGCAAAACAGCTACAAGCAGTTTGTCGACGCGATCGCGAACTTCCGTGGCTTGAGCACGCAAGCGGTGAAGGACACGCAGGCGGGCATCTTCTTCGGGCAGCAAGGCGTCGACGCTGGGCTTGCGGACAGCATCGAGACGCCGCAGGCAGCGATCAACCGGATTGCTGCCGAAGTGCGCGCATCGCGAGCCGAGCGTCAGAGCGGGAGCGCTCGACGCAGCGTGTCGGCACGTGCTGCGGCAATGAACATGCAATCCATGATTTAACCAGTCGCAATAAATCGAATTCCCACGATCAACATCAGAGCACGTTCGCGTCTCAGTTGAGCACTGCCACCTCCGGGTGGCATTTTTTTTAGGAGAAGGGTAAGTGAACATCAATGAACTCCGCCGCGAACGCGCTGCCATCAACCAGCGCGTTCAGGCGCTGGCCCAGATCGAGTTGGGCGGTACCGCGTTGTCGGGCGAACAGCAAGCCGAGTTTGACCAGCTCAGCTCGAAATTCAACGATCTGACCGCGCAAATCGAGCGTGCGGAAGCCGCGGAGCGTATGGCTGCCGCCGCCGCAGTGCCGGTCGATCCGGCGCCGGCTGCGGTTACTGCGCCGGCTGCGGCGTCCGTGCCCGCACAGCCGAAGGTTCCGGAAGTGAAGGGCGCGAAGATGGCGCGTATGGTTCGCGCACTCGCGGCAGCGCGTGGTGACACGCAGCTCGCGTCGAAGATCGCGATCGAGCGGGGTTTCGGCGAAGACGTTGCTATGTCGCTCAATACGCTTTCGTCGAGCGCGGGCGGCGTTCTGGTGCCCGAGAACCTGTCGAGCGAGGTCATCGAGCTGCTGCGTCCGAAGTCCGTTGTTCGCAAGCTCGGCGCTCGTACGCTGCCGCTGTCGAACGGAAACATCACCATCCCGCGCCTGAAGGGCGGTGCCATCGTCGGTTACATCGGCGCAGACACCGATATTCCGACGACGCAACAACAGTTCGATGATCTGAAGCTCACGGCGAAGAAGATGGCCGCCCTGGTGCCGATCGCGAACGACCTCATCAAGTATTCCGGCGTGAATCCGAACGTCGATCAGATCGTGGTCGGCGATCTGACAGCCGCGATCGGTGCACGCGAAGACAAGGCGTTCATTCGCGACGATGGCACGGCGAACACCCCGAAGGGCCTGCGCTTTTGGGCGATTCCCAGCAACGTCATCACCGCGAGCGATGGCTCGACGCTGCAGAAGATCGAAACGGATCTCGGCAAGGCCATTCTCGCGCTCGAAAACGCCGACGCGAATCTGACGCAGCCCGGCTGGATCATGGCCCCGCGTACGTTTCGCTTCCTCGAAGGTCTGCGCGACGGGAACGGCAACAAGGTCTATCCGGAACTCGCAAACGGCATGCTCAAGGGCTATCCGGTCGGCAAGACGACGCAGGTGCCGATCAATCTCGGTGACGCCGGCAAGGAGTCGGAAATCTACTTCACCGACTTCGGCGATGTGTTCATCGGCGAGGAAGAAACGCTCGAAATCGACTACAGCAAGGAGGCGACCTACAAGGACGCCGACGGCAACATGATCAGCGCATTCCAGCGAGATCAGACGCTGATTCGTGTGATCGCGAAGAACGACTTCGGTCCGCGTCACGTCGAGTCGATTTCGGTGCTGGCCGGCGTGACCTGGGGCGCGTAAGCGAACTCGTAACCGTGCGGCTCGATCCGTCGTGATCGGGCCGCCGTTCGGAGAAAAACATGAAGGTAGTCAAGTTCAAGCGGCATTACGCGCAATACACGCCTGGCGATATCGCGGGTTTCGAGGACGCGCACGCAGACCGGCTCGTCGACGCCGAAATCGCGGAGGCATCTGTGTCGGAGCCGAAGGAGGCGAAAGCCTCGCAGAAGGTCGACACGGGTAAGCCCGCGGCAAAGGGGTAATGCCAGATGGCCGCTGTTCTCATCGAATACCTGGACGACGCGGAGCCGCTTACCTTCGAGGATGTTGCAATTCAATGTCGAATCGATGGCGACGAAGAACGGGAGTTCATAGAGCACACGGTGATTCCCAGCGCGCGTCAGGCGGCCGAGCGCAAGTCTGGGGCCGCGATCCGAAAGGCGCGCTATTTCGAGCGGCTGGCGGGCTTCCCGAGGGGGGACTTCCCGTTGTCGATCGGGCAAGTTCTGAGCGTCGACAGCATCGAGATTCGCGATGCAACAGGCGCTGCCTCGACACTCGACCCGAAAGGGTATGAGCTCGTCCAACTGGGGCGAGAAGCGTTGTGCGCGGTTCTTGGCTCCGCTGACTGGCCGCACGCTCGAGCAGTGACGATCACGTATCAGGCTGGCGTCGACATCGACAAGCATCCGTCGGTACGGTCGTGGATGTTGCTTGCGGCTGCATGGGCCTACGACCATCGTGAACTTTTCTCGGAGGGGCAAGGAGTCGCGCAGATGCCGGAAGGTTATTCGGACCTCCTGCTCGATTCGATCACCGTTCCGACGAGGTTCTGATGAAGGCCGGAAAACTGAAAGAGCGAATCGTCATCGAGCGGCCCAGCGGGGAAGAAAACGAGAACGGCGAACCGCTGCCGGGGGCGTGGGTGGCGCATGCGCGGCCGTGGGCTGACGTGTTGTTCGTGAACGGAAAGGAGCACGTTGTCTCCGGAGCGATTCGCGGCGCCACTGTCGCCAGCATGCGCATTCGCTATCGGGCAGGGATCGATGAGCAGATGCGAGTGCGTTACGACGGTAGGCTGTACGACATCACGGCGGTGCTGCCCGCTCGGACGCGTGGGTATCTCGACCTGTCGGTAAAGGTGGGAGAGAAGTATGTCTAGTGTCCAGATTCTTGGGCTGGCGGATCTGCTGGCCGATTTCGCCAAGCTCGCGAAGGCACAGTCGACGAAGGCACTTCGACGCGCGACGTTGGTGGGCGCCAAGGTGATCCGAGACGAAGCTCGTGCGCGAGCGCCGAAGAAGACCGGGAAGCTAAAGCGGAACATTGTTTCGGCATCGCTGCGACAGAAGGAATCGCCTGGTGTGGCGACTGCGGGCGTTCGGGTTCGATCGAAGGGCAAGGAAGATTCGCCGACCAACGCGTTTTACTGGCGATTCGTCGAACTTGGCACGCAGAACATGAAGGCTGATCCATTCATGCGTCCGGCCTTCGACGCAGCGATTGCGCAGGCCGAGGGCGCGATTCGAACCGAGATCGCACGTGCGATTGATACGGTGATCGGAGGTGGATTATGAGCGCACTGATCATTCGCGACGCGATCGGGGTTGTGGGTGCCGCGAAGGGCTATGTCACGGTAGCCGGGTCGAAGGCGCAATCGCCGTACTACGTCGTGTCGCGCGTCAGTGGTGGGCGCGATATGGCACTTGGCGGAGCGACCGGCGGCAAGTCGGGCATGTATCAGATCGACGTGTACGCGAGCACCTATACGGAGGCCGATGCGATCGCCGATCAGGTGATCGACAGGGCGTCGTCGAGCGGGAAGTTCGCGGTTGGTGGCATCAGTGAGTTGCCCGACGACTTTTCGAGCGATACCGGAGATTTTCGGGTGAGCCTCGAAATATCCGTCCAGTTCTAACGGATTCCGATGTGTGTGTGGCCCGCCGCGTGCGGGCCTTTTTCATTTGAGGGGCATATGGCTGAGAAAAGCAAGCGCACGAAGGCGCAGGGCACGAAGGTCGAGGTGTCGAAAACCGCTTCGACGGACTACGACGACAAAGCGTTGGTCTTCGTCGACCTGAACACGACGACCAAGCAGGTCCAGTGGCAGGGCGGCCAGTCGGCGGAAATCGACGCGACCACGTTCGCCTGCGACGAGAAGGAAACCGAACTCGGCCTGGCCGATCCGGGCGAATTCTCCGTAGAGGGAAACTATGCGCCGGACGACGACGGGCAATCGCTCCTGTTCGATGCGCATTCGACGAAGGAAAAGCACGTGTTCCGTGTGACGTTCGCCAACGGGTGGCAGTTTCTGTTCATCGGCATGGTGCGGCAGTTCTCGTGGGGCGCGCAGGTCGACGGCCTGGTGACGTCGAGCTACAGCGTGCGCGTCAGCGGCAAGCCGAAGCGCGTTCCGCCGGCTCCGGCAGGCTAATCGCTCGACCGAATAAAGGGGAAAGAGTATGACCGAAAAAGCTAAGGCGGCAGCCTCGTTGCGTGCCGCGATTCTCAACCCGCTCGCCGGCTGGCGGCATGAGCTGGTCCCGATGCCGGAATGGGGCGACGTGACGGTCGCGGTGCGCGAACCGCTGCTCGAAGACCGCGCATTCTGGCTTGAGTCGCTTCGCATCGTTGCCGGCGTCGAGCCGGGCGACGACGAAGAAACGGCCCGAGCCAAGTATGCAGCGGTCCGTCCGGACGAGCACGTGCTCGCATCGGCGCGTCTGTTCGTGCGCGTGCTCTATGTCAAGACGTCGGCTGGCTGGCGCCGTGAATTCAATGACAGTGACGCGCGCGAAGTCGCGTCGGCATTTGGTGCCGCGCACGAGCGCATCGTCAGTACGGCGCTCGAGCTCGGCAACATGAAAGTCGACGCGGAGGACGATGCAAAAAAGCCCTCCGCCGAAACTCCGATCTCCGACTCGAACTGACGCTGGCGCTACGGCTCGGCAGGACGCTTGCCGAGCTGCGCGCGGAAATGTCTACCGCGGAGTTCGCCTTGTGGCAGGCATTCGATGCCGAGTCGCCGATCGCCGATGATCGTTACGACCTTCACGCTGCGATGATTGCGTCGGCGGTGTTTCAGGCGCAGGGAGCGAAGGTCAAAGTAGCCGACATGATGCCGAACTGGTCAGGCGAGTCGGCGGAAGCGCAGGAGGTCGAGGACGATCCTTTCTTCGCAGGCCTAATGAGATTGGTAAAGTAGGCGGATAGGAAATATGGGAACGAGTCTCCGCGAGCTGATCGTCAGCGTTACCGCGAATACGACCCAGTACGATCGACGCATGCAGCAGCTTGGGTCGACGGCCAGCGGCTATTTCAATGCGGTCCGGGATGGGGGCCGGGCCGCCGATGCGGCGTTTGCGTCCAACGCGTCGAGCGTGCAGGTGACGGTGCGCGCGATCGAGGCCGCGCGCGGATCGCTCACGGCATATGCTCAGGCTGCGGCCGCGGCGTTCGGCGTGCACCAGCTGGTCGAGTATGCCGACGAGTGGACGAACCTGAGCAACCGACTCAAGATCGTTACGCGGGATCAGATCGATTTCGCGGTCGCGCAAAACGATGTGCTTCGCATCGCACAGGCAACACGGCAGCCGCTCGACGCGACGGCCGAGCTGTATCAGCGGATCGCGAACAACACGTCGCACCTCGGCCTGTCGATTAAACAGGTCGGCCCGCTGGTCGAAACGATCAGTAAGGCGGTTGCGCTCTCGGGTGTGTCCGCCGATACGGCGCGGCTCGGTATCGTGCAGCTGGGTCAGGCGTTCGCGTCCGGCCAGCTGCGCGGGCAGGATCTGAAGAGCGTGCTGGAGGAATTGCCGGGCGTTGCTGACGCGATCGCCCGCGGCATGGGTAAGGGCACGTCCGAGCTGAAGTCGCTGGCCGAGGACGGCAAGCTGACCGTCGAGAACCTGATCGACGCGCTGAAGAACGCCGGGTCGAGCACGGACGCACTGTTCGGTAAGGTGGACATGACCGTCGGGCAGGCGATGACGCGCCTGCAAACGGAAATCGTCGCGTACGTCGGGCATGCGAACGAGGCGACAGGTGCGAGCGCGAAGCTGGCGCAGAGCGTGGTCTACGTTGCGGATCACCTCGACGAGATTGTCACGATCAGCGCATCGCTCGCGGCCGGCCGGCTCGGCGTGTATTTCGCGCAGACCACGGTGGCCGTCAGTAAGTCGGCCATCGCGTGGAACGCGGAGCGGCAGGCGCTGCTCGCGAAGGCGCAGGCCGAAAACGCGGCTGCGCTCATCACGATCACGAAGGCGCAGAGCGACCGCGATGCGGCAGCGGCGAAGCTGCAGAACGCGCAGGCGGCAGAAGTCGCCGCGGCTGCCGAGCTGGCCGGCATGCGCGCGATGCGCGAAAGCCTGGCGATGCAGTCGGCGCTGACGGCCGGTTCGATCCAGTACACGCAGGCGAAGCTCGCCGAGGCGCGTGCGATCGAGGCGAGCGCTGCGGCGCAGGTTGCGACAGCGCGGTCGAATCTGGCGAATAGCCAGGAGATCGGCACGCGGATCGCCGGCACGCCGTACGCGGCGGTGATTGCGCGCGAAACGGCGGCGGCGCAGGGCGAGCTTGAGCGGGCTGAGGCATCCCTCGCGCTGGCGCAGCAGCGCCGTGTGGCGCTGGAGGCTGCGGCGGCCAAGGGTACGGTCGACCAGACACGATACGCGGCGGCGCTGGCCGAAACCGAGAAGGGGCTCGCGGTCGCCGAGCGCGAGGTCGCGGCGGCGACGATTGCCCGCGAGCGGGCCGAGCGCGGGGCGACGGCCGCGACTGCGGGTCTGGCCGCCGCGACCGAGCGCGCGGCGGTGGCGCAGACTGCTGCCGCGCGAGCTGGCTCGTTGATGCGCACGGTAGGTTCCGGATTGCTGTCGGTGATGGGTGGCTTGCCCGGCATCATCGCGACGGTTGGCACGGTGGCGCTCGGCGCCGCGGTGAACTGGCTGGTATTCCGCGATCACGCGAGCAGTGCGACGTCGAGCCTGCTCGACATGCAGGCGCCGCTCGACCAGATCATCGAGAAGTATCGGCAGTTGTCGCCGTTGCTGCAGGAGGTCGAGCGCAATCGCGCGAAGCAGGCGCAGACCGCGGCACGCAGCGATGTAGCGGACGCATACGCGGGCCTTGCGGCGCGCGCGTCGCAGAGCGTCATCGTACCGGGCATTGGAGACAGCGCGCCGATCATCACGGACGAGAATCAGGTCGCGCTCGATCGGTTCATTGAAGGGCTGAACCGGATCAAGACTGAGAACCTCGGCGTCGACGAGAAGTCGCGCGAGCTTGCGTCGCTGGTCGGCGTGTTTATCGATGCGACGAAGGGCGGTGACGAGCTTCGCGCCGAGCTGGTGCAGGCCGCGTCGGCGATCGACACGGCCGGCGCCGCGGCGGACAAGGGCACGCGCACGCTGGCCGCGATGGATGCGGCCGCGCGCGGTGCGGCCGACGGCATTCGGCTGCTCACGGAAGAAAACAATTTCTTCGCGGGCGGCATGGCGGCCGAGGCCTGGAACAAGTACGTCGAGAAGCTGAAAGAGGCCTCCGACGTCATCGGCATGACCGCGCAGCAGCGCGCCGAATACGAAGCGAAAACGAAGGGCGCGAACACAGCGGAGGCGCGGCAGGCCGGTTTGATCGCCGGCCGCGCGGACGCGTACAAATCGCTCGAAAAGGCGATCCAGGACAAAGACGCGAAGGCCGAGGCCGGCGCGCGGCGGAACATCGACAATCTGACGCGCGAGCTCGCGCTGATGAATCAGCAGATGGTCGTCGCCGCGGCACTGGCTGAGTTTCAGGCGGATCTCGTCAGCAAGAAATTCGAGAAATTCGGGTTCAACGCTGACGCGGCGCTCGCGGCCGCTGCGGCGCGCGGCAAAAAGGCTTTCGACGATACGGTGTCGGAATCGGCCGGCCAGGTCGCGCGCATCGGCGTGAACGCGCCGGCGCTCGCGCACAAGAGCCGGGCCGGCGCGTCGCGTGCCGAGCCGGAAAGCCAGCGCATGCTCGACAACATCGCGCAGCGCATTGCGCAGCTGCGCGTCGAAGCGGTCGCAACCGACAAGCTCACGCAGTCGGAGAAGGATCGGATCGGGTTCGACCAGAAGCTGACCGATCTGGCCGCGAAGCGCACGAAGCTGACCGACGGCGACAAGAGCTTGATTCGTGATCAGGCTGCAATTCGCGCGGCGTACGACCGCGCGGTGCAGCTGGAGAAGGAGGTGCGCTATCACGAAGCGGTCAACAAGCTGAAGGAGCGCAGCGCGCAAATCGATGCGGAGCTGGCCGACTACGCGTCGGAGCGTCAACGCGAGGTCGAGCGCGAGCTCGCAGCGATGCCGATGGGCGACAACGCGCGCGAGCTGAACCAGGCGACGAGCCGCGTCGGCGATGAATTTCGGCGCCGGCGCGACGATTTCACGAAGGGCGCTCGGAAGGACGGCACGCTCGGCTCGCCGGAGTATCTGGCCGAGATTGACCGGATTAACCGGGCTGAAGCCGAACAGGTCGAGCGCGAACGTGGGTATGTCGAGCAGCGGCTCGCGGTGCAGCGCGACTGGCGCGTCGGTGCAAGCCGCGCAGTGGCGCTGTATCAGGAATCGGCGGAAAACGCGGCTGGTCGATCCGAGGAAGCGTTCACGAGTGCATTCAGAAACATGGAGGACGCGGCCGCGTCGTTCGCGACGTCGGGCAAGGTGAATTTCCGAGGACTCGTCGACAGCATGATCGCGGATCTTGCGCGCTTTTATACGCGAGCGGGATTGTCCGCTGTTATCGGTTGGGGAAGCTCGGCGCTCGGCCTCGATACGGGAGGCTCGGGCGGATTCAGCTCGTCGTCGTTGCTCGGCGGTGTGATGGGCGGTCTGTCCAATGGTTTTGGGGCGGGCGGCGGCAACGCGTATCAATTTCACCTCGCTGGCGGTGGGCGGGTAAGTGGGCCGGGTACGTCGACGAGCGACAGCATTCCAGCATGGCTTTCTGACCAGGAGTTTGTGGTGAAGGCTGCTGCGGTGCGCAAACCCGGGGTGCTTCGGCTGCTGGAGGCGATCAACAGCGGACAGGATCTCGGTTTCGCGAAGTTTGCAAATGGCGGACTGGTCGGCGGCGGATCGGCCGGCGGGGGCGGCCTCGGCGCGCAGGGCGGAGGGATCGAGCTGAATATCCCAGTGACGATTGACGGTGGCACGGGCAACGCGGCGCAGATGATGGCGAGCGCCGAGTTCGTGAAGAAGCTCACGCAGATGGTGCAGGGACTGATCGCGGTCGAGAGTCGTCAGGGTGGCGCGCTCTGGAAACTGAAAAATGGGATGGGGTGATGACCGACACGTTTAACTGGTCGCCGACGGTTGAGGGTTTCGGCGGCGACACAACGTTGCGCGTGCGAAAGGCGCCCTTCGGCGATGGGTACACGCAGCGCGCGGCCGACGGTCTCAACAACCGTGTGCCGTCGTACAGCCTTCGATTCGTGGGGAAGGCCGAGAAGATCTCGGCCATCCTCGAGTTCCTCGATAAGCATGCCGGCGCGGTGTCATTTTTCTGGACGCCGCCGCTTAGGCCGCAGGGGCTATTCGTGTGTGAGAAGTACACGGAGCCGGTGAAAAACGGCAACGTGTACACGATCACAGCGCAGTTTGAGCAGACGTTTGCACCATAGGGTTAGAGATGCCAGCACTACAAAAAGCAAACCTCGGAGTAGCGCCAAACGGCGCGGGCGGCGATGATCAGCGCACCGCAAATATGCGGTTCAATGCCAATGTCGATGTCTTGTCCGCGATCCTTGCGCTCGGATACAACATTCTCAGCGACAACTGGACACTCGTGCCTAGCAACGTCGGTACGCGGTTCGGATTGAATATGGGTGCTGGTGGAAAAGTGGTGAAGCTGCCGCTTGCGTCATCGGTGTCCGTAAATGCGTGCGTGCATTTCTTCAACGTCGGGCCGCCAGTGACGATTGGCTTCCAGGGTAATGATGGATCGCAAGTCAATCTGCTAAATACCGGGGATTGGGCGACATACATTGCGGACGGCGGCACCTACTGGCATGTCGCCGAGCGCGGCAAGATGCTGCCGGACGAGATCGTAAGCGGATTCCTGACGGTTGCGAAAGGGCTTACGGTTGGCGGCGACCTCGTAGTAAAGGGGAGCGTAGCTGGAGACCTTATCGCGTCCGGAAAGCTTTCAGGAGTAAACAGTCCGAACCTCTTAATCAATGGGTCTGGCGAACTCGGCAACACCGGTTGGAACGGCACTAATTTCACGGCCACGCCGGGGAATTTTGGTGAAGGGTCTCTCTTCTTAAATGCCGGTGCAATCAATACCGGAACCTGGGTGGTTGATGCGTCGAACGATATCCCGTGCGGCCCCGGCGTCCCACTTGCGCTCTCTGCTGAATTTTATTCGATGGGTCTTAACGCCGGGCGCGTGTATGTGAAATGCGAGGCGTTCAAAGCTGACGGCACGTTCATCGGAACCGTTACCGGGACGCCGGGGATTACAACCAAGCTGGGCTATACGTTCCGAAGTGCTGCGGGTGTGACGCCCGACGGAACGGCGGCTGTGCGTGTAAGCAAGGTTGCTGACGCTGCACCGAACATTTCGGCATTCGGCGTTGCGTTTCGCAGAATCAAGTTGGAGAGAAACAACGGGGCGACGCTGTATTCCCAGGAGGCAACCATTGCCTATCTGGGAGGTGCTCCGACGTTTTCCGGCGTGCCGTACTTCGGCCGGTTTGTGCCGTGGCACAGCGGAAATCTGATTGCGCCGATGACGCTGGACGGCGAGCAAACGGTTTCGGGTATCAAACGCTTCACGGCCGCAACCTCCTTTAGTGCGAATACGTACTATGCAAAGCAAGTAACGATCAACGCGAGTGCGCCCGATGGACTCTGGTCGAATGCACCATTGGTAATTGCGGGCTATCCCGGCGTTGGCTCGATCGGGATCGGAAGTAATAACGGGGCAATCAACCTGAGATGCTCGGCCAACAGTGGAACACTGGACGTTGTGTCCTCCACGTCTGCCGCGTTTGCTCCGGTCTCGGCGTCAGCATTCAATGTCAACTCGGATGTAGCAATCAAGGCCGAGGTTGAAACGATTGAGAACGCGATGGAGAAGCTCAAGAGGCTCCGTGGCGTGACGTACGTCATGAAGTCGGACGAAACTCACGCGCGGCAGTTGGGGGTCATCGCGCAGGAGGTCGCGAAAGAGTTTCCGGAAGCTGTCACCGAAACGAGCATGCAAATCGATGAATCCGGTGTGATGGTTACGGAAGGAGGCCGGCCCATGCTCGCGGTCAACTATTCGGCACTGATCGGACCATTGCTTCAGGCATTCATCGAACTGGAGGCGCGAGTGTCGGCGCTTGAGGGGTGATTCGCATATGGGGATCAATTCCGATATTCAGCAGCTGGAACCGGGGCATCGTATCGAGCTGTTCGAGGTCAACTGCACGGAGATTGGCGGAGACGCGTTGCGCTTCCACGGGCATCTGCAGTCGACGTCGATCGTGTGGCAGGGCCTGGAATACAAACCGTGGCCGATCCAGGCGGCCGGCTTTGAGCGGACATCGGACGCGCGGCAGCCCGCGCCGACTCTGACGGTAGGCGATATCAACGGCACGATCACCGCACTGTGTGTCGCGCTCGATGATCTAGTCGGCGCGAAGGTGATCCGCCGGCGCACGCTGGCGAAGTACCTCGACGCGTTGAATTTCCCGAACGGCAACCCGACCGCAGACCCGAATGAGCAATGGCCGCCCGAGCAGTGGCGTATCGAGCAGAAAAGCGACGAGCAGCCCGGCGTGCAGGTGGAATTCACGCTGTCGTCGCCGCTCGATTTCGGTGGGCAGCAGGTGCCGGCGCGACAGATTGTCGGCATGTGCCAGTGGCGCTATCGCGGGCCCGTATGCGGATATGCCGGCGTGGCGTTCTTCGACAAGAACGACAGGCCGGTGAGCGATCCGGCGCTCGACCGCTGCAGCCAGAAAGTCAGCGGATGCGAATGCCGGTACGGCGTGAACAACCCGCTGCCGCACGGCGGATTTTTGTGCGACACCCTCGCGTAGACCTTCGCTAAACCTCTCTTCATGGACCCGCCACCCGGCGGGTTTTTTTATGGACGAACGAATCAAGCAGGCGATCGCGGAGCACGCGCTCGCCGAGTACCCGCGCGAGTGCTGCGGGCTCATCGTCGGCACGGCGGCCGGCGACGTGTACGTGCCCGGCCGCAACATCGCGGCTGTGCCCACTGAGCAATTCGGGCTCGCGGCCGAAGATTACGCGGATGCGGAGGACATGGGCGAAATCCTCGCGTTCGTGCACTCACATCCGAACGGACGGGCACAGCCGAGCATGGCGGACCGCACAGTATGCGAGCGCTCCGGCATCCCGCTGTGGGTGATCGTCTCGCTTGGCGTGCAGGCCGACGGCGCGATCGGTGTCGACGACTGGTGCGAGTTCGGCCCGAGCGGATACGTTGCGCCGCTCTATGGCCGGGAGTTCCTGCACGGCGTGCTTGACTGCTATTCGCTGGTGCGCGATTGGTACCTCGCCGAGCGTGGCGTCGTACTGCCGGATTTCGAGCGTGAAGATGGCTGGTGGGACGACGGTCGCTCCAATCTGTATATCGCGCACTACCAGGATGCCGGCTTTCTCGACGTCGGGATCGACGTACAGCTCGAGCCAGGTGACGTTCTGCTGATGCAGATCCGAAGCAAGAACGGCGTGCCGAATCATGCGGGCGTGTATCTCGGCGACGGCATGTTCGGGCATCACGTGCACGGGCGACTGTCGTGCCGCGCGGTGTGGGGCTCGATGTGGCGCGACAGCTGTACGACGGTGTTGAGGCACATCGGGGGCGCGAAGTGATGGAAAAGCTGCGCGAGGTGAGGCTTTACGGGATCGCGGGCGCGCGGTTCGGTCGGGTGCATCGCCTGGCCGTCTCGTCGACCGCGGAGGCGGTGCGCGCGCTTTCGGTGCTGATCCTGGGCTTCCAGAAGTTCCTGCTCGACGCGCGCGACAACGGGTTGACGTTTGCGGTGTTCAACGGCCGCCGAAACCTGAGCGAAGGCGATCTGGGTGCGCCGGTCGGCGGCGAAGCGATCCGGATTGCGCCGGTGATCATCGGCAGCAAGAGCGGTGGTCTGTTCCAGACGATTCTCGGTGCGGCGCTGGCCGTGGCTGGCTTCGTGTTCAGTCAGCCGACGCTGATCGGCCTGGGCGTATCAATGGCGCTCGGTGGCATCACGCAGATGCTGAGCCCGCAGCAGGCCGGGCTCGCCGGTGCTGCCGACAACGGCACGTCGTACTACTTCAACGGAGCAGTGAATAGCGCCGCTGAAGGCGAGCCGGTGCCACCCGTCTATGGCGAAATGGTCGTTGGATCGAAAGTCGGTAGTTCTGGCATCTACACAGAGGATCAGGTGTGAATAAGGTCTATGCGGAATCGGGGCTGAAGCGCATCAGCGGGGCGAAGGGAGGCGGTGGCGGCGGTAGTGGTGGCGGTGAATCTCCGGACAATCTGCACTCGATCGCGCGCGCGAAGGTGCTGGACATCATTTCCGAAGGCCCGATCGTCGGTCTGGTGAGGGGCATGCAGTCGGTGTTCCTTGACGGCACGCCGATCCAGAATTCCGACGGGTCGGTCAACTTCCAGAATTACAGCGTCGACGTTCGCACGGGCACGCTCGACCAGGAATTCATGCCGGGCTTTCCGGCGGTCGAGCGCGAATCGGCCGTAGGCGTGCCGCTGACTTCCGATGCACCGTGGGTGCGCCAGGTGCAAAACACGCAGCTGTCGGCAGTCCGTGTTCGCTTCGGCGTGCCGGCGCTGCAAAAGAGCGATCCGGCGACCGGCGTGTTCGGCTATCGCGTGGAGTATGCGATCGATCTGTCGGTCGACGGAGGCTCGTACGCACAGGTGCTGTCGTCGGCATTCGATGGCAAAACGA
The DNA here is from genome assembly GCF_052045915.1 of Burkholderia sp. 22088. Lineage (NCBI taxonomy): Bacteria > Pseudomonadati > Pseudomonadota > Betaproteobacteria > Burkholderiales > Burkholderiaceae > Burkholderia > Burkholderia sp. 22088. The sequence goes on from NZ_JBQEPY010000010.1 coordinate 37,531, forward strand.
CGTCACTTTACGAGCGCTCGCACCGGATCGAGTTGCCGCGTGCGACAACGGGCTGGTTGGTCCGCGTGCGCCGCATCACGCCGAACGCACACAGTTCGCTGATCGCGGACACGGTGAATATCGAAGCGATCACGGAGGTGATCGACCGCAAGCTGCGGTATCCGATGACGGCGCTCGTTGGCATGACGTTCGACGCGCGATCGTTCTCGCAGGTGCCGGTGCGGTCGTACCACATTCGCGGCCTGATCGTTCGTGTGCCGTCGAACTACGATCCCGAGACGCGCACGTATTCGGGGCCATGGAACGGGACGTTCAAACCGGCGTGGACGAACAACCCGGCGTGGATTTTCTACGACCTACTGCTGAACGATCGCTACGGGCTTGGCAAGACGGTCGACGCGTCGATGATCGATAAGTGGGGGCTGTACGAGATCGCGCGCTATTGCGACGTCATGGTGTCGGATGGGCGGGGCGGTGTCGAGCCACGCTTCACGTGCAATTGCGTGATCCAGTCGGCGGCCGACGCGTACAAGGTTCTGCAGGATATCGCCAGCGTGTTCCGTGGCATTTCGTACTGGGGGCCGGGCGCGGTGGTCGCGTCTGCGGACATGCCGTCCGATCCGGTCTACGTGTACACCGCGGCGAATGTAATCGACGGTGCGTTCCGGTACGTCGGTAGCGAGCGCAAAACGCGATACACGGTCGCGCTTGTCAGCTACAACGATCCGTCGAACCAGTACAAACAGGCGGTCGAGTATGTGCCGGACGACGACGGCATCGCGCGGTACGGCGTTATCAAGACGCAGGTGACTGCGTTCGGCTGTACGTCACAGGCGCAAGCGCACCGGCTCGGGCGATGGCTTCTCCTGACGTCCCGCTACGAGTCGGGCACTGTGTCATTCAAGGTCGGGATGGATGGCGTGCTGGTCGGCCCGGGGCAGGTGATCGCGATCGCCGATCCGCGAAAGGCTGGCCGACGCATCGGCGGGCGCATTCGAGCGGCGGCCGGCAACATCGTCACGCTCGACAAGGCGCCTACCGTGGCGCCAGGCGATCGCTTCACGGCGATTCTGCCGTCGGGTGTCGCGCAGTACCGTGCCGTGAAGTCCGTCAACGGCGACGTGCTCACGCTGGCCGATCGCTTCGACGCGGATCCCGTGCCCGGTGCGGTGTGGATGCTGGAAAACGCGGAGGTCGCGGCGCAGCTCTATCGCGTCGTGAGCGTTCAGGAAGGCGACGACGACGGACGCATCGAGTACACGATCACGGCGACGATGCACGAGCCGGGGAAGTACGCGGCAATCGACGACGGCGCACAGATTCAGCAGAGGCCGGTGACGGTCGTGCCGCCGTCTGTGCAGGCGCCGCCGGCCAACGTTCGGATTACCACGTATTCGGCGGTCGACCAGGGCATTTCGAAAACGACGATGGTCATCGCGTGGGACGCCGCGAATAACGCTGTGACATACCTGCCGGAGTGGCGGAAGGATAACGGCGAGTGGGTGAGCGTGCCGCGTACGGGCGGGCTGCAAGTCGAGGTGCCCGGGATTTATCAGGGGCGGTACGTTGCGCGCGTGCGTGCACAAAACGTGATGAACGTCACGTCGCTGCCGGCCACCAGTGTGGAAACGCAACTGAAGGGAAAAACGAGCCTTCCGCCGGCGGTCGTGTCGCTCAAAGCGGCGGGCGTGGTCTACGGCATCAACCTCGACTGGGCGTTTCCCGGCGATGGTACTGCCGGCGACACGCAACGCACGGAACTCTGGTACAGCCGCACGCCGAGCCGTGCCGACGCGATCAAGCTGTCGGATTACGCGTTCCCGCAAGCGTCGACGTCCATGCAGGGGCTCGCGGTCGGCCAGGTGTTCTATTTCTGGGCGCGGCTCGTCGACACGACTGGGAATATCGGCCCGTGGTTTCCGGCGAATGGTTCTGGTGTGCAGGGTCAGCCGTCGACGAACCAAAGCGAGTACGAGAAATATTTTTCTGGCCAGATCTCGCACTCGGCACTCGGCGAGGATCTGAAAAAGCCGATCGACGCGATTCCCGGGATTCAGCAGGGCGTTACGGATAACGCGGCGGCGATCGCGAAGGAGGTGAAGGATCGCACCGATGCGATCACGAAAGAGGCGAAGGATCGAGCCGATGCGGTGGCCGAAGAAGCGCGCCAGCGTGGTGCGGCTGTGGCGTCCGAGCAGCAGGCGCGGCAGTCGGCCGATAGTTCGCTCGGGCAGCGGATCGATACCGTGACGGCGAGCGTCGGAGACGCGGCGGCCGCAGTGAAGCGAGAGGAAGCTGCGCGTATCGATGCAGACGGTGCTCTTGGCAAGCGCGTCGACACAGTCGTCGTGAAGGTTGGCGAAGCAACGACGTCGATTCAATCGGAAGTACAAGCGCGTCAGGATGGCGACGGCGCGCTCGGGAAGCGAATCGACGCTGTAAGTGTCGCTGTTGGGGAGAACAAGGCGGACATCATCACCGAGCAGCAGGTTCGCCAAAAGGCGGACTCCGCACTGGCCAGCCGTATTGACTCCGTGTCGGCACAGATCAATGTTCCGATGGCAGGTGACAGCGGCCAGGCGGCCGGATCGACGCAGGTAATGGCCGGCGTCTATTCGGAGCAATCGGCGCGTGCCGAGGTCGATATGGCGTTGGGCCAACGGCTCGACACTGTTTCCGCGCAGATGCAGGTAGGGCAGGCGTCGTTGCGTGCGGACATTCGTACGGAGTCGAAAGCGCGTGTGGATGCGATCAGCGCACAGGCCGAGCAGATCACGACGATACGCGCGCAGGCCAACGAGAATGCCGCGGCAGTCCAGACGGTCGCGCAGTCGTACGCGGATCTGAACGGACGCGTTTCGGCGTCGTACCAGATCAAGACGCAGATCACGTCAGACGGTCGCACATACATCGCCGGTATCGGGATCGGCATCAACAACGACAGCGGCATTGTCGAGTCACAGGTGTTGGTGTCGGCGCAGCGCTTCGCGGTCGTCGACCCGAACAACGGCGGTTCGTCGATCGTGCCGTTCGTGGTGCAGGGCGGGCAGGTGTTCTTGCGTCAGGCGCTCATCGGCGCCGGCTGGATCACGAACGCGATGATTGGCAGCTATATCCAGTCCGACAATTATGTCGCGGGAAAGCAGGGCTGGCGGCTCGATAAGAGCGGTTGGTTTGAAATCAACTCGACTGATGGTCGCGGTAACCGGACGGTGATCGATAGTAATGGCGGGCGCGTGTACGACGCAAACGGCGTTCTGCGTGTTCGATGGGGGGTATGGGAGTAATGGCAGCGGGGTTTTGGGTATGGGATGGTGCGGGGCGCTTGGTGCTCGACGGTACGTCGCGGGCCGGGCGGATCGTTGGGATCGTGTACACGGGAGGCGGTGCTGGGTCCAATCCGGCTGACTTGTCAGGGGGCGCGCCGTTCTGGGCGTTCATGCCGCAGTGGATTTTTCGCCGAGTCGGAGGTGCGGAGCCTACGCCGCTTGTCGCGATCGACGCATTTGGAATCAGTTGGTCATACAGCGGCAATAGCAGCGGTTCGAATGCTTATTCGCCTGTGCCTGGCTGGCTTGTTTTCGGGGTGTATTGATGGATGCAGGATTTCAAGCATTTACGAATAGCGGCCTTTACCAAATTGATGGAAGGACACCGAACTATCAGCTCGTGAGATCGATGTCAGGGCAGACGGTAGACACGTCGTTACCGCTCGCGGTCAACGATGCGGGGATGCCGTTTGGGGCGACGGTTCCGAGCATCGCATTTTCGTTCAACGCGACGGCTGGGCCGATGTATGGCGTGTATGCATCTGACGGCGTTGGGATCTCGGTTTGGAACGTGAGTGTCGATGGTGGCGTGTACACGATTCGTTTCGTAACGGAGCGCCCGTGCGCTGTCTACTTCTTTTTGTTCGATCGCACGCCTCCTGCGACTAGTGGCTTCGGGCTTCAAGTATTTGGGCCAGATACGAAACTCATCGCGGACACGTCGGTGCCTTTCCTTCGTGTGCTCGATGTGATTACCGACCACTACGTGCCAGGCACGGGGTTCGTGACGATCGGCGCGCCTTGGCCGCCGTGGCAGTCGCGGTCGTACGGCCGGCCAGTGTTGATTTCGGCTATTGCACCTGTGCATGTCGGTTGGAGTTATGACCCAGCCGGCCTGGAGATGACGTCGATTCGTGTGACGGGCGACACGATTGCATGGGGAACATCGATGTGGGGAGGCGGGAAGAAGCCAAACTTTACGGGATTTAAAGAGCAGTGGCATCACATGTTTATGGTGCTAGATGCGACGGGGATTGTGTGATGGGCCGCCAATTTTGAGCGGCCCTTTTCTTTACGGGGAACAGATGCGAGCGAGTCCAACCGAGGTGGCGAGCTACGTGGGGAGCGTTACTGCTGTGGCGTCGTCGCTGACGCTGACCGACATCGGGGTGATCGTCGGTATTTTGACGGCGTTCGCGACGTTCGCACTCAATTTCTTTTTTATGTGGCGGAAAGATCGCCGGGAACAGCGCGAGTCGGATATGCGCATCATGGAGATGGAGAGGCACGATGGCTGATTTGCCGAAGAAGACGCTTGTTGGTGTTGTGGGGGCTGCTGCGGCAGCCCTTCTTTTTTCCGCAGTGCCGAAGTTCGAGGGCGAGGTGTTGGTCGCTGCGCCGGACCCTATCGGGATTGTTACCGGATGCTTCGGCGATACGAAGGACGTGAAGCTTGGCCAGCGCTTCACGCACGACGAATGTATCGCTCGGCTCGAGCAGCGTCTTATCGAGCATGCGGAGCCGACGCTGAAATGCACGCCCGGTCTGAAAGGGCATCCGTATCAGCTCGCAGCGGGCGTGAGCTTTGCCTATAACGTCGGTGCAGGCGCCTACTGCCGCAGCACGACGGCAAAGCGGTTCAACGCGGGAGACTGGAAGGGGGCATGCCGCGCGATGAATGAGTCGGACAGTGGCAAGCCGCAGTGGGTATATGGCGGTGGCCGCGTGCTGCCGGGGCTGGTGAAACGGCGCGCGTTTGAGCGCTCGTTATGCGAACGGGGGCTGTGATGGTGAAAGCCTTATTGCCGTATCTGCTGACTATTCTGGCGGGCTTCTTGGCCGGCGCCTATGTTGTTCACGCGACCAGTTCTCGCGAGATCGCGGGCATGCGCGCCGATGCCGCTAAGGATCGAGTGATGGCCGTCGAGGCTGCCCGCAATGAGGAACAACGCCGCACTGCGGCGCAATCGGAGATCGCAAAAGATGCGAACAAACAAAGAACGGATGCGCTTGCGGATGCTTTTGCTGCTCGTGCTGCCGCTGGCAGCTTGCAGCAGCGCGTCGATCAGCTCGTCGCAGCCGCCCGCCATTCCGCCGCTGCCACCGGAAGCCCGGCAGCCGGCGACGCCCTCGATCTGCTTGCCGACGTGCTCGGCCGCGCTGACCAGCGCGCGGGCGATCTGGCAGAGTACGCTGACCGAGCCCGCATCGCCGGCCAGCATTGTGAGCGCGACTACGACGCCCTGACGGCAGCCGCGCGCTGAAACCTTCCACATTTGACGGGCACGCAGCCATGGCTCCTGCGCGTCACATCATCCCAGCGCGCCCCTTTTCATTCCGGAGAAGGTGGCGCAGCGCCTGAAACTGCCCATTCCCACCGCTCAGCTCCCCGCGGTCGGGGATGTTCTTGTCGACGTAGTCGAACCACTCTTGGATCCTGTCCAGCGATTTTCGAAGAGCAAGAATCTCGAGGATTAGCCAGCGCACCTGAAGGTCGGTGTACTCGCGCCAGAGGGCTCGCAGCTCCGCATCGGACGGGGCATCAAATTCCGGCATCTTAGGCTTCAACTTGAAGCGTGGATCCGTGAGCGGCACGCGGTTGCGATCAATCCTCGTTGCTTCGATCGGCGTGCACGAACTCAGGAACGTCGACCTCTCGTCCTGATCAATCCACAGTTCAAATTCCTGCTTCGTGAGCTCGATAGGCGTCCTCCGGCGCATCTTGTCGCCTTGGAATCCGTACTCCCAGATGTAAGCCCACTGCGGCTTGATCACGTCGCCACCACTGTATAAAAACACAGTGTATCCCGGGGTAAGATGGGGCCGTCAAGAGCGAAAATAGGGGACGGCTGATGTGCACCAGCTACTATGCGCCGGGCGAGGATCCGGGTCTCAGCGAGCTCAAAATCGACAACTTCCACGACCTGTACCGCTGGACGCCGTGGAAGCCCGAGATCTACCAGGACTACGACGCGCCGATCGTGGGCAATGTCGACGGGCAGTTCAAGGCCTTGATCGCTGGTTTTGGCTTCTGGCCGCGCGCGCTTCAGAAGGCCAATATCGAGAAGGCGAAGGAGCAGGGCCGGAAGCCGCCGTTCATTCGCAGCACGATGAACGTGCGCGACGATAACCTCGGGAAGTCGCCGTTGTACGGGCCCGCCTGGCGCGCCGGCCGGCGTTGCCTGATTCCAGCCCGATCCGTCATCGAGCCGTCCTATCCTGACGCGAGCCAGGAAGCGAATGGCGACTGGGTGCTCGGGCCGTGCGTATGGCAGAAAATCGGCGTGGTCGACAGGCCGACGATGTGCGTCGCCGGCATCTGGCGCACGCTGACGAACCAGGGCGGCTCCGAGCATCACGTGATGTCGATGATTACCGTCAACGCCGACGGCCACCCACTGATGTCGCGCATGCACAAGCCGGCAGATGAGAAGCGGTCGGTCGTGATCCTGCGGCCCGACGACTGGGAGGAATGGCTGACGACATCGAACATTGAGGCCGCGCGCGCGATGCTGCAGCTCTATCCGGCCGACGAGATGTACGCCAAGGCGAAGTAATTCGGCGTTACGCCAAATTTACGCCAAATTCGCCGATGAGGCTTGCTGCATAAGGCTTGGATGGGGTGTCACTGGTCCCCCCGACAGGGGGCGAGTTGTCGGCGGTCGGGCTTGCGAACCTTTCTGAACCACGCAACTTCTCGGTTATCGGACCGTGCTTGACGGCGACAAGCATGACTCATGGAAAGTATGGCGCCGTGGAGAGATTCAGTTTTTTGTTGATTTCCGGTATGAGTTCATTGATTGCCAGTTCAGGATTGGCTTGAAATGAACGGAGTGCACGATACAGCAAATGGTGCAGGTAGGTGGAGCATGACATATGATGTTCCATCGCCATTTTTGCTTCATAGGCGGGTAAGCCAATTCCGACGCCCCGGAAGATACCCTTGTATCTAATGATGTTGCTTGGCTGATGGTAGTCTAGATTAGATTCAAACAGATATGTTGCGTTGATGTAATTTATAAGCTCTAAGATTCGCTGTGGAGGCGCGCTGTGAATCTGTGCAATATATGAATAAAAACGCAAGACCGCTGCATTTCGATGCGAGAAAATGAAAAATGTCCAAGAGCCGCTTTCCGAATCGCCAAATGAGAGCGATGTCGTATCGGACCCTCCCACCCCAGCAGCCACAGCTGGGGGGGTGGAGAACATAAACCCTCCCTCAGTGAGCATTTCTCGAACTAGTCGGGTATTTGTATATTCGCCCATGACAATTAATTAGTGAAGGTATGGAGGGCGTGTCGCATCATCGTTCGGCACCCATTGATTTAGCTCGCGTTCATCTGGGGCAGGCAAATGATCGACATTGGGGGCATCAGAAAACTCGACTTTATAGGAGTATCGGAATATCACCCCCGCGCGGCCGCGAATATGGAAGGGCTCTGTTTCCTCTATTGCAGCCGCGGGCAAGTCCTGCGGAGGATCGGTCGCTTCGTTGGGTGAATCAAGAACGAAAACCGGTTCATTCATCCGTGCCGCTTCCAGTTCTGCGGAAAGCAATGTCCCCTCTACCGGTTTGAAACCATCGGGAACAGCATTCAGGCCGGCGTCGATATACCAGGCAGCTCGTATGACGCCGTCAAATGCTTGATCAACTGCATGCAGCCACGGTTGCCTAAGCACGTCGCACAGCGTCAAATCGCCGGCTTTCAAGTTTTCAACAATCTGCCGGCTTACGGGGACGACGAGCAATCGCACGTACTCGTCGCGCTCGCTAATGTCGCTCACGTATACAAATAGCGGTCGCCCGCTGTCGTAGGCGATATAAATTTGTGGCCCTTCGAAATCGTAAAGGACTTCTACTGGGGCAAGATCACCAAAGGGCACTACCGGAACCGGTGTACCGTCGACCGTCCAACTCATTTCTGTTCTCCTTCACCTTCACTGGATATGAAGAGAGATGCACGCGGAACCTCGGTGAAGGGCCACCAAGTATGATGTTGTGGATTCCTGTTGCTCGGCGTTTCCGCGATTAGACCGTGGTCCGGTGTCAGCGTTGCCTTGACGATGTGAGGGCCGAGCTGCGGGCGGGCACGTAGCAAATGCTCACACGACTTGTAGTTCGGAAACACCGATAGTCCGTGACGCGTGCACAGCTGCTCACCGTCCACATTCCTTGCCTGATTTCGCTCGGCTTGGGACATAAATTGTTCCGCAGTGCAGGGTAGCGTCCGGCACAGCATATACACCTCGCCGTTACATGGAACTGCGCGCGGCAACGGGCAGTCGGCAGGCAGGTAGCTTGGGAGGGTCCCCATTTTTTTGATTTTGGATAGATATTGTCATGTTCAACGCACTATACCACGCGCCAAGCATGCCAATTTTTCAGCTGATTTCGGGGTAAGATCGCCTGTCGGTGCGAACTCATCACTCAGCACTGCGCTCGGTCATGCTTCAATGATGGCGTAACTTTTGGCGTAGCTTTTTGTCATCGTCCAGAGCTGGCCTTGTAAAATATTACTTCGAAGAAAACGAGTAATCCCCGCGGGCGCGCCGGCGCCCGTTTCTCGTCATCAGTTCCCGCGATCGTCGCCGGCGGACGCGACGATCACGATTTCCCCCTTCGTCCTCTCTGCCTTCGGGTTGGTGACGACACTCGCGTCACGCCGCCTGAACGATCCTGTTCCCCATGCCCGCACCGTCGAAAATCGAAACCGCGCGTCTGACGCTGCGTCTCTGGCAGCCGGTGGATGCGGGCGGGCTGTCGGCGCTGCATGCGGATCCGGACGTGACCGCGTGGCTCGCGCGCGGCCCGATGTCCGTTGACGAGGCGAGCGACGTCATCGCGCGCTTCGACGCGCATTTCGATGCGTACGGCTTCGGCCCGTGGGCGGTCGAGCGCCGCGCCGACGGGATGTTGATCGGGGTGTGCGGCCTGTCGCACGAGGTGCGCGCAACGCACCCGATGGCGCCGTGCGTCGAGATCATGTGGCGGCAGGCTCGCCACGCATGGGGACATGGCTACGTCGCCGAAGCGGCTGCCGCCGCGTTGGCCGACGGGTTCGAGCGGATCGGGCTCGGCGAGATTCTCGCGTGGACCGCCGACACTAATCTACGATCGCAGCACGTGATGCAGCGGCTCGGCATGCACCATCAGCCCGCGCGCGATTTCGACCATCCTGCGTTGCCGGAAGGGCACGCGCTGCGTCGGCACGTCGTGTATGCCGCCCGCGCCGCCGGCCTGGCCGGCGCGTAACGACTCACGCGGATTCGCTCGTCAGCGCCACGTACCGTTCTGCAGCACGATCCGGTAGCCGTCGGCATCCTCGAAGGTCTGGCCGGATATTTCCCAGTACGGATTGAACGACGTCACGGGCATGAAGCCGTGCGCCGTGGCGCGCGCGCAGGCGGCTTCCCATTCCGGCCGATCGGGCAGGTAGAACACGATCAGGTCTTCCGGCGTCGGCGACGGCGCGATCGGATGGTCGGGGCAGTGCGTGAATTCGAAGTGATAGTCGAGGCCGTCGCGTCCGAGCATCACGCCGGAAAAGCCGTCGTGATCCTCAAAGCGTGCGAGAACGGACAGGTCGAGAGCGTCGCGATACATGCGCTCGGTTCGGGCGAGGTTGCTGACCGGGCGGGCAATGCGCAGATGGGCGTGCAAGATGGCCTCGGGGGAACGTGGCAGACCCGCCGATGATAATCGATCCGGATTGTGGCGCGTCGGAATGCCCGGGCAGGCAATCGATGAAGGAGGGCGGTGGTATGGCCCCGCAATTCGAGCAGGCAAGAAAAAGCCCGCTACATTGAGCGGGCTGAATCCATGTTTGGAGACATGGAGGAGACAGACGTGAATTTAAGGGAAAACCCGAGGCATGGCAAGCCCTAGTTGTATCGATACAACTTTCTGTTGTGCCGCGTTCACATACCGCCGGCCCGCGCATGCGCCGCAAACGCGCTGAACCGCTCCTGCGCGACCGGCAGCGCGAACTTGTCGCGCATCTCCGTCTCGATCCATGCACAGGCCTCGCGTGCGCAGTCGGTCAGCGCGTGGCGTGTCGCATGCCCGTCGATGTCATAGACGAAGCGCACGCCGACCTCGTCGTCGGCGACCTGTCGCTCGAGCTGGTTGAGCTGCAGTTGCGGCCCGTGCTGCTGCGAAAGCGCGCGCAATTCGTCGAAGTGATATTCGAGCCAGTCGGCAAAGAACAGCGCGTCGCTGTGGCACGGCAGCCGGAAGGCCGCGCTGCGCGACGGACGCGGCCCGGCTTCACCGGCCGGTGCGTGCGATTCGCCGTCGGTGGCGATGGACATGTCGACAGGGGCGAGCGGATGCTGAAGCCGGCGGTAGGGCTCGCGATCGCGCAGCGCATGCCACAGCAATTCGTCACCGGCGGCGCCGGACGGCTGCATCGTCAGGTCATGCCGGCCTTCGCCGGCCGGGGCGATGTCGCGGATCACGAGGCGCAGCGAGCAGAGCGGTTCGTCCGCGACCAGCAACGTCGCCGCACGCGGCAGCCCGCAGACCAGCGGCGCCGCGCCGGGGGCACGGAACACGAGGCCGCGCCGGTCGAGCCGCACGAGCGGCAGCGGCCGTGGAAACGACGGGTAGGCGACCGCGATGCGGGCGCCGCCGGCGCTCGTCAACCCGGGCATCATCGCGCGAAAGACCTGAGACTGGTCCACGTTGATTCTCCTTCGTTACGATGCCGCCCGGACAGGAACGCGCGTTCCGGGTCAGGCGGCGATGGCTTGCCGGGCGGCCTGCCCCGGCTCGATTCCTAGCGCGGCAAACGTTTGCGGATCGATGTCGATCCAGCACGCGACCACCAGACGCCCATCTACCTGCTTCGGCGGGCCTGCGCGGTGCGCGTGTATGCCGATCCGGCGGAACAACCGCTCCATGCTCGCGAACGTCACGCCGATCAACTGCCGCGCGCCGAGCTGCGCCGCGCACTCGACGACGGCCGCGAGCATCGGGCGCACGGCCCATTCGGCGTTGCCCGGCCCGCCTTCGTCGTCGGTCGCCGCGAACCGGGACAGCTCCCAGACAGCGGCCGATTGCGGCAGCGGCATGTCTTCGGCGATCAGGTCGGCGAACAGCGACTTCAGCAGATACGGGCGCGTCGTCGGCAGCAGGCGTGCACATCCGCACATGTCGCCGCCGGCGTTTCGCGCGAACACATAGACGGTATCGTCGCGATCGAACTGGTCGCGCTCGAAGCTTTCGTTCGCCGACGGGAGCGCCCAACCGAGCTGTTCGACGAACACACGGCGCCGATAGCGCCCGAGATCCGCTGCAAGTTCGTGTGGCAACCGCCCTTCCTCGTGAACGAAGGTCCGCATGGTGTCCTCGGATTTGTGCTTTTGTATGTGCGCATTACATCGCGCCGCACGAGGGGGCTGTAACTGGTAACTCTTACAGGGTGACGATGGAATGACGCCGATCAGGACGTGGTAACGGTTTCTTGATCAACGGGATTGAAAACCGGGCCGCTTTTGCTTATAAAGAGCGCCAGCACTGCGGAAATTGTCAGAGGAATGCGGGGCCAGTTGTCACTGGAGCGTCGGACCGGCATGATAGGCGTCGTTGTGCCCGAGCAGGGCCGACGCGACCGCTGCGGGCCAGTCGATGCACGCGAGCCGCGCGGCAAGCGCGGCGGCCGTGCGGAACATGCCTATGTCGGCACCCGTGGCGTCGACGGCCATCACGTTGCTGCGGACGTCGCCGCCCGCGATCACGAAGATGCCCGTCGCGCGTTCGAGGTACCAGTCCCAGCCGACCGTCACGTAAGCGACGCCGGCACTGGCCGGGCGATGCCATTCGGTATAACCGGCGAGGCGTGCGTCGATTGCGCTGTCGCGCAGTTCCGCACGCAGCGATGCGTCGAGGCCGCTTGCGACATGGTCGAGCGCGAGCACGGCCAGTGCGCTTTCTGACAGGCGTACGTAGCCGTCCGGGGACGGGCCGGGGACCGGGTGCAGCAAAGGTGAAGTCATGCGCGGAATGTATCAGCGTCGAACGGGTGCTGGAACCTGACAAGTATGACAGCGTGACGTTGTCGGAGAATGAATGGAACTGCGCTGGCAGGATGCCTATCAACAATTCAGTGCCGCGGAAGACGAGCAGCAACTCTTCCAGCGGATTGCCGCCTATTCCAAACGGCTGGGATTCGAATACTGCTGTTATGGCATTCGCGTGCCGCTGCCGGTATCGAAGCCGTCGGTAGCCATCTTCGATACCTATCCCGACGGCTGGATGGCACACTATCAGGCGCACAACTACATCGAGATCGATTCGACGGTTCGTGACGGCGCGCTCAGCACCAACATGATCGTCTGGCCGGACGTCGACCAGATCGAACCGTGCCCGCTGTGGCAGGACGCGCGTGATTTCGGGCTGTCGGTGGGCGTCGCGCAATCGAGCTGGGCGGCCCGCGGCGCGTTCGGCCTGCTGAGCATCGCACGCCATGCGGACCGCCTGACGCCGGCCGAAATCAACATGCTGACGCTGCAGACGAACTGGCTCGCGAACCTGTCGCATTCGCTGATGAGCCGCTTCATGGTGCCGAAGCTGTCGCCGGCGGCGGGCGTCACGCTGACCGCGCGCGAGCGCGAGGTGCTGTGCTGGACGGCCGAGGGCAAGACCGCGTGCGAAATCGGCCAGATCCTCAGCATCTCGGAGCGAACGGTCAACTTCCATGTCAACAACATCCTCGAGAAGCTGGGTGCGACGAACAAGGTCCAGGCGGTCGTCAAGGCAATCTCGGCCGGGCTGATCGAGGCGCCCTGACCTCGAACGAGGGCGGGCGGCAGCGCGAAATGCCGCTGCCGCCAGGCCGCTCACTCCATCATCGGCTCCGCTTCCTTCGCGGTCCAGCTCACGCTGGAAATGCTCTTCTCCATGCTCATCCGGCTCGCGATCTGCTCGAGCTTCTGCTGATCCTTCGGATGCAGCTTCAGTGTCGCGGTCACCTTCAGCCGGTCCGGCTGGTCGGGCACGTCCTCGCTCGTGAGGCTCTGGAACGACAGCGGCTTCGCATACATCGAGTTCGACAGCAGCGTGCGGATGTGCACTTCGTCGGCGGTCAGGCAGATCACGGTGATCTGGTATTCGCGCACGAGATCGGCGTTCGACACCGGGGTTGCGTTGATCGCCTGGCTGACGCCGCGCAGCACCGTATTGGTGAGGAGTACGACGCCCGTGCCGGCAAGCGCGGGCACGTAATGACCGGAGCCGGCCAGTACGCCGACGGCGGCCGAGCACCACAGTGTCGCGGCCGTGTTGATGCCCTGGATCGAGCCCTTGTCGCGCATGATCACGCCGCCGCCGAGAAAGCCGACGCCCGATACGACGTATGCGGCGATCTGCGTGACGCCCGCGACACCGTTGCCGGTCAGCACGCCGAGCGTGACGAACAGGCACGCGCCGCTCGCGACGAGCGTGATCGTGCGCAGGCCGGCCGTGCGCTGGCGCATCTGGCGCTCGAGGCCGATGGCGACGCCGCAGGCGAACGCGGTGAAAAGGCGGAGTGCGAAATCGAAAGTCATGGTTGTCCTGCCGTGCAAGAAGCGCGTGCCGTCGCGCGTCGCTGCGGCGCAAGGCCGAAGGCGACACGACGATAGCCGTCATCGCGCGGTACTGTACCGCGCGAATGCGTCATTCAGTGTGAAACGGTGGGCGTGCGGCTCGCGGAACGCGAGCCGGGCAGGAGAACTGCGTCGGACAGGCGTTCAGGCGGCAAGCGGCGCACGCAACGGAGTGCTGCAACTGTCCACGATGGTTCCTGAAGGAAGAATGGGCGGCATTCTAGTGGGCGGCGCGCGCATGCGTCAACCGCCTCGCGGCGGTCGTGCTACTGCGCCGAGCCGATCGTCCCCGTCGCGAGCGCGAGCGCGGCGGCGGCGGACAGCGCACCGGCATAGCTGTCGACCTCCGCGTTGCGCGCGGCGAGCAACTGGCTTTGCGCGATCGTCGCATCGGTGACCGAACCGACGCCGTTCCGGTACGCGGTCAGCGCCGCGTCGTAGCTCGTCTGCGCGGCATCGACGAGCGCCTTCGCGGCGTCGTGCGACGCAAGGCTCGTCTGCACCGCGTTCTGCGCGGCGACCACCTGGCGGACGGCTTCCTCCTTGGTCCGCGTGAGTCGCGCGGATGCGCTTTCCGCGTCGTTGCGCGCCTGCATCAGCACGGCCGAGCGCATGCCGCCGTCGTACAGCGGGATCGTCACGCCGAGGAACACGCCGCCGCCGTAGCGGCTGCCGTTCAGGTTGACGGTCGGTGACTGGTCGCCGATCGCGGGCAGCGCGGAGATGGACGTGCCGCCGCTCGCGTACGACGTCGACGCAGACAGGAAGATCTTCGGCATGAACGCGGCTTCCGCGGCCTTGATCTTCGCGCGATTGGCTTTTTCAAGCGCGAACGCGCCCTGAAGGTCGGGGCGGCGCGCAATAGCGTCCGACACGATCGCGTCGACCGACGAGCCGAGTGCGGGCGGCAGCGGCCGCTTCGGCAGCGCGGCGATGGTCGGCTTCGACAGCGGCGAGATGCCGAGCGCGGAGACGAGGGCGAGGTAGCTGTCGCTCTCCGCGCCGTTCGCCTGCACGAGCGCGAGGTTTGCCTGCGCGCGGTTCTGCGTCGCCTGCGCGAGCTCGACGACCGTGCCGACGCCGTGCTTGAGCCGCGCGCGGGAGGCCGCGAGGATCGCGTCCGCGTTCGCGAGGCCCTGCTGCGCGCTGAGGGCGCGCGAGCGCGCGGCTTCGTAGCGGTAGTACGCGACGGTCACGTCGTGGATCACCTGCTGATGCACGGCCGTGAACGCGACGTTCGACGCGATCGACGCCTGCTCGGCCGCCTCGACGCGCGCCGCGCGGCCGCCGAAATCGAACAGCAGCCATTGCAGCGACAGCGCCGAGATCGTGCCGTGAACGGTGGTGTCGCTCGACGAGTCGCCGAGGATCGTCGACGTCGAGCCGTGGTTGGCCTGGTACGCGCCCATGGCCGTCGCCGACAACCTCGGCAGGTAGGCGGCCTTGGCCAGGCCGACCGCGAGCGCCGCGTTGCGCGCGTCGTTCCAGGCGATGCGGGTCAGCGGGTTCGTCGACTCGGCGAGATCGATCAGTTCGGGCAGCGTGTACGCGTGCGCGGCATCGAGCGCAGCCGGCGGCGAGACCGACGCGAGCGCGGGCGACGCGGGCAGCGTGTAGTCGTGCGAACCTTGCGCGGACGCGCGCGGCGGGCCCGGCACGATGTCGCCGGCAGCCGACGTTTGCGGTTGCCATGGGCGGTCGGACGCCTCCGGCGCCAGATCGATCGACGACGTCGCGCAGCCGGCCAGCGCGACGGCGGTCGCGAGGGCGGCGGCGGCGATCGAGGCGGCCGGCGGTTCAGGTAGGCGCATGGGGGGCAGGCTCCTTCGGTGTGGCTTGACGGGCGGCGTCGGCGATGTGCGCGAGCCGCTTGTCGATCAGGTTCAGCAGCGCGTCGCGCGCAGGGTCAGCAGGGGCAAGGCCCGGCGCGGTGGCCGGCGGTGCGGGCGAATCCGCGTGACGCGCGGTTTCGTCGTCGCGCGGGTCGGTCACGCGCGCGAGCTGCGCGGCGATCGCCGCGTCGCCGGGCTTGCGTTCGGCGAGCAGGAACAGCGGGCCTTCGAGCGCGCCGAGTTCCGCGAGCGCGCGCCGCCGCGTGGCAAGCCACGTGGCGGCCGGTCGCACCCACGACGGTTCGTAGTGAAGCAGCCCGAGCGCCTGCGCGATCGCGCCGTGGCGGGCGAACGCGTCGGCCGCGAGCGCGCGCCGCTCGGCCGGCTGCGCGACCTGCGCGAGGCGCCGCCACTGGTCCGTCAGCGCGGCGAGCCCGGCGTCGATCTGCTTGCCGATGCTGACGGGCCAGATGCGCGTGAACACGAGATACACGACGACGTTGCCGAGCAGGATGCCGATCGTGCGGTCGCGCGCGATCGTCAGGTCGAAACCGGGGCCGGCGCCCTGGATCACGCACAGGAAAAACGCGAACGCGATCTGGAAGCCCGCGTACGCGATGCGCGGCGAGCCGAATGCGACCCACGCGGCGAGCCACCCGCCGGCGAACACCAGCGCCATCAGATGGCCGACCGACGACAGCGACGGCACGACGAACACGAGCGCGGCGGTGCCGAGCAGCGCGCCGACGATGCAGCCGAGAATCCGCAGCGTGAGCTTCTCGACCGTCTCGGCCGTCGAACCGAGCGACACGATGTAGCAGGTGACGACGCACGTATGGATGCCCGACCAGTCGAGCTGCGAATACAGCAGATAGCAGAAGATCGCCGCGGCGGTCGTTTTCAGCGCGTAGCGGATGTGGTCGGGATTGGTGCGCGCGTCGGGCAGGAAGAAGCCGCCGCGCGGTGCGGGCGGTGCGGCGGCTTCCGCGGCGGCAGGCGTTCCGGGCGCGGCCGCCGGCGTGTTGGCCGCGGCCGCCGGTGCATCCGTCGCGGCTTCGGCCGCTGCGACCGGTTCCGCGAAGCGCGTGATCGCCGCATGGATATCCGTGACGGCGACGCGCGCGAGCGGCGGCAATGTGTCGGCCGGCGGCAGCGTGAGCGTCACGTCGACGGGGTAGCCGCCCTGATCGAGGATGTCGGCCATCTCGTCGAGCGTCGCGGCGATCGGGGTGGCGTACGTGTCGGGCAGGCGCGCGCCCGGTTCGCGATCGGCCAGCGCGACGCCGACGAGCAGCGCGGTGCTCGATGCCACGGCCTGCCGCAACGCCGCGAAGTCGGCGGCGGACGACGAGCCTTCGAGCGTCGACAGCTTGAGCCACGTGAGCAGCTGCTTGTCGCCTTCGTGAAGGCTGGCATCGAATGCGTCGCGCGCCGCATCGTCGCCGCGCAGCCGCTGCGCGGCGAGCCGCAGGCGCTTCGCGAGCTGCGCGTGCGCGAGCTTGCGCGGCGACGGCGCGATCAGCAGGTTGACGACGATCGCGACACCGGCCGGGATCGCGATCGTCAGCCAGATGTACAGCAGCGCACGTGTCGCGGCTTCGCCGAACGGCGCGAGGCCGAGCTGGTCGAGCCCGAAGCCGACGATCATCGCGAGGATCGCGCCCACCGGGCGCAGCTTGCTGGCGGAAGTCAGGTACAGGAGCGCGACCGACAGCACGGCCATGCACGCGACCCGCAGGATCGAATAGTCGATGCTGAAGATCGCGATGCCAAGCACGAGCCCGATCACGATCGTGACGATCAGCAGCAGCGCGGCCGCGAGCACGACGCTCGTCACGCGGTCGGCACGGATCATGAAGAACACGACGTACGCGGACAGCGCGGCTTCGGGCGTGCCGTATGCGGCCGTCACGAACGCGGTCAGCGCGCAGATCAGTGCGACCCGCGCGGCAATCGACGCGCGCCCCGGAAACGGTGCGAGCAGCCGCAGGACTTCGCGCGGGCCCGGCGAGCGAACCTCAGCGGCAGGCAGTGCCATGCCGGACCTCGACGATCGCGCTGGCGCCGACGCGCACGAGCGTGCCGTCGGGTTCGTCGAGCTTCACGCGCACCGGGAAGCGCTGCGCGACGTGCACCCAGTTCACCGAGTTCTGCACGATCGGCAGCGAGCGCGGCAGGTTGATGCGCGCGCTGTCGGCGATGCCGGCGCCGATGCCGACGACCTTGCCCGTCAGCGGGCGGCTGCGGTCGATCATCGAATAGACGGTCGCGCAGTCGCCGACCGCGATGCGGCTCAGCGCCGTCTCGCGGAAATTGCCGACCGCGAACCATTCGCGTGCGTCGATCAGCGTGAAGATCGACTGGTTCGGCGCGAGGGTTTCGCCGGCGAGAACGGTCAGGCCCGTCACGAGCCCGTCGTGCGGTGCGCGCACGACGGTGTCTTCGAGCGCATGCTGCGCGCGCGCCAGCGCGGCCTCGCGCGCATGCAGCGTCGCGATCGCGTCGGCTTCGTCGCCGATCGTCTGCGCGGACGCGCGCTGCTGTTCCTGTGCCTGCGTAAGCGACACGGCTGCGTCGCGCTGGCGAACCTTCGCCTGGTCGAACTGCTGCGCGCTGACGTAGCCCTGCGCGGCGAGCGGGGCGAGCCGGTTCACGTCGCGCGTCGCGAGATCGTGGTTCTGCGTCGCGCGCTTGACCTGCTCGGCGGCCACGGCCGCGTTCGAGCGCTCGCCGATCAGCGAACGGCGGCGCGTGTCGAGCGACGCGCGCGCGAGCTCGAGGTCGGCCTGCGCCTGCGCAACGGTCAGCCGGTACGGCACGGGATCGATCACGTACAGCAGGTCGCCCTTTGCGACGCGCTGGTTTTCATGCACCGCGAGCTGCACGATGCGGCCGCCGACCGGCGACGCGACGTGCACGACGTCCGCGTCGATCGACGCGTCGTCAGTGGACGGGTAGGCCGTCGTTCGGTAGTACGCGTACGCGAGTGCGGCGATGCCGAGCGCGACGATCGCCAGTGCGATCACGCGGCCTTTGACGGAGGGGCGGGCGGTGCCGGCGGCCTTCATGCGAACGGCCCCGTGCCGGTGAGCCACACGATCACGGCGACCACGAGCCCGATCGCGGTGCAGACGGCAAGCTGGTAGGGCACCGTGGCCGCCCAGCCGGTCGCGACGAATACGCGGTGCGCGACGATCGCACCGATCACGCCGACGATCGCGCTGACGAGCCAAAGCGGGAAATATGCGCCGAACAGGACGTACGACGGTGCACCGCGCGATGCGCAGCCCGCGAGCGGCAGGGCTGGCGCAAGGACGGCGGCGACGCGCAAGGGCGCGCGCGGCGTTGTTTTTCTCATGATGTGACGAGCTCGACGGTGGGGGTGGATGCCGGGCGCGGCGCAATGTGGATCGTCGCCGCGACGACGATTCCGGGATACGGAGCCGATAATAAATCAGCGCGATGCGGATCGCCAGCCATCCTTCCTGCTCACCATGGCGGGGCGGTGGCGGTTCTGGGGGCGTGTCCGCATGGCCGGCATCGCGTGTCCGCAACCGGGGGCAACGCAGACCGGGTCGTCGCGATTCTGCCAGTGCGGGCTCGCGTAGGGTTGCTAACGGACTGTAAAGGATCGTCAGACGAACGGAGCTGGGCTGAATTTGCGATGTCGGGAGAGCGGAATCGGTGCGGAAACGGGTGATTGTCGTTCTGACGCGCGGGAATCAGGCTGACCTGGCGGGCCGATGAGGGCGCGGTCGCACGCCGTGCCGGACGGCATCGACGCCAAATCCGGCGACCGGTCGTCGCCGCCGCGATCTGTGTACCATCGTACGCATGGCGCGGCGCGCGGAACGGAGCCTCACGGCCTCGTGCAACGCACGTCGCGGAAGCGTCAAGGCCGTATCGCAACGAAGGTGAACGTTCCATGCGAAGTTTTTTTGTCCGGTTCATTGCAATCGGCGTGTTGTTCCATCTGTACGTCGGGATGCGGATCATTCCCGATGCGTTCGCGTCGCCGGTCGTGCGCACGATCGCGGCGCTCATGCTGGCGAGCTTCGTCGTGCTGATTCCGGTCGGCATGTTCTCGCGCCGCTTCGACGAAGGCTGGGCCGCGACCCTGGTCGGCTGGGCCGGCTCGGTCGTGATGGGCTTCTTCTCGTCGCTGCTTCTGCTGACGTTCCTCCGCGAATTCGTGCTGCTCGGCGTGTTTGCATGGCGGCATCTCGGGCACGACGGCGCGTGGCCCGGCGCGGCGACCGGCACGGCGCTCGGCGTGCTGGTCGGTGCGGTGTTCGTTACCGTGGTCGGGTTCGTCGGCGCGCGCCGCACGGCGGCGGTCAAGCGCGTGTCGATCCCGGTCGAGGGGCTGCCGGCGGGGCTCGACGGGCTGACGATCGTGCAACTGTCCGACATCCACGTCGGGCCGACGATCAAGCGGCCCTATGTCGAACGGATCGTGCGTGCGGTCAATGCGCTCGATGCCGACCTCGTCGTCGTGACGGGCGACGTGGTCGACGGCTCGGTCAAGCGCCTGCGCGAGCACACGGCGCCGCTCGGCCGCATGCAGTCGCGGCACGGCAGCTTCCTGGTGACGGGCAACCACGAGTATTACGCGGGCGCGCACGCGTGGATCGACGAATTCCGGCGCATCGGGCTGACGGTGCTGCTCAACGAGCACGTGCTGATCGATCACGACGGCGCGCACGCGGTGCTCGCGGGCGTCACCGACTTCACGGCGGGCGGTTTCGATCCCGCCCATCGCAGCGACCCTGAGCAGGCGCTGGCGGGTGCGCCGCGCGAGGTGGCCACGAAGATCCTGCTCGCGCACCAGCCGCGCAGCGCGGAAGCGGCCAACCGCGCGGGGTTTACCGTGCAGTTGTCGGGGCACACGCACGGCGGCCAGTTCCTGCCGTGGCCGCCGTTCGTGCGATTGCAGCAGCCGGTGATCGGCGGGCTGAGCCGCTTCGGCGATCTGTGGCTCTATACGAGCCGCGGCACCGGATACTGGGGGCCGCCGAACCGCTTCGGCGTGCCGTCCGAGATCACGCTGATCCGGCTGACGCGCGGCGGGTAGCGCACGGTTCCCGTCCGGGGGAAACCATTCGCTGGGCCGGCGCCCGCCCGTCGTCAGCGGGAACCGGGCGGGCGGCAGCCCGCCTCGTCTGCGAATGACAGCGCATGGCGGCGTGCGACGCCGTTGGCTAGTATGCAGGCATGCACCGTTCGCTCCGCTCATCGCCCGTTCCTCCCGACATGTCGACGCCCGATCTCTTTGCTGACACGCCCGCTCCCGACGTGGACTGGTACCCGGACTGGCTGGCGCCGCCCGATGCCGATCGCGCGCTGGCCGCGCTGATCGACGAGGTCGCGTGGCGTCAGGACACGATCCGCACGCCGCGCGGACGCATTCCTTTGCCGCGGCTCACCGCATGGCAGGGCGAGCCGGATGCCGTCTACGTGTATTCGGGGATCCGCAACGTGCCGGCGCCGTGGACGCCGGCCGTGTTCGACCTGAAGCGCGCGGTCGAGGCGACGTGCGGCGCGCGTTTCAACAGCGTGCTGCTCAACCGCTACCGCAACGGGCTGGACAGCCTCGGCTGGCACGCGGACAACGAGCCCGAGCTTGGCGATGCGCCGGTGATCGCGTCGGTGAGCCTCGGTGCGATGCGCGTGTTCGACCTGCGTCATCGCGCGACCGGTGTCACGCATGCGTATCGCCTCGTGCACGGCAGCCTGCTCGTGATGCGCGGGCGCACGCAGGCCGAATGGCAGCATCGCGTGCCGAAGGCGCCGGGCGTGCAGGGCGAGCGCGTGAACCTGACGTTCCGGCGCGTGATGCCGGCTGGTACGGGCCGGTAACGATCCTCGTCGCCGAGGTGCCCGGATCGCCGGGCGATTCGCGCCCCGGTTCTTTGCGGGGCACGGGCGACCGACACACGCAAGCGGTCGCGTGTGCGGCACGTTGCCGCACGAATGTCGCGCCGTGCGCCGTGAAACGGCGCTGAGCCCCATCCCATATGGGTTTCAGGTAGATTCGATCGACCGCCCGGTACCGATAGATGAGTGAAACCTCTGATGGTGCGTCGCAACAATCCTTGACTAGACTGTCGAATGGCAGAAGCGCGTCGTATCCCGGCGCGACCCTTTCGACATGCCCCGAGCGTCGCCGATGCGGCGCGCAAGGGGGCAGGAGTAAAACGCGTGACCGTAATCGACCCTTCCTTCGAACCCTCGCTGCACGTCTTTGAACAAGACGGCGGATGGCAATGGGCGCTGACGGTGAAGCGGGCGACCGGCGTCGGCGTGAAAGTCGTTGCGTTCAGCCGGGAAGGCTTTCGCGGCGAGGCCGAGGCTTATGCCGCCGGCCAGCTTGCCCGCGCCGAGTATGACGCCGCCGTGACGGCCTGACGCCGTCGCGGCGATTCCGCCCGAGGATCGCTTTCACCGCTCACCACCCGCTGCCGGGTGTTTCTTTCGATCGCTTCCCGTTTTCCATCCGTTTGCCCGCCCGCCGGGCCGCGTTGTGCCGTGCCCGTCGCGATAGCGGATGCGGCGCGCCCGGGTGCCTGTCCGTCCGGGCTGCCCGCGCCAAATGGTCCGTACCATTCGACACGTGTGTGCCATACGCGGCGCTTGACGTCCGTGCACGGCGTCCGTCGCGCCGGCGATGCGGCTGCGTGCCGCGATCGGCACGCCGGACGACGATCCATCGACAAGAATGCCGGTCATGTGCGACGACAGAACCGACTACAACCGCCATGCGCGCGGCGGATCGCGCACGGCGCGGACGCCGCAACGGGGATTCACGCTGATTGAGGTGCTGATCGCGCTGGCGCTGGGTGCCGTGATGCGCGCGATCAACTGCACCGCTATCTCGAGGCGCGCGTGCTGAACGCGAGCGCCGCTGCCCGCGATCGTCGTGCGCCCGTGGATCGGCCCGAACGGCGCCGTCACGCGTGTCGAATTCGCGTCGCTCGGCGATCCCGATGCAGACGCGACACTGCGGCAACTGCTTACGGCCGGCCCGCTGGCGGAACTGCCGCCGCCCGACATGCTGCAGCCGTTGCGCGTGCGCCTGCGGCTCGCGCCGAATCCCGATGCGGCCGCTGCCGCGTCGGCATCGGCCGCCCGCATGCCGTGACGCCCGGGCCGGAATGCGGGCGTGGCCGGATATCGTAATAACATATGACGTTATTGCGTCGGCAGGACGATGACGTCCTGCTTCTTCACGAGGAGCCACCCATGCAACTGAGCCAGTTAGGCGGGCACGTCGCCCAATCCGGTTTCGCCGAACGGCAGAAGCACGCGCAGGCGCTGATGTTCGGCATGGCCGACATCAACGAATACGTGTCCGGCGGCGTCTGCTATGACGCCGCGGCCTATGTCCGGTATCTGCTGCGCAGTGACGCGATGATCGCGCCCGGTGCGCTGCTCGACACGATCGGCCAGCACTGGCGGACCCGCTTCAACTTCGAGACCGGCGGCGAGTGGGACGGGCGCGCGAGCATTCCGGCCGGAACCGCGGTCGGCTTCTCGCGGGGCGGCACCGTTTTTCATGCCGCGATCGCCGTCGGCGGCAGCCGGATCCGGGCGATCAACGGGGGCCGCCTGGGCAGCGGCTGGATGTACGCGGTCGACCTTGCGCGGGTGCTCGAGCCGGACGCGGCCGGCGGATTCACGTATGACCGCGCGAACATCCGGGTTCACCTGTCGCGCCTGTAGGCGGCGCGGCTTCGGCTGCCACGCCGGCCGCCGCTCGCCGCGCCCACGGCCGCCATCGCGTCGTCCGGCGATTTCCGCATGGCGCCGCGCTGTCCATCGCTGCTATCCTCTCGACCGTGAATGACTATTCGTGGGGCCGTGGAAGCGCATGCCGCGCCGCGGCGATTCACGCGGGTGCGAGCCCGCGTGCGCGCCGGGCTCGCATGGCCGCCTGTCCACGACGATCCATGACCCGTTTCGTGATTGATTTCCTTCCGTCCATGTCCACATGGCCAAGACAACGATGAGCGACGCGCCTGAATCCGCGGCGCCCGGCGACGACGAATCGTCCGGCGGCGCATCGTCCTACCTGGTGCCGGGGCTCGAACGCGGGCTGCGGATCCTCGCCGAATTCTCCGCGCGCGAGCCCGTGCTCGGCGCGCCCGAGTTGTCGAAGCGCATCGGCATTCCGCGCACGACCACGTTCCGCCTGCTGCAGACGCTCGAAGCGCTCGGTTTCCTCGAGCGCGTGAACGGCGACCGTTATTTCCGGCTCGGCGTCGGCGTGCTGCGGCTCGGCTTCGAATACCTGAATTCGCTCGAACTGACCGATCTCGGCACGCCCGTGCTCGAGCGGCTGCGTGATACGACGGGGCTGTCGACGCATCTGCTGATCCGCGACCAGCGCGACGTCGTGTTCGTCGCGAAGGCGCAGAGCAATGCGTCAATGTTCGGTTCGGTGAAGGTGCACGTCGGCACGCGTCTGCCCGCGCATGCGACCGTGCATGGCCACGTGTTGATGGGCGACCTGACGCGCGACGCACTGCGCCAGCTCTATCCGGAAAAGCGGCTCGAGCAGTTCACCGAGCGCACGCCGGGCACCGTCGACGAACTGTACGAGCGCGTGCGCCATTACGCGCGGCTCGGTTATGCGGTCAGCGAGGCGGCGTTCGAGAGCGGCATTTCGGCGGTCACGGCGCCCGTGCGCGATCACTCGGGCTCGATCGTCGCGGCGATCACCGCGACGGTGCCGCGCTCGGAGATCGGCGAGGCCGGCGAGAAGGAACGGCTCGTCGAAGCCGTGTGCGGCGCGGCGGTCGACCTGTCCCAGCGCCTGAACTATCGTCCGCTCGAAAGCGACCCGACGTTCGCGCACGCGCGCCACAAGGTCGCGATGTTCTGACGCCGACTTGTCGGGCGGGCCGCCGCACGCGGCACCGCAATCAAAAAAACGAGGGGCCCGCGGGCCCCTCATTTCATTTCAGGCACCGGCTGCCCGGCGCCGTTCAGAACGAGTGGTGGATCCCGGTGAGCACGACCACCTGGTTCGCGGTGCTCGACACGCCGGCCGTGAAGAACGCGGCCTTTGCGCCGCCCGAACCGTGCTCGTACAGCACGTTCGCATAGAGTTGCGTGCGCTTCGACAGCGAATAGATGTCGCCGAGTTCGACCTGCGTCCAGCGGCGGCCGGCCAGCGTCGTGGTTGCCGCGCCGCCCGCGATCGTGTTGAACGCGCTGCTGCGGTAGTTCACGCCCGCGTCGTAGCTCTGGAACGTGTCCGAATAGCCGTTCGACTGCATTTTCGTGCGCGTGTACAGGCCATGCACGAGGAAGTCGCCGAACTGGTAGGACGCGCCCGCGCCGATGTTCTCGACCTTGTTCGCGATGTAGCCGTTCGCGGTGTTCTGCCCCTGGAAGGACGTGATGCCGGTCGTGCCGATCAGGATCGAGCGGTCGTGCTCGTTCGAGTACACGGCCGACGCCTTGAACGGCCCGTTCGCATAGTTCAGCGCGACGCCGACCGACTTGCCGGTCGAGAAGTTCGTCGTGTTGCCGAGCGCCATCGTCGCCGCGGCCGAGAAGCCCGCGAAGGTCGGCGAACGATACTTGACCGCGTTGTTGTACGGCACGTTGCCGGTCGCGGCGAGCCCGTCGATGTTGCCGGGGTGGAACGCATACCAGCTCATCGCGAGGTAGGCCGTGCTGAGCGGATCGAGATAGTCGAACGACAGCGGCGTCTGTCGGCCGAGCGTCAGCGTGCCGTAGCGTTCCGAGCTGAGGCCGACGAAGGCCGCGCGGTTCCAGATCGTGTTCGCGGTCGCGAACTGGCCGTTGTTCGTATAGAAGCCGTTTTCGAGCTGGAAGATCGCCGACAGGCCGTCGCCGAGGTCTTCCTTGCCCTTCAGGCCCCACCGGTCGGGCTGCGTATTGCCCTGGATCATCGCCCATTTCGCATGGCCGCCGACGTTGTTCACGTACGCGACCCCCGCATCCATGCTGCCGTACAGCACCACGCTGCTCTGCGCCCACGCGCCCGACACGGCGCCCAATCCGATCACTGTTGCTGCTACCGCATGCTTGACCATTTGATCTCCTGAATCTCCAACCTGATGAAAACGTGCCGTGGCGGCCTGCGCGGGAACGGCCTGCCGTTGCGCGTCTTCGCCATCGAGCGGGCATTTTTTATGTTCCATACAAGGAACAACGTGCCTCTGATGGAATGGAGTATAGGGGCGCCGAGCGCCGTATCAAAAATAATTTTTTCGGGACGGATGGAATCCGTGCCGCTGCCCGGTTGCGGTGCACGACGCCCGAAAAAAGGCCGTAAATGCCCGCTACACAACAAAAAATTACATTTGGCAAGGCAGGCGGAAGCGACTGCCGACCCGATGGTCGGTGTTTTCCCTAGGGCGTGCAGCTTTTTGTTTTACTCGTGAAAAGTCGCTCCTATAATCACCATCCATAAACTGCTGTTCCGGGTATGGAACAAATCGGAACAAACTGAGAGTCGATCAGAAGGAAGGGTGTGAGATGTCTGAACAATGGATTTGCGCCGGGCACGCCGGCGCGCTGTCGGAAGACACGCCGATCGAGTTCAAGCGGACCGACGGCGTCGAAATCGGGATCTACCGCGTCGGCGACGACGTGTATGCGCTCGAGAACGTGTGCCCGCATGCGTACGCGCTGCTGACGCAGGGGTTCGTCGACGAAGGCACGGTCGAATGCCCGCTGCACGAGGCCGTGTTCGACATCAGGACGGGCGAATGCCTGAAGGGTCCGGGCGGGCGCGCGCTGAAGCAGTACGCGGTGCGCCTTGCCGGCGAGGAAATCCAGATCAAGGTGGAGTAACCGATGAAAGAAGCGACCGTCAACTTCAATCCCTTCCTGAAGCCGTGGGTGGCGCCGCAGCCGAACAACGTCGCGGGCAAGGGGCAGATCGAGATCCCCGGCCAGGTCGAGAACCAGGTCTGGCAGAACCGCAAGGCCGCCCCGACCCAGTACGAAAACGACCTCGGCGATGCGCTCGAACGCGTGTTCGAAGCCGGCGCGACCGAGCTGGACGATGTCGTCGCGGGCCTGAACCGCATCGGCTTCCGCGCACCGGACGGCACCGCGTGGACCGCCGAGCGTTTCCGCGCCGAAATGGCCTCGCTCGCGGAATGACCGCGCCGAGCGCGTGACCGCCGACCCGACGACAACCGCATCCGGAGCACACTGATGACGTCCCCCGTACAACACGCAGTCCAACACGACCCGGTCCGTGACTATCTCGACCGTGGCATCAAGAACTACTGGTATCCCGTCGCGCCGAGCTGGCAGGTGTCGAACGCACCCGTCGGCCTCACGCGCCTGTCCGAGCAGATCGTGCTGTGGCGCGATCACGAGGGCAAGGTTCACGCACTCGAAGATCGCTGCCCGCACCGCGGCGCACGCCTGTCGCTCGGCTGGAACCTCGGCGGCAACATCGCGTGCTGGTATCACGGCATCGAAGTCGACGGCGGCGGCACGGTCAACCGCGTGCCGGCCGTGTCGAACTGTCCGCTCGAAGGCACGAAGTGCGTGAAGTCCTATCCGGTCGAGGAGAAGGCCGGCGCGATCTTCCTGTGGTTCGGCGACGAAGCGCACGGCGAGCCGGCGCCGCTGAACCTGCCGGAAGAACTGGTCGCCGACGAATACGGCCACTTCCTGTGCGTGTCGAACTGGAAGTGCAATTACCAGTACGCGATCGACAACGTGATGGACCCGATGCACGGCGCGTACCTGCACGCGACGTCGCATTCGATGGCCGAAGGCGACAAGCAGGCCGACATGCGCGTGCGCAAGACGGAAACGGGCCTGATGTTCGAGAAGATCGGCCAGCGCGACGTGAACTTCGACTGGGTCGAGCTCGGCGAAACGGGCTGCCTGTGGATGCGCCTCGCGATTCCGTACAAGCAGAAGTTCGGCCCCGGCGGCAACTTCGGGATCATCGGCTTCGCGACGCCGGTCGACGGCGACAACTGCCAGGTCTATTTCTGGCGCACGCGCAAGGTCAGCGGCTGGCAGCGCGACGTGTGGCGCTTCATGTACCGCAACCGCCTCGAGGGCCTGCACTGGGACGTGCTCGAGCAGGACCGCTACGTCCTCGAAAGCCTCGCGCCGCACGCGCGCGATCACGAATACCTGTACCAGCACGACGTCGGCATCACGCGCGTGCGCCGGATGCTGCGCCAGCGTGCGCAGGAGCATCTTTCCGCGCTCGACGCGCATCGCGCGGCGCAGGCCGCGGCGGAGCCCTCGAATGGCTGAGCTCGCTCCGGTCGTGTCGCTGCCGGGGCACCGCGTGCTCGTCACGGGCGGCGCGCGCGGGCTGGGCGCGGCGTTCGTGAAGGCGCTGGTCGCGGCGGGTGCGCAGGTCGCGTTCGGCGACGTGCTCGCCGAAGAGGGCCGCGCGCTGGCCGCGCAGCTCACGCAAGCCGGTCACATCGCGCATTTCTTCACGCTCGACCTGGCCGATCCGGCGAGCGTCGACGCGTTCGTCGCGCAGGGCGCGGCGGCGCTCGGCGGCATCGATGCGCTGATCAACAACGCGGCGATCACGAACTCGGGCGGCAAATTGTCGACGGAGCTCGACGTGTCGACCTGGGACGCGGTGATGAACGTGAACGTGCGCGGCGTGTGGCTCGTCAGCAATGCGGCGTTGCCGCACCTCGCGCAGTCGGGGCGCGGCGCGATCGTGAACCTCGCATCGGACACCGCGCTGTGGGGCGCGCCGAAGCTGCTCGCGTACGTCGCGAGCAAGGGCGCGGTGATCGCGATGACGCATGCGCAGGCGCGCGAGTTCGGCGCGCACGGCGTGACGGTCAATGCGATCGCGCCGGGGCTGACGGAAGTCGAGGCGACGGCCTACGTGCCGGCCGAGCGCCACGCGTTCTACATGCAGGGCCGCGCGCTGACGCGCGCGCAGGTGCCCGACGACGTAACGGGCCCCGTGCTGTTCCTGCTGTCGGACGGCGCGCGCTTCGTGACGGGTCAATTGCTGCCGGTGAACGGCGGCTTCGTAATGAATTGAATTGAAGTTTTCACTCTGATGAAGGAGAGGACGATGGCGGACGCCGATCTCGAACGCAAGTCGTGGGACCAGCCGGAAGGCGCAAGCTTCAACGACTGGATGGAAGGGCGCGTTGCTCGCTACGCGACGCGGCGCTACGACTGGGACGCACTGAAGTTCCAGGCCGACTACGACCCGAAGTACCGCCGCGCGCAGATGCGCTACGTCGGCACGGGCGGCACGGGCGTCGCGAAGGACGTCAACACGGTGCCGGCCGGCAACTTCACGTTCTCGACGATGGTCATCCCGGCCGGCAACATCGGCCCGAGCCACATCCACATCGACGTCGAGGAAATCTTCTTCGTGCTGCGCGGCAAGATGAAGGTGATCTGCGAGCGCGACGGCGAGACGTGGGAAGCGATCCTCGGCGAGCGCGACCTGATCTCGGTGCCGCCGGGCGTGTATCGCACGGAAATCAACATCGGCGAGGAAGATGCGCTGATGTGCGTGATGCTCGGTTCGCCGAAGCCGGTCACGCCGACATATCCGCCCGATTCGCCGCTCGCGAAGATCAAGCGCTGAGACGGGACGGGTGAAGCAATGAGTGTCATCGACAAACGTGAGCGCGAGCGCACCGCGGCGTTCGCCGCGCTGCTCGGGCAGTTTCCCGAGCAGCGTTGCGCGGCCGGCGCGGCGGGCACGATCGGCTACCGTGAGGCCGGCGCGCAGCACGCGGGCCGTGCGCTGCCCGTCGTGCTGCTGCACGGCATCGGCTCGGGCGCCGCATCGTGGGTTCGCCAGCTCGACACGCTCGGCGCGTCGCGGCGCGTGCTCGCGTGGGACGCGCCCGGTTACGGCGTGTCGACGCCCGTGCACGGCGCGTCGCCGGCCGCCGCCGATTACGCGGCCTCGCTGAACGCGTGGCTCGAGGCACTCGGCATCGAACGCTGCGTGCTGGTCGGCCATTCGCTCGGCGCGATCGTCGCGGGCGGTCTCGCCCGCGTGATGCCCGCGCGGATCGCCGGCCTGCTGCTGGTGTCGCCCGCGGGCGGCTACGGCAGTGCACCGGCCGAAACACGCGAATCGCGCCGCGACGCACGGCTCGCGATGCTCGCCGAACTCGGCCCGGCCGGGCTCGCCGAGCAGCGCAGCGGCAACATGCTGTCCGGTTTCGCGAACGAGGAGGCACGTGCGTGGGTGCGCTGGAACATGGCGCGCATCGTGCCGTCCGGCTACGCGCAGGCCACGCATCTGCTCGCGAACGCCGATCTCGCGGCCGACCTCGCCGGCTTTCGCGGTCGCACGGCCGTGGCCGTCGGCGCGAACGACGCGATCACGCCGCCCGCCGCGTGCGAGCGGATCGCCGCGGCCGCGCACGTCGGGCTGCAGGTGATTCCGCAAGCCGGTCATGCCGGTTATGTCGAGGCTCCGGCCGTCTATTCCGCACTGATCGACTCGTTCTGCCGTCAGTGCGACCAACAGCGGGGGCTGGCATGAACGAACCGCTGCAACGACCCGAACCCGAAAACGACAAGGCCGAAGCCAGCTACGTGGTGCCGGGCCTCGAACGCGGACTGCGGATCCTCGCCGAATTCTCGCCGCGCGAGCCCGTTCTCGGCGCGCCCGAGCTGTCGAAGCGGCTCGGCATTCCGCGCACGACGGTGTTCCGCCTGCTGCAGACGCTCGAATCGCTCGGCTTCCTCGAGCGCGCGGACAAGGATCGCAACTACAAGCTCGGCATCGCCGTGCTGCGGCTCGGCTTCGAATACCTGAGCTCGCTGGAGCTGACCGATCTCGGCCTGCCCGTGATCGAGAGCCTGCGCGACGCCACCGGCTTCACGACGCACATCGTGATCCGCGACGGCCGCGACGTGGTGTTCGTCGCGAAGGCGCAGAGCCAGTCGCCGGTGTTCAGCTCGATCCGCGTGAACGTCGGCACGCGCTTGCCCGCGCATGCGACGACGCACGGCCACGTGCTGATGGGCGACCTGTCGCTGAAGGAACTGCATGCGCTGTATCCGGAAGGCACGCTGAACCGGATGACGAACGCGACACCGGAAACGGTCGACGCACTGTACGAAGTGATCCGCGAGGATGCGCTGCGCGGCTACGGCGTCAGCAATTCGTCGTTCGAGCGCGGCATCTCGGTGGTCACGGCGCCGGTGCGCAACGAGACGCAGAAGATCGTCGCGTGCATCACGGTGACGGTGCCGCGGCCGGAAATCGACGCGGCGCTGATCGCCGACGGGCTGATCGACAAGGTGCAGCGCGCGGCGGCGGAACTGTCGCGGCGGCTCAATTACCGCTCGGATGACGAGCACACGTTTATGAAAGCATTAGGACTCCGATGATCCAGATCGATCTGACCGGGCAGGTGGCGGTGGTGACGGGCGGTTCGTCCGGCATCGGCCTCGCGACCGCCGAACGGTTCCTGCAGGCAGGCGCATCGGTCGCGATTTGCGGCCGCGACGGCGAGCGCCTGGCGCGCGCCGAGGCGATGCTCAACGAAAAATACCCGGGCGCGCAACTGCTCGCCGCCCGCTGCAACGTGCTCGACGAGCATGACGTCGCCGCGTTCGCGCAAGCGGTGTCCGCGCGCTTCGGCCGCGCCGACATGCTGGTCAACAACGCCGGCCAGGGTCGCGTGTCGACCTTCGCGGACACGACCGACGATGCGTGGCGCGACGAGCTCGAACTGAAGTATTTCAGCATCATCCGCCCGACGCGCGCGTTCCTGCCGCTGCTGCGCGATGCGCAGGCGCCGACGATCACCTGCGTGAACTCGCTGCTCGCCCTGCAGCCGGAGCCGCACATGGTCGCGACGTCGTCGGCGCGCGCGGGCGTGCTGAGCCTCGTGAAGTCGCTCGCGAACGAACTCGCGCCGCAGCGCATCCGCGTGAACTCGATCCTGATCGGCATCGTCGAGTCGGGCCAGTGGCGCCGCCGTTACGAAGCGCAGGCACAGGCCGGCGAAAGCTGGGAGGACTGGACGGGCGCGATCGCCCGCACGAAGCACATTCCGCTGAACCGCTTCGGCAAGCCCGACGAGGCAGCCTGGGCACTTTTTTATCTCGCAACGCATCTGTCGTCCTACACGACGGGCAGCCATATCGACGTTTCTGGAGGCTTTGCACGCCATGTCTGAAAAAACCACGGTTGGCGAGCTGATTGCCGCCTTTCTCGAGCAGTGCGGCGTGAAGACCGCATTCGGTGTCATCTCGATCCACAACATGCCGATCCTCGACGCGATCAACTCGCGCGGCAACATCCGGTACGTCGGCGCACGCGGCGAAGCCGGCGCATTGAACATGGCCGACGGCCTGGCCCGCGTGTCGGGCGGCCTCGGCGTCGCGTTCACGAGCACGGGGACGGCGGCAGGCAACGCGGCGGGCGCGATGGTCGAGGCGCTGACGGCAGGCACCGCGCTGCTGCACATCACGGGGCAGATCGAGACGCCGTATCTCGACCAGGATCTCGCGTATATCCACGAAGCGCCGGATCAACTGTCGATGCTGGACTCGATCTCGAAGGCCGCGTTCCGCGTGCGCACCGTCGAAACCGTGCTGCCGACGATCCGCGAAGCCGTGCGCGTCGCGCAGACGGCGCCGACGGGCCCGGTGTCGGTCGAGATTCCGATCGACATCCAGGCAGCTGAAATCGAATGGCCCGAAGACCTCGCACCGGCGCACGTCACGGTGCGCGAGCACGATTCCGCACGCGTCGCGAAGCTCGCCGACGCCCTCGCGGCGAAGCGCCGCCCGCTGCTGTGGCTCGGCGGCGGCGCGCGCCATGCACGCGCGGAAGTCGAGCGCCTCGTGAAGCTCGGCTTCGGCGTCGTGACGAGCGTGCAGGGCCGTGGCGTGCTGCCGGAGGATCACCCGGCGACGCTCGGCGCGTTCAACGTGCACGCGTCCGTCGAAGCGTTCTACAAGACTTGCGACGCGCTCGTCGTCGTCGGTTCGCGCCTGCGCGGCAACGAAACGCTGAAGTACAAGCTCGCGCTGCCGCAGCCGCTGTTCCGCGTCGATGCCGAGGCACTCGCCGACAACCGCGGCTATCGCAACGAGCTGTTCGTGCATGGCGATTCGAAGCGCGTGCTGGCCGAGCTGGCCGACCGGCTCGAAGGCCGCCTGTCGGTCGATCCGCAGTTCGCGGCCGATCTCGCGGCAGCCCGCGAGCAGGCGGTGGCCGACGTGTCGAAGGGCCTCGGGCCGTACAAGAAGCTGGTCGACACGCTGCAGGGGGCGGTCGGCCGCGACTACAACTGGGTGCGCGACGTGACGATCTCGAACAGCACGTGGGGCAACCGCCTGCTGAAGATCTTCGAGCCGCGCTCGGGTGTGCATGCGCTCGGCGGCGGCATCGGCCAGGGCATCCAGATGGGCATCGGCGCGGCGCTCGCGGGCGCGGCGGCCAAGACGGTCTGCCTGGTCGGCGACGGCGGCCTGATGGTCAACGTCGGCGAGCTCGTGACGGCCGTGCAGGAAAACGCGAACGTGATGATCGTGCTGATGAACGACCAGTGCTACGGCGTGATCCGCAACATCCAGGACGCGCACTACGGCGGCCGCCGCTGCTTCGTGCAACTGCACCAGCCCGATTTCGCGCAGTTCTGCGCGAGCTTCGGCCTCACGCACTACCGGATCACGTCGCTCGACGACGCCGAGGCGATCGTGCGCGAAGGGATGGCCAAGGAAGGGCCGGTGATGGTCGAGGTCGACATGCTGTCGGTCGGCTCGTTCGCATCGCAGTTCGCGGGCCCCCCGGTGAAGAAGGAAGCGCCGACGGAGCGCCAGTATGCTTAACGGGCAAAAGCGGGCCCACGCCCCCGTCGACGTCGCGATGATCGGCTTCGGTGCGATCGGCGCGGCCGTGTACCACGCGGTCGAGCACGATGCGTCGCTGCGCATCGCACACGTGATCGTGCCGGAACACCAGCGCGCGGCGGTGCAGGGCGTGCTGGGCGGCGCGGTGGAGGTCGTGTCGTCGGTCGACGCACTGGGCCGCCGCCCCGAGTTCGCGCTCGAATGCGCGGGCCACAGCGCGCTCGTCGATCACGTCGTGCCGCTGCTGAAGGCCGGCACCGACTGCGCGGTCGCGTCGATCGGCGCGTTGTCCGACCTCGCGCTGCTCGACGTGCTCGCGCAGGCGGCCGACGAAGGCGACGCGACGGTCACGCTGCTGTCCGGCGCGATCGGCGGCATCGACGCGCTGGCCTCCGCGAAGCAGGGCGGCCTCGACGAAGTGCTGTACGTGGGCCGCAAGCCGCCGCTCGGCTGGCTCGGCACGCCCGCCGAGGAGATGTGCGACCTGCGTGCGATGACCGCGGAAAAGGTGATCTTCGAAGGCACCGCGCGCGACGCCGCGCGCCTGTATCCGAAGAACGCGAACGTCGCGGCCACCGTGGCGCTCGCGGGCCTCGGCCTCGACGCGACGCACGTGCGCCTGATCGCCGATCCGGCGGTCGAGCGCAACGTGCACCGCATCACCGCGCGCGGCGCATTCGGCGAGATGTCGCTGGAAATGAGCGGCAAGCCGCTGCCCGACAACCCGAAGACGTCCGCGCTGACGGCGTACAGCGCGATCCGCGCGCTGCGCAACCGCGCGGCCCGCTGCGTGATCTGACCGGGCCATTGAATGTCCGCCCGCGCCACCGCGGGGGCGGACGTGCAGAGACAGATTTGTGGGACTTGTGACATGACTCCTTTCGATACGAGCCTCGTGCCCGACGGCAACATCCTGATCGGCGGCGAATGGCGGCGCGGCCGTGGCGCGCCTTACGCGAGCATCTATCCGGCCGACCAGTCGCTGAACATGGAAGTGTCGACGGCGAACGCGGAAGACGCGGCCGAAGCCGTCGTGGCCGCCGACGCCGCCTGGCGCCGCGCCGACTGGGCCGGGCTGAAGCCGCACCTGCGCGCGCAGGTGCTGTACCGCATCGCCGACCTGATCATG
Source organism: Burkholderia sp. 22088 (assembly GCF_052045915.1). Taxonomy (NCBI): domain Bacteria; kingdom Pseudomonadati; phylum Pseudomonadota; class Betaproteobacteria; order Burkholderiales; family Burkholderiaceae; genus Burkholderia; species Burkholderia sp. 22088. The sequence continues at coordinate 72,186 of NZ_JBQEPY010000010.1, forward strand.
CAGCGCCACGAGGCGCTCGCGAACCTGCAGCGCCGCGACAACGGCAAGCCGATCGGCGAGACGCGCGTGCTGGTGGCGAGCGCGGCGAACACGTTCCGCTATTTCGCGGCGTGCCTCGAAACGCTCGACGAGGAACTGACGCCGTCGCGCGGCGACTACCTGACGATGAGCGTGCACGAGCCGATCGGCGTGATCGCGGCGATCACGCCGTGGAATTCGCCGATCGCGTCCGACGCGCAGAAGCTCGCGCCGGCGCTTGCCGGCGGCAATGCGGTGGTGCTCAAGCCGGCCGAGGTCACGCCGCTCGTGTCGCTCGCGCTGGCCCGCATCTGCGAGGAGGCGGGCGTGCCGAAGGGCGTGCTGAGCGTGCTGCCGGGCAAGGGCTCGGTGATCGGCGACGTGCTCGTGCGCCATCCGCTCGTGAAGAAGGTGTCGTTCACGGGCGGCACGGAAGTCGGGCGCGGCATCGCGCGCATCGCGGCGGAAAAGCTGATGCCCGTGTCGCTCGAACTCGGCGGCAAGTCGCCGACGATCGTATGCGACGACGCCGATCTCGATCATGCAGTGAACGGCGTGCTGTACGGCATCTTCAGCTCGTCGGGCGAAGCGTGCATCGCGGGTTCGCGGCTGTTCGTGCAGCGCGCGGTGTACGACGAATTCATGCAGCGCCTGGTCGCGGGCGCACGCAAGCTGCGCGTGGGCGACCCGACGCGCCCCGACACGCAGATGGGGCCGCTGATCACCGCGAAGCATCGCGAGTCGGTGGAGCGTTACGTGGCGCTCGGCCTCGAGGAAGGCGGCCGCCTGCTGTGCGGCGGCGAGCGGCCGTCGGGCGACGTTCGCGAGAACGGCTTCTTCTATCAGCCGACGATTCTCGAAGGCCTGCCGAACAGCGCGCGCATCTGCCAGGAAGAAATCTTCGGCCCCGTGCTCGTCGCGATGCCGTTCGACGACGAAGCGTCGCTGATCGCGCAGGCGAACGACAGCGTGTTCGGCCTGGCAGCCGGCATCTGGACGCGCGACTACAAGCGCGCATGGCGCATCGCGCGCGCGCTGGAGACGGGCACCGTCTGGATCAACACGTACAAGCTGTTCTCGATCTCCACGCCGTTCTCGGGCTGGAAGGAGAGCGGGATGGGCCGCGAGAAGGGGCGTCTCGGCATCCGCGAGTACATGCAGCAGAAGAGCCTCTACTGGGGCTTGAACGACGCGCCGCTGCCGTGGGCGAACTGAGCGAAGGGGAAAAACGCAATGAGCATTCTGGGAATCGAGCAGATCACGTACGGGGTCGACGATCTCGCCACCTGCCGGCGCTTTTTCGCCGACTGGGGGCTGAAGGAAGTCGAGCACGACGACACGCAGGCGCGCTTCGAGACGTTGAACGGCTGCACCGTGCTGGTCGTCAAGGCCGACGACCCGGCGCTGCCGCCCGCGTTCGAAGCGGGCCCGACGCTGCGTGAAGTCACGTGGGGCGTCGCGACGCAGCAGGAACTCGACGCGCTGCGCGGCAAGTTTGCAGGCCAGCCCGGCTTTTATGCGCGGAAGGATGCGTTCGGTTGCACCGACCCGAACGGGATGGCGATCCGCATCGAAGTCACGCGCAAGCGCGCACTCGACATCACGGGCTCGCCGTCGAACGTGTGGGGCCGGACGCTGCGCGTCGACCAGCCGAGCCCGATCTATGCGCGTGCGGAGCCGGTCGAGGTCGGGCATGTCGTGTTCTTCACGAACTGCCTCGACGCGCAGGAAAAGTTCTATCACGAGCTGTTGGGCTTCGAGACGTCGGACCGCTACCCGGGCCGCGGCGCGTTCATGCGCTGCGCGCCGCACGGCGGCCACCACGACCTGTTCCTGCTCGCGCTGCCGAACGGAAAACGCGGCCTGAACCACGTCGCGTTCACCGTGCGCGACATCCACGAAGTGTTCGGCGGCGGCCTGCACATCGACCGCTGCGGCTGGGAAACGCAACTCGGCCCGGGGCGTCATCCGGTGTCGTCCGCGTACTTCTGGTACTTCCAGAACCCGGCCGGCGGCCTGATCGAGTACTACGCGGACGAAGACATGCTGACGCCCGAGTGGCAGCCGCGCGAATTCGAACCGGGCCCGACCGTGTTCGCCGAATGGGCCGTCGACGGCGGCCTCGACGGCAACACGCGCCGGCAGAAGCACGCGAAGGCGCCGGAAGGCAAGTTCATGACGGAGCGCAAATCGTGAGCGAAGAGAACGCACAGGCGCACGCCGCGCCGGGCACGGTCGTCGTGATCGGCGGCGGCCAGGCCGCCGGCTGGGTGCTGAAGACGCTGCGCGCGGAAGGTTTTGCGGGCCGTCTCGTGATGATCGCCGACGAGCCGCATCTGCCGTACGAGCGGCCGCCGCTGTCGAAGGCCGTGCTGGCCGGCGACGCCGACATCGAAACCGTGCGCGTCGTGCGTCCCGACGAGTTCGACGCGCTGAACGTCGAGGCGTGGCAGCCGGAACGCGCCGCATCGATCGACCGTGCGCGCCGCGTGGTGCGTACCGAAAGCGGCCGCGAGATCGAATACGACCGCCTCGTGATCGCGACCGGCGGCACGTCGCGCCGCCTGCCGGACGCGCTCGTGAAGACGCCGAACCTGCATTACCTGCGCACGCTCGACGAAGCGGCCGCACTCGGCGAGAAGCTGCGCGCGAGCCGGCGCGTGCTCGTGATCGGCGGCGGCTGGATCGGCCTCGAAGTCGCGGCGACCGCGCGCAAGCTCGGCGTCGAGGCGGTCGTGGTCGAAGGCGCGCCGCGGCTGTGCGGCCGCTCGGTGCCGCAGATCGTGTCGGATTTCCTGCTCGACCTGCATCGCGCGAACGGCGTCGACGTCCGGCTCGGCGCGGCGCTCGCGTCGCTCGACGCCCAGCCGGACGACGCGTCGAAGGTACGCGCGACGCTCGCCGACGGCACGACGATCGACGCCGATTTCGCGGTGGCCGGCATCGGCCTCGCGCTGAACGCGTCGCTCGCGAGCGACGCGGGGCTGGCGATCGACGACGGCATCGTCGTCGACGAATTCGGCGCGACGAGCGACCCGGCGATCTTCGCGTGCGGCGACGTCGCGAACCATCACAACGGCTGGCTGAAGCGGCGCGTGCGGCTCGAATCGTGGGCCAATGCGCAGAACCAGGCGATCGCGGCCGCGAAGGCCGTGCTGGGCGTGCGCGCACCGTACGCAGAGATTCCGTGGTTCTGGTCGGATCAGTACGACGTGAACCTGCAGATCCTCGGCGATCTGCCGGCCGATGCGCAGCTCGTCGTGCGCGGCGAGCTTGCCGCGCGACGCGCGACGCTGTTTTTCGTGGGCGAAGGGCATGTGAGAGGTGTCATCGCCGTGAACAACGCGCGTGAGCTGAAGCTCGCGCGCAAGTGGATGAACCAGGGCCGGGCAGTGGATACGGAAGCGCTGGCAGACACGAGCAAGACACTGGCCTGACCGGGCGACGAAACCCAGGAGATCCTCCGCATGAGCACTTTCGACAATGTCGTGGCCGGTCGCGCCACGATGGAAGCTGCCGCCTCCACGCCCGGCGCGATCATCGCGCGGCTCGAGCGGCTTCCGGCCAACGCAATGCAGATCCGCGCCCGCGTGCTGATCGGCACCGCGACGTTCTTCGACGGCTTCGACGTGATCACGATCGCGGCCACGCTGCCGCTGCTGATTCACAAATGGGGGCTGTCGCCGACCCAGATCGGCCTGCTGATCGCGTCCGGCGCGATCGGCCAGCTGATCGGCGCATTCCTGTTTCCCGCGCTGGCGGAGAAGCACGGCCGCGTGAAGGCGATCGCGTGGAGCTCGGCCGTGATCGGCATCACGAGCATCGCGTGCGGCTTCGCGCCGACGTTCGAAGTGTTTGTGCTGCTGCGGATACTGCAGGGGCTCGGGCTTGGCGGCGAGCTGCCGGTCGCCGCGACGTACATCAACGAGATCACGCGCGCACATGGCCGCGGCCGCTTCGTGCTGCTGTACGAGATCGTGTTCCCGATCGGCCTGCTCGTGTCGATGGCGCTCGGCGCGTGGCTCGTGCCGCGCTTCGGCTGGGAGATCATGTACTTCGTCGGTGGGCTGCCGCTGATCCTGTCGCTCGTGCTGACGCGCCTCGTGCCGGAATCGCCGCGCTGGCTCGCATCGCGCGGGCGGCTCGCGGAAGCCGGGCGGGCGACGAGCGCGTTCGAAGCGTCGGTGCGCGGCGAACTGCCGCCCGTCACGCAGGTGGCCGCGTTCGACGAGATGGTGCGCCAGCACCCGAAGCGCCGGATGAGCGACCTGTTCAGCGCCGCGTATCGCAAGCGCACGCTCGCGGTGGCAACGTTGTGGGCGACCTGCGGGTTCATCCAGTACGGGCTGTCGACGTGGCTGCCGACGATCTACAAGAACTTCTATCACGCGCCGCTGCAGCTCGCGCTGAACCTCGCGGTGATCGGCTCGGTGATGGGCGTGCTCGGGTCGCTGGCGTCGGCGCTGCTCGTCGACAAGCTCGGCCGCAAGCCGGTGATCGTGTGGTCGTTCGTGCTGTGCGCGCTGTCGCTGGCGTTCGCGGGTGTCTATCACGCGTCGTCGGTGTATGTCGTCTCGATCTTCTGCTCGCTGTCGCTCGGGTTGATGGCGTCGGGGTTCATCACCGCGTACGTCTATACGCCGGAGCAGTATCCGACGAGCATCCGCGCGTCGGGCTGCGGGCTCGGCAGCGCGTGGCTGAAGATCGCGTCGTTCGTCGCGCCGATGGTGGTGCCGCACGCGATCATCGGCGGGAATCTCGCGCCCGCGTTCTACCTGATCGGCATCGTGCCGCTGATTGCGGCGGTGACCGTGCACTTCGTCGGGATCGAGACGAAGGGGAAGGTGCTCGAAGCGCTTGAAGCGTAAGCGCGGCCGGCGGCGGTAACGGATGACGTGGTGAGGCCCGGGCGATGCCCGGGCTTTTTGTTTTTCACGGCGATCCGGTTGGCGTGGCGGGGCGGGCCGTGCGAACGCGCGGCGTGGCCGACTCGAGGCTTGCGTGTTCTAATTCACGCTCCCGTTTTTCGATCGAGTGTTGTCATGCCCCTGTTCGAACCCGTCACGCTGGAAACATCCCGCCTCGTCCTGCGGCCGCTGCGCGAAGCCGACGCGCACGCCTTCTTCGAGATCTGGTCGGATGCGGAAGCGATGCGCTATTTCTCGTTCTCGCCGATGACGCACATCGAACAGGCCGTCGAGCGCGTCGCGCGCAACCTGAAGACGTCCGCGAGCGGGCAGGACCTGATCTGCGTGCTCGAACTGCGGGAAACCGGTGAAGCACTCGGCGAATGCGTGCTGTTCCATGCGAACGAGCAATGCCGGCGTGCCGAGATCGGCTTCAGCCTGCGGCGCCGGTACTGGCGCGGCGGTTACATGCGCGAGGCGGCGTCGGCCGTGATCGATCACGCGTTCGGCACGCTGCGGCTGAACCGGATCGAAGCCGATATCGATCCGCGCAACGTCGCGTCGGCGCGGCTGCTCGAACGGCTCGGCTTCGCGCGGGAAGGGTTGCTGCGCGAACGCTGGATCGTCGGCGACGAAGTGTCGGACAGCGCGCTGTACGGGTTGCTGGCGAGCGACCGGCGCGCGTGAGGCGGCCGGGCCGGCGATGGCCCGGTCAGGTCAATTCCGGCGGCTGTTTTCCATGTCGGTCACGCGTCGGTTGTACCCGTTCGCGTCTGCGTACTCTCCCGTCCGGTCTCTCTGTTGTCGGCCGCGCATTCTGTTCGAACGCTCACGATTTCGCGAGCAGGCCCTCGACCTGTTCTTTCCCGCGCAGTGCCGCGACCCACCGGTCGGGTAACGCGTGCTCGCCGTACAGCGCGCCGGCGAGGCTGCCGGCGATGGCCGCCGTCGTGTCCGTGTCGTTGCCGAGCGCGATCGCGCGCTTCACGCAGTCTTCGTAGCTGCGCGTCGACAACAGGCAATGGATCGACGACCAGAAGCTGTCGACCACGTAACCGGACCCTTGCGGCGCGTCGAAGCGGCCATCGAGCACGATCTTCAGTTCGACTTCGTCTGCGGTGCCCGCGTAGCGTGTGAGCAGCTCGTCCTCGGCCGCGCGCACCGCATCCGGCGCCGGCTTGCCTTTGACGATGCCCCATGCCGTCAGGCCATAAAGCGCACAGCACAGCTGCGAGCGCACGTGGCCGTGCGTGACGACGCTCTGCTTGCACGCAAGCCGGATCGCGTCGTCGCGCGAGGCGGCGACCATCACCACCGGGAAGCAGCGCATCAGCGAGCCGTTGCCGTTGTCGCGCTCGCCGTCAGGGCCGGCAACGGCGGGCGCCGCGCCGGCCGCCAGCGCATGGAACGCACGCTGCGTCTGCAGGCCGACATCGAACACGCGGCCGTCCGGCGTGAAGGCGCCGCGATGAAACCAGTCCTGCAGGTTGCGGGCGAACGTGTCGAGATTGAGGTCGCGGTCATCCGCGAGCGCGTCGAGCAGCGCGAGCGCCTGCGCGCCGTCGTCGCTCCAGGTGCCGGGCGGCACGCCGTCGTGTGCGCGCGCAAAGCCGGGCGGCGGCGTCATGTCGATCGCGGCGGGCGGCGGGATCGACGCGGCGTCGTGGAATTCGTACGGCACGCCCAGTGCGTCGCCGATCAGCAGGCCAAGCAGGCCGCCGCGCAGGCGGGATTGTCGGTTCGGAAGGGTCGTCATCGGAGGAAGTTGGGGTTGGCGGCTCGCGTTGCAGATTAGACCAATCGCATTCGCGTGCCTAGCCGGCGCATGCTGGCGGGCCGGATGCGGTGCGCGCGAATCGCCGGAGTATGCTTGCGAGTCAGGACCGGATTCGCTGACCGACCGCGGAGCGGGTGGCGTCGAGTATGGAGCAACGACATGAAACAGATCGTGGTAACCCGCGTCGCAGCGTATTCCGTCGACAGTGAATGCGCGGAAGTGACGCTATCCTGCGGCGAGCACGAGATCACGGTGTTCTCGTTCGGCGGCACGGCGCGCGTGAACGACATCGTGCGAACGCCGGTGTCGGCGGTCGACTGCGATGTGCGCGCGGCCTGTCTTGACGATTGGCCGGACGATGCAAAGCGGGCGGCCAGCCGGCAATGGATCGGGAAAACCGCAAACCCGTATGGTTATCGCGGATGTGCGCAGGTCGTCGACCGGGAGCAGGGGTTGATCGACGTGGTCGGCTTCGTGATCGACGTGGGCGAGTTGCCATGCGGTGGCGCGGTCGAATTCGAGTGTCTGCGGCTCGACCTCTGAGCGGCCGATCGACTGACGGCCTTGCCGGGTTGCCGGCGCAAACTTACGCTTGGCCGGCACCCCGGCCCACGAACAGGATCGACCATGCAAGCCCATCCTCTGCGTCTTTCCCCCGGCGACGATCTGCGCCGGTCGATCGAGAAAGCATTGCGCCCGCTCGGTGCGCACGCGGCCTTCGTGATCCAGGGCATCGGCAGCCTGAGCGTCGCGCAATTGCGCTTCGCCGGCGTCGACCAGCCGACCGAATTGCGCGGCGACCTCGAAATTCTGACGCTGGCCGGTTCGGTGTCGCCGGACGGCGCGCACCTGCATATGGCCGTTTCCGATGCGAGCGGCCGCGTGTCGGGCGGCCATGTGGCGAGCGGTTGCGTGGTGCGCACGACCGCCGAGATCCTGCTCGCGCTGCTGCCCGCACATCGTTTCTCTCGCGAACCCGATGCGGGCACCGGCTTCAACGAACTGGTGATCCGGCGAGAGCCGGGCGGCGAAACGGCATAAAAAAAGCGCCGCAGGCCTTTCAGCCTGCGGCGCCATGGCGTGGTGCCGCGACGTGTCAACCGCCCGTCGCAGCCCGTCGCGCGTGCTTACATCTGCACGGTGTCGGCCACTTCCTTGAAGTCTTCGATCTGGTCGAAGTTCATGTACTTGTAGATCTTGTCGCCGTTGGCGCTGAGCACGCCCATGTCCGCCATGTACTCTTCCTTGGTCGGGATCTTGCCCAGACGCGAGCAGATGGCCGCCAGTTCCGCCGAGCCGAGATACACGTTCGTGTTCTTGCCGAGACGGTTCGGGAAGTTGCGGGTCGACGTCGACATGACCGTCGCGCCTTCGCGCACCTGAGCCTGGTTACCCATGCACAGCGAGCAGCCCGGCATTTCGGTACGCGCACCGGCCGTGCCGAACACGCCGTAGTGGCCTTCTTCCGTCAGCTGCTTCTGGTCCATCTTGGTCGGCGGCGCGACCCACAGCTTGACCGGGATGTCGCGCTTGCCTTCGAGCAGCTTCGACGCGGCGCGGAAGTGACCGATGTTGGTCATGCACGAGCCGATGAACACTTCGTCGATCTTGGCGCCGGCGACGTCCGACAGCGTCTTCACGTCGTCCGGGTCGTTCGGGCAGGCGACGATCGGCTCGTGGATGTCGGCGAGGTCGATCTCGATGACGGCCGCGTACTCGGCGTCGGCATCCGGCGACAGCAGTTGCGGGTCGGCCAGCCACTGCTCCATCGCCGCGATACGGCGCTGCAGGCTGCGCGGATCCTGGTAGCCCTGCGCGATCATCCACTTCAGCAGCGTGATGTTGCTGTTCAGGTATTCGATGATCGGTTCCTTGTTCAGGCGCACCGAGCAACCGGCGGCCGAACGCTCGGCGGACGCATCCGACAGCTCGAACGCTTGCTCGACCTTCAGGTCGGGCAGGCCTTCGATTTCGAGGATGCGGCCCGAGAAGATGTTCTTCTTGCCTTGCTTGGCGACCGTCAGCATGCCTTGCTTGATCGCGTACAGCGGGATCGCGTTGACGAGGTCACGCAGCGTGACGCCCGGCTGCATCTTGCCCTTGAAGCGGACCAGCACCGATTCCGGCATGTCCAGCGGCATCGTGCCGGTGGCGGCCGCGAACGCGACCAGGCCCGAACCTGCCGGGAAGCTGATGCCGATCGGGAAACGCGTGTGCGAATCGCCGCCGGTGCCGACGGTGTCGGGCAGCAGCATGCGGTTCAGCCACGAGTGGATCACGCCGTCGCCCGGGCGCAGCGCGATACCGCCGCGCGTGCTGATGAAGTTCGGCAGCGTCTGGTGCGTCTTCACGTCGACCGGCTTCGGATACGCGGCGGTGTGGCAGAACGACTGCATCACGAGGTCGGCCGAGAAGCCGAGGCAGGCGAGATCCTTCAGTTCGTCGCGGGTCATCGGGCCCGTGGTGTCCTGCGAGCCGACCGAGGTCATCTTCGGTTCGCAGTACGTGCCCGGGCGCACGCCCTGGCCTTCCGGCAGACCGCATGCGCGACCGACCATCTTCTGCGCGAGCGAGAAGCCCTTGCCGCTGTCGGCCGGCTGGTGCGGCAGGCGGAACAGCGTCGACGGCGCGAGGCCCAGCGCTTCACGCGCCTTCGCGGTCAGGCCGCGGCCGATGATCAGCGGAATGCGGCCGCCGGCGCGCACTTCGTCGAACAGCACGTCGGACTTGACCTGGAATTCGGCGATCACGTTGCCGTCCTTCAGCGCCTTGCCTTCATACGGGCGCAGTTCGACCACGTCGCCCATTTCCATCTGCGACACGTCGAGCTCGATCGGCAGCGCGCCGGCGTCTTCCATCGTGTTGTAGAAGATCGGGGCGATCTTGCCGCCGAGGCACACGCCGCCGAAGCGCTTGTTCGGCACGAACGGGATGTCTTCGCCGGTGAACCACAGCACCGAGTTGGTGGCCGACTTGCGCGAGGAGCCGGTGCCGACCACGTCGCCCACGTAGGCGACCAGGTGACCCTTTTCCTTCAGCGATTCGATGAACTTGACCGGGCCGCGCTTGCCGTCTTCTTCCGGCGTGATGCCCGGGCGTGCGTTCTTCAGCATCGCCAGCGCGTGCATCGGGATGTCCGGGCGGGTGGTGGCGTCCGGGGCCGGCGACAGGTCGTCGGTGTTCGTTTCGCCCGTCACCTTGAACACGGTGATGGTCAGGCTTTGCGGCACTTCCGGACGGCTCGTGAACCATTCGGCGTCGGCCCAGCTTTGCAGCACGGCCTTCGCGTGCGCGTTGCCCTTGTCGGCGAGTTCCTTGACGTCATGGAACTGGTCGAACATCAGCAGGGTTTTCTTCAGTGCGTCAGCGGCGACGGCAGCGACTGCTTCGTCGGACAGCAGTTCGATCAGCGGCTGGATGTTGTAACCGCCCAGCATCGTGCCGAGCAGTTCGGTGGCGCGTTCGCGCGAGATCAGCGGGCAGGCGGTCTCGCCCTTGGCCACGGCGGCCAGGAAGCCGGCCTTCACGCGGGCGGCTTCGTCGACGCCGGCCGGCACGCGATGGGTGATCAGGTCGACGAGCGTCTGCTCTTCGCCGGCGGGCGGGTTGGTCAGCAGTTCCACCAGTTCGGCGGTCTGCTGAGCCGTCAGCGGCAGGGGAGGAATACCGAGCGCGGCGCGGGCGGCCACGTGAGCACGAAAGTTTTCAAGCATGGGGAGACCTGCTGATATTGCGTTTGAGGGGAAGGCCTTGCCGGCACTCCGGGGCTGTTCCAGGCACTGCTTTGAGCGGGATTCTAATCTCAATGATCTGTAACGTCAAATGTCTTATGTCTTATATAAGAGTTGAGACTTGGGGCATGGAAAAGTGCGGTGGCGCGGGGGAGCCGGTGTTTGCGGATGTGCTTCGGCGGCTCGCCGGGGCATGCCTGCAGGCGCTGTCTCGGGTGTTCCGGCTGTTGATGGGAGGAACTGGGGCGGCGGTGTGCGTGACCGGGATCCGGGGTCGCCCGTCTGTGTCGGGTCGCCCGCGGCGCGGCGCCGAACGCTGTCGTGTGAACAGGCAAGGGGCGCCCGAGGCTGCGGCCCGCGCGGGGCGCTACCGGTTACGAAGCCCGGGAGTCCGGTTGCCGGCGGCGCACATTTCTGCACAAGCACGCAGGAAACGGCACACACATACCGCTTTCGGGCGCCTACGCTGTATTTCACGTGCCTTTCAGCGAGATTTCAAAAAAACGGGGCATTGGCGCGTGCCGGCCGCTTCGTCGCGAACGGCCGGCCGCGAACCCTCAAGTCCCGTCAATCCGGAACATGCGATCCAGAGAATCGATTTTCGTTGTCCTGTCGCTCGTCGCGTCGTCGCTCGTTCATGCGGCGGCGGCCGACGACGAAACGCGCGGCTTCGACAGCCGTCCCGTCGCACTGGTCTATCGCGGCCCGGCCGCATGCGACGGTTGCCCCGAGACGATTGCGAGGCGCCTGCGGGAATCGGAGCACAAGTTCCGGGTGTTTTACGTCGGGCCGGCGGAAAAACGCCGGATCACGCCTGCCGTCCTGGCCGGCGCCGCGCTGTATGTCCAGCCCGGCGGCGGGCAGGACATCCCCGGCGCGGCGGCCAGCATCGGGAAAGACTCGATCGAGGCCGTGCGGCACTACGTGTCGAACGGCGGGCGCTATCTGGGCATCTGCATGGGCGCCTACCTGGCGGGCGACCCGGGTTTCGGGCTGGTCGCGGGCGAGATCGACTCGGAGGTCGACCGGCCGCGCTCGACGCTTCACGGTATCGCGGACACGGTGACGCCGGTGGTATGGCGCGGGAAGAAACGCTGGATCTACTTCCAGGACGGCGCGATGCTCCCGGCCGCCCCCGGCGCGGCCGTGCTGGCGACCTATCCGAACCGCGATATCGCAGCCGCGACCTATCGCTACGGCAAAGGGCGCGTCGGGCTCGTCGGTCCGCATCCCGAAGCCGACGAAAGCTGGTATCGCGAGTACGGTCTCCGGAATCCGGACGGCGTTCTACCGGACATGGCGTACGACCTGATCAACGCGACGATGAAGCCATGACGGTGCGCGAGCTAATTCCGCCGTGCGCGATACGCGTCGAGGTTCTTCCGCGCCTGTGCGCGGATCGCGCGTTGCACGAAAGGCGTCCAGCCGAGCAGCGCGCCTTTCAGTCCGAGCGCCTGACGCGCCCAGCGCCACAGGTCGAAGCTGTCGCGATGCTCGACGATGCGCCCGTCGCGAAACCGGAACCGCGCGTCGATCCGGTTGACCACCATCCGGCCGGTCGTGGTGAACCGGTAATGGGCGATCCATTCGGCGCGTCCGGCCTGCTGATCCGCGGCGACGTCGCTGAACGTCAAGGAAAAGTCCTGCGCACGCGCGACCAGCATGCGCCACATATCGCGTGCGAGGTCGCCGCGCAGCTCGCCGAACGCGGGATCGCTGAAGACGACGTCATCGGCATAGCAGGCGAGCATCGCGTCGATGTCGCGCTGCTGGAACGCCGTGTAGAAGCGCTGGATCAACTCGGTGTGCGGATGGCTCATCGTTGGGTGGGGTGTCGTTGCAGATGAAACGGAGTCTGGCCGCGGCGGCCGGACGTTCGAGCGGTTGATCGACGGGGGCGCGCCATACGGCAGGAATGCCCCGATCGAGCGGATGTCGACGTGTCTTCCACGCGACGATGCGGGTCACGCACGGCCGTTCGGCATGACCGCCGCCCTGAACGTGACATGCGTCGCGACATGTCGCGATATCGATCGAAACAAGCGGGAAGGGATGAGGGCGTGCGCGGCTCCTCCGGTTCAGCCCTCGTGACCCGAACCCGGCCGGAGCGTCGGCGAATGCACGTCAGCGGTTCGCCAGCGCAACGTCCTGGTTGCCGCGCCCCGTCACCAGGCAGCCCGACATGAATGCCTCGCCCTGGCTGCTGGCCGCTGCTTCGCCGAAGCCGCGGCCGAGCGCGTCGACCTTCACTTGCGCGGCGCCCTGTTCGCATGCGAGCGGGCTGGTGTCGCGGCCCTGCGCATGCAGGATCGCGCGATCGCCGATGAGATATGCCAGCAGCGCGAAAACAGCGATATGTACGGCTCGTCTCATGGTTCGTCTCCTCGTCGCACAAGCGTAACGCGGACACGTTCGACGAAGCACTTGGGGGTTCCCCCGGTAAACGTCTGCTGAAACCGGGGGCGGGCGGGGTGATCGTGTCCCGTTTTTCGCGTGTTGCGTGGGGAACGAAGGCGCCGCTTCCATGCGGCCGGCGGGCGAAACCGGACGTGCGGCGATGCATTCGCGCGACGGTTTTCAGCGCGACAGGCCCGCGATTCGCGCGAGTTTGACGAATGTCAGGAGACGGGCGGGAGGGGGCGGTCGGACGACCGTTCAGAGCGATAGCATGAACGCATGATTTGACGGAACGCGATCGCGGAGGAATGCATCGGTTCCGGCAAGCAGGTGCGAGTTGAACATCGCTGTCGAAATAGTGAGGAATCCAAATGCTTAACGTCTCTTCCGTCCTGATCAGCCTCGCTCCGATGTGGGCCATCCTGCTCGTTGCGTCTTCGGCAGCCGCCTATTTCGTGTTCTGGCGCAAGGTCATCAAGTAAGCGCGGCGGGAACGCCGGTGCGTGCGTGGGCGGTAACGCTGAACGCGCCCGGGTGCCGCACCGCTCGCTGCAAACCTGCGGTCCGTCAGCGAACGGCCGCCGTCGCGTTGCCGCGCGTCGTCGCCGTCATTGCACGGCCGTGACCGGCACGTTCGAAATCCGCACCAGCCGGCTCATCACGCTGCGGCGGAACACCGACATCAGCGCATGCAACGGATCGTGCCGCGGCGCGACGACCACGATCTCGTCGCACCCCGTCTCCGCCGCCACGGCCGCGATCGTATCGGCCACCGGGCCGACCTTCATCACGATGCTGTACTTGACGCCGGCTTCCCGCAGGATCCGCTCGGCCATGGCCAGATCGGCGGACGCGAACTTCTCCTCGATCGAACGCAGCCGCGACAGCGGATGGTAGGCCTCGAGCCGCGTCGATTCGAGCGGCGCCTGAACGTTGATCAGCACGATTTCCGACGCGCACCGTTCGCGATACAGGAATGTCGCGTGGCGAACTGCCTGAAGCGAGCGGGGAGAGTGGCCGACCGGAACCAGCAGCTTGAGCATGAACGTTGTCCAGGAAACGAGATGATTCCAGCGTAGCGTGCCGCCGGGACGAACGATCTAAAGAGAACGGGCGACCGCGTAAAAATGTCGTTAACGCGCGCCGTCTCCTGATGCGCCTGATAGAAATATAAGAAATTTAAGTTTATGCGCATAAACGATTTCATCCGCGAGGGCGGCGCGTGCGAAGCGTGGCCTGTCGCCCCGATTTAGTCGGAACCGCAATGAATCGCGGCGGAAAATATCGGAGGTTGCCGATCCGGCGTCGCGTAGAGTAGTGCATCGGCCGCGGCGCGGCCCCGCCCGGCCGTTTCGGGGGGCGTCCGCCGCCATGCGGCCCGCCATCCCGTTCCGATTCCAGGAGACTCCGCATGCCGCACGGCGCCCCGCAGCATCTCGCTCCCGCTTCCATCCCCGTCGACCCGATCGTGCGCCTGTCGGCCGGCGAACTCGCGTCGGCGATTCGCGGCAAGGCCGTGTCGTGCGTCGAGACGATGCGCGCGTATCTCGATCACGTCGAGCGCGTGAACGGCGCGGTCAACGCGATCGTCGCGCTGCGCGATCGCGACGCGCTGCTCGCCGAAGCCGCGGAAAAGGATGCCGCACTGGCGCGTGGCGAGTACCACGGCTGGATGCACGGGATGCCGCAGGCGCCGAAGGACCTTGCGATGACGAAGGGGCTGCGGACGACCTACGGCTCGCCGATCTTCCGCGAAAACGTGCCGCAGGCCGATTCCGTGTGCGTCGCGCGGATGCGCGCGGCCGGCGCGATCTTCATCGGCAAGACCAACACGCCCGAATTCGGGCTCGGCTCGCACACGTTCAACGAAGTCTACGGCGCGACGCGCAACCCGTACGACCTGACGAAGAGCGCGGGCGGCAGCAGCGGCGGCACGGCGGCGGCGCTCGCGTCGCGGATGCTGCCGGTCGCGGACGGCAGCGATTTCGGCGGTTCGCTGCGCAATCCGGCCGCGTTCTGCAACATCTACGGCTTCCGCCCGTCGCAGGGCCGCGTGCCGCGCTGGCCGGGCGTCGACGTGTTCGTGCAGCAGCTCGGCATCGAAGGGCCGATGGGCCGCACGGTCGGCGACGTCGCGCAGCTGCTCGCGATCCAGGCCGGCTACGACCGCAACGATCCGCTGTCGCTCGCGGAGGATCCGGCCGTGTTCGCGCGGCCGCTCGACACCGACCTGCGCGGCAAGCGCATCGCGTGGGTCGGCGACTGGAACGGCTATCTCGCGACCGAGGCCGGCGTGCTCGCGCTGTGCGAGCAGGGGCTGGCGACGCTGCGCGAGATCGGCTGCGACGTCGATGCCGCACTGCCGGCGTTCGCGCCCGACCGGATCTGGCGCCTGTGGCTCGCGCACCGGCACTTGTTGTCCGGCGGCGGGCTGCTGGCGCACTATCGCGACCCGGCGCGGCGCGCGTTGCTGAAGCCCGAGGCGATCTACGAGGTCGAAGGGCTGCTCGAGATGCAGGGCGCGGCCGTGTTCGAGGCGAGCGTCGAGCGCACCGCGTGGCATCAGGCCGTGCTGAGCTTCTTCGACCGCTACGACTTCATCGCGGCGCCGACCGCGCAGGTGTTCCCGTTCGACGTCGACCAGCGCTGGCCGACGGAGATCGCGGGCCGTGCGATGGATACCTACCACCGCTGGATGGAAACGGTCGTGCCGTGGACGCTGGCCGGCTGCCCGGTGATCAGTGTGCCGGTCGGCTTCAACGACGCGGGGCTGCCGATGGGGATGCAACTGATCGGGCGCCCGCGCGGCGATCTCGCCGTGTTGCAGCTCGCGCGCGGCTACGAGCAGGCGGCCGGCTGGGTGGACGGGCGGCTGCCGGCGTGGATGGCGGGGTGACGCGGCGGCCGGGCGATAGCCGCTGGCGGAGGGGGCCAAGCGGGCGGGGCAAGCCGCTCGTTTTGCTTTTGTTTCCGAACGTGTTGCCGGGGCATGTCACGCCGAGCCCGTGGCGCGGGCGCGTTGCGCGACGGCATGAAGTCACGCCAATGACGCGGCACGGAACGTTCTGCGTCACGCCGCGCCGTGCTGTTCGTCGGCGCGCGTCACGCCGGATCCCGGCACGGGCGCATTTGCGCGACGGTGTGGCGTCATGTGATTGACGCGGTCCGGCACGTTCCGCGTCACATGCCGCCGGTCGATGTTGAATCCGACGTGCGGTTCAAGACGTGCGACGGCTGCAGGCCACCGGCCGCGTCACCGTGCGGACGCCGACATTCGCCGCTATTCGCCGCCATTGATGCGGCTCGAGAACGAATGTCGGGACACGCGGGATATCGCGCGGCAAACCCGGATGAATCCGCTCGAGCGCGTGCGCCGGCCGCGGAATTACAAGCCTTCGCGTCTCATGATTTCGTTTCGATGTGTTTCAGTCGTTGCGGCGGCGCGCGGCGCGCTTCGACAATATTGGCCTCGATCATTCCGGCACGAGGAACACACATGAAACACATTCGCGCGACGGGCCGGTACCTGGCCTCGGCAGGCATCGCGTTCGGCATCCTGGCAAGCGGCGCCGCGCACGCGCAGCTCGACCTGCAGTCGCTCGGCGCGTCGCTGCTCGGCGGCGGGCAGCAGCAGGCGGCGCCCGCGCAGGGCGGCGTTTCGCAATTGCTGCAGGCTTACGTCGGCGCGAACCAGCAGGTGCTGACCGGCCAGTCTTCGCTCGCGTCGGCGATGGGCCTGACTGGCGCGGCCGGGCAGGCGCAGCAGGCCGCGAGCCAGCTGGCCGGCGGCGATGCGCTGACGCCCGCCACGCTGTCGCAGATGGGCGGCGCGCAGCAATCGGTGTCGCAGGCGCTCGGCCAGGCGTTCGCGAGCGGCGGCGCGACGCACGGGCCGATCGACAAGCAGGCCTTCAGCAACGGCCTCGCGTCGCTCGGGCAGGGGCTCACGCAGTATTCGCAGCTGCAGTCGGGGCTCGGCAATCTCGGCTCGACGAGCGCGGCGTCGCTGTTGCAGTCGGGCCTGAATCCGCAGAACATGCAGGCTGCGTCATATATCGCGCAAAGTGCGCCGGGCCAGCTGCAGTCGCTCGCGGCGACGCTCAGCCAGGCCGTGCAGTTCGCGACGAGCCAGGGCATTTCGGTGCCGTCGGTCGCGTCGTCCGCGCTGAAGCTGCTGCCGTAACGTTGCGCAGGGCCGCGCGATGCTGTGCCGGCATCGCGCGCGACGACGAAGATCGCCCCGCACAACATGGGGATTTCGCGCGATGTTATCGTGGCGTGTCCCTTTTTCGGTGCAGGTTCATGACTGACTCGTTCGACCTCTCGCGCTATTTCTCCCGCATCGGCTACGACGGCCCGGTCGAGCCGACGCTCGACGTGCTGCGCCGGCTCCACCTGCTGCACCCGCAAGCGATTCCGTTCGAAAACCTCAATCCGCTGACCGGCGCGCGCGTCGCGCTCGACCTGCCCGCGATCGTCGACAAGGTGATCGAACGCCGCCGCGGCGGCTACTGCTTCGAACTCAACAAGCTGTTCTACACCGCGCTCACGACGATCGGCTTTCGCGTGACGCCGATGATCGCGCGCGTGCGCTGGATGCAGCCGCCGGAAGTCGCCACCGCGCATACGCACATGCTGCTGCGCATCGATCTCGACGGCGCGGCCTGGCTCGCCGACATCGGCTTCGGCAGCGCCACGCTGACCGCGCCGCTACGTTTCGTGCCGGACGAGCGGCAATTGACGCCGCACGGCGCGTTCCGCGTCGTCGCCGCGCCGGTCGACGGTGAATTCGAGATGCAGATCGAGACGCCTGACGGCTGGCAGACCACCTACCGCTTCCAGCCGAAGCGGGTCGAATGGATCGATTACGACGCCGCGAACTGGTTTACTTCGACGTATCCCGAATCGATCTTCCTGCACAACCTGATCGCATGCCGCGTGCTGCCGGACGGCCGCGCTGCGCTGCGCAACACCACGCTGACGATCCGCGATGCGGCGGGCGCCGGGCACTCCGTCACGTTCGACGATGCGGCCGCATGGGGCGCGTGCCTGCGCGACACGATCGGCATCGATACGACGGGATTCGATCTCGACGCGCTGTTCGCGCGGCTGGCGGCGCGCGCTGCGGCCTAGCGCGGGCTCACGATACCTGATCGCGGCTCGCGCAAATGGGCTGCATTCGCACTTGATTTTTACTAGATTGCTAGCATACTAGATCCCATGACCGACGAAGAAGTGAAGCAATTCAACGTGTACCTGCCGCTGAGCCTGATCCGGCAGGTCAAGCATCGCGCCATCGAAACGGAGCAGTCGCTGTCCGCGCTGGTGGCCGATGCATTGCGCGCGTACCTGGCCGCGCCGCAGCCGGGCGCGGGGCCGTCCATCGAGGAGGAGTGACATGTCATCCGAGCGAATCGAAGCCGTGTACCTGACGACGCACAACTGGGGCAAGTCGGCGAAGTTTTTCCAGGCGCTGGGCTTCACGCTGGAGTTCGAAACCGATCACAACTCGGGCCAGCTGCGTCATGGCGACGGCCCCTTCCTGTTCATCGCCGAAGTGCCGCCGGGCGAAACGCCGGACATGCAGGTCGTGCTCAAGGTGCCGAATGAACAGGCGGTGCAGCCGCAGCCGATCGTCGACGTCGTCACGCCGTTCGAGGATACGCACTGGGGCACGCGCGACATGACCGTACGCGATCCGGACGGTCGCGTGTGGCGCCTGCAGGCGCCAGCGCAGCAGGGTGCGTGAGGCCGACATGACCGAACCCCGCGAAAGCGCCCCCGACAGCACCGCCGCGCGCGTCGCGCTGTGGCGTGCGCTGCACGTCGAACTCGATGCGCCGCCGCATGTGCTCGCCGACGAAGTCGGGCGGCAATTGCTCGCACCGGAACCCGGCTGGCAGCAGCGCGGTGACATGGATCCGCAGTTCACGCGGCCGTTTCGCGCGTCGATCGTCGCGCGGGCGCGCTTCATCGAGGATCTCGTGGTGGAGCAGGCCGCGCGCGGCGTGAGCCAGTACGTGATCCTCGGCGCAGGGCTCGACAGCTTCGTGCAGCGTCGGCCCGACATGGCGTCGCGTGTGACCGTCTTCGAGGTCGACCAGCCGGCGCCGCAGCGCTGGAAGCAACGGCGCCTCGTCGAGCTGGGCTTCGGCGTGCCCGACTGGCTGCGTTTCGTGCCGGTCGATTTCGAGGCGAAACAATCGTGGCGCGCGGCGCTCGTCGGTGCGGGCTTCGATGCCGGCAAGCCGGCGGTCGTCGTGTCCACCGGCGTCAGCATGTACCTGACGCTTGAGGCGAACGCGGCCGCGTTGCGCGAAGTCGCCTCGCTCGCGCCGGGCTCGACGCTCGCGATGACGTTCCTGCTGCCGCTGGAACATGCGGATCCGGACGTGCGCCCGGGGCTGGAAATGGCCGCGAAGGGCGCGCGCGCGAGCGGCACGCCGTTCATCAGCTTCTTCATGCCGGCACAGATGCAGGCGCTCGCGCGGGAGGCCGGCTTCACGAAGACCGAGCACGTTTCGGCTGCCGAACTGACGCGCCGCTATTTCGCGGATCGTGCGGACGGACTCAGGCCGCCGAACAACGCGGAGGAACTGCTGGTCGCGACGGTCTAGCCTCGCGCGTACGCAGGCATGCCGGCAGCGCGCCGGTTCCGGTCACGCGGAACCGGCCAGCCGGGTCACGCGCGTTCGAGCACCGCCATTTCCCGCACGACCACGAGCAGCACCGCGAGGCTCGCGCCGCCGGACGCGCGCAAGTCGGCGAGCAGGTGCTCGTAGCGTGCGAGCGCAGTTTCGCGGCGCGCGCGCCACGCGCCGACGATCGTCTCCGGCGCGGTCGAATCCGGCGATTCGGCAAGCGCGCTCGCCGCGAGCGTGCGCTTGAGGCGCGCGACTTCCGCGAGCGCGGCCGCGCGCGCCAGCATGTCCCAGTGCGTCGGGGTCGGCAGCGTCGCCGCGCGCTCGCCGATCCAGCTGTAATTGAGCAGCGTGCCGAGCGAGAAATACACGCCCGCGACGAGTTCGAGGCTGCGGTTGCTGGTCGCGGCCACTTCGGCGATGTCGAGCAGCGCGGCCGAGATGTCGCCGCTCGCGACGCGCACCGCGAGCGCGCTGTCGACGCCGGCTTCCACCAGCACGCGCTGCCGCTCGGACAGCGCTTCGAGATCGTCGGCCGGCAACAGCGACGGCAGTTGCGGCGCAAGCCGCTCGGCCGCGTCGCGGCAGCGCGCGATCAGCTCGGCGACGCCGCCGTCGGCCACCGCGCCGGATTGCAGATGCCGCAGGAACCACAGCGCCGCGCGTTCCAGCAGCCGTGCGACGTCGACGAACATGCGCGCCTGCACGTCGTCGGCGACGCGGTTGTCGAGCGCATCGATGTCGCGCCATACCGCATCGAGGTCGAACACGTCGCGCGCCATGATGCACGCCCGCACGATGTCGCCGGGCTTCGCGTCGGTTTCCTCCATCAGCCGGTGCACGAATGCGCAGCCGACGCGGTTCACGAGCGCGTTGGTCAGATGCGTCGCGAGGATCTCGCGGCGCAGCGGATGGCGGCGCATCGGTTCGCTGAAGCGCTGCTGCAGCGGCTTGGGGAAGTAGTCGACGAGCATCGCGGCAACCAGCGGATCCTCGGGCACGTCGGATTCGAGCAGCGCGTCGTACAGCCACATCTTGCTGTACGCGAGCAGCACCGCGCGTTCCGGCGACGTGAGGCCGAGCTTCGCGGCTTGCCGTTCGGCGACTTCGTCGTCGGTCGGCAGGAATTCGATCACGCGGTTCAGGCGGCCCGCGCGTTCGAGCCAGCGCATCAGGCGCGTCTCGGCATCGAGCAGCTCGACCGCATAACGGCCGGCGATCGACAGCGCCTGCGTCTGGTAGTAGTTGTCGCGCAGCACGAGCAGCCCGACTTCGTCGGTCATCTCCGCGAGCAGGGCGTTGCGCTGCTTCCCGGTCATCTCGCCGTCGGACACGACGAGCCCGAGCAGGATCTTGATGTTGACTTCGTGATCCGAACAATCGACGCCGGCCGAGTTGTCGATCGCGTCGGTGTTGATGCGGCCGCCGCGCTGCGCGAACTCGATCCGGCCAAATTGCGTGCAGCCGAGGTTGCCGCCTTCGCCGACGACCTTGCAGCGCAGGTCCGCGCCGTTCACGCGCACCGCGTCGTTCGCGCGGTCGCCCACTTGCAGGTGGGTTTCGCGCGCCGCCTTCACGTAGGTGCCGATGCCACCGTTGTACAGCAGGTCGACCGGCGCCTGCAGGATCGCGCGGATCAGCTCGGCCGGCGGCAGCGCGTGCGCGTCGATGCCGAGCGCGGCCTGCACGGCGGGCGACAGCGGGATCGTCTTCGCGGTGCGCGGATAGACGCCGCCGCCCGCCGAGATCGCGGCCGGATCGTAGTCGGCCCAGCTCGAGCGTTCGAGCGCGAACATGCGTGCGCGCTCCGCGAAGCTCGTCGCGGGATCGGGGTTCGGGTCGAGGAACACGTGCCGGTGATCGAACGCGGCGACGAGCCGGATATGCGGCGACAGCAGCATCCCGTTGCCGAACACGTCGCCCGACATGTCGCCGACGCCGACCACCGTGAAGTCGGTCGTCTGCGTATCGATGCCCATCTCGCGGAAGTGGCGCTTGACCGATTCCCACGCGCCGCGCGCGGTGATCGCCATCTTCTTGTGGTCGTAGCCGACCGAGCCGCCGGACGCGAACGCGTCGTCGAGCCAGAAGCCGTATTCGTGCGAGATCGCGTTCGCGTAGTCGGAGAAGGTGGCCGTTCCCTTGTCGGCGGCGACCACCAGGTACGGATCGTCGGGATCGTGCCGCACCACGTCGGGCGGCGGCACGATCGCGTTGCCGGCCAGGTTGTCGGTCAGGTCGAGCAGGCCGCGCAGGAAGGTCTGGTAACACGCGATGCCTTCGCGCATCCACGCTTCGCGATCGCTCGGCGGCGGCGGGTTCTTCACGACGAAGCCGCCTTTCGAGCCGACCGGCACGATCACGACGTTCTTCACCATCTGCGCCTTCATCAGCCCGAGCACTTCGGTGCGGAAATCCTCGCGGCGATCCGACCAGCGCAGGCCGCCGCGCGCGACGCGGCCGCCGCGCAGGTGCACGCCCTCGACGCGCGGCGAATACACCCAGATCTCGAACATCGGCTTCGGCTCGGGCAGCCCGGGCACCTTCGCCGGATTGAACTTGAACGACAGGTACGGTTTCGATTCGCCGTTTGCGTCGACGAGGAAGTAGTTCGTGCGCTCGGTCGCGTTGATCACGCCGAGGAACTGCCGCAGGATGCGGTCTTCGTCGAGGTTCGGCACCTGGTCGAGCGCGCCTTCGATCGCCTTCAGCAGCCGCTCGGCCTGCACGTCGCGCGTGTCGCCGGTGGCCGGGTCGAAGCGCAGCAGGAACAGCTCGACGAACTGCCGTGCGATCGCCGGGTTGCCGGTCAACGCGCGCTCGATATACGCGTCGCTGAAGGTCGAGCCGACTTGCCGCAGATACTTCGCATACGCGCGCAGGATCGTCACTTCGCGCGCACTCAGATGGGCGCGCAGCACGAGGCGGTTGAAGTCGTCGTTCTCGATCCGGCCGCTCCAGATCTGGTCGAACGCATCCTCGAACAGGCCTTTCACGCGCTCGATGTCGAATTCGGTGTCGTCTGCGAGCTCGAGGCCGAAGTCGTGCACCCACGCATGCGCGGCGTCCTGCGTCTGGATCCGGTACGGCCGCTCCTCGTCCACGCGCACGCCGAGATGCTCGAGCATCGGCAGGCTGCGCGACAGCGCGATCGGGTCGCCCGCGCGATAGACCTTGAAGCGGAACGCACGCGCTTCCGCCTCGATCGGCCGGTACAGGTTCATCGCGAGCTGCCCCGAATCCTTCACTCGTTCGATCAGCTCGATGTCGCGCACGGCCGTGCGCGCCGGATAGTCGTCGCGGTAGCCGGCCGGGAACGAATCGGCATAGCGCTGCAGCAGCCGGTTGCCTTGCTCTTCGCCGAAGGCGTCGAGCAGCGCGTCGGCGAGATCGTCCTGCCAGCGGCGCGTGACCTGCACGAGCCGCGTTTCGAGCTCGCGCGTGTCGACGTCGGGCATCGTGCCCGGTTCCGCATGCACGACGAAATGAATGCGCGCGATCGCCGATTCCGACAGCAGCGGCGTGAATTCGACGGTCACGCCGTTGTACGCATCGACGAGCAGCTTCGCGATGCGCCGGCGCAGGTCGGTGTTGTACTTGTCGCGCGGCACGAACACGAGGCACGACACGAAGCGGTCGAAGCGGTCGCGCCGCACGAACAGGCGCGTGCGCTGGTGTTCCTGCAGCCGCAGGATGCCGAGCGCGATGTCGTAGAGCTGGTCTTCGTCGGCCTGGAACAGTTCGTCGCGCGGATAGGTTTCGAGCACCGTCACGAGCGACTTGCCGAGATGCCCCTTCGGCAGGAAGCCCGCGCGCCGCACGATGTTCGCGCACTTGCGGCGCACGATCGGGATCTCGGTATACGAACCGAAATAGGAGGTCGACGTGTAGAGCCCGATGAAGCGGCGCTCGCCGGTGACCTTGCCGTCGGCGCCGACGAGTTTCACGCCGACGTAGTCGAGATAGCCGGGCCGGTGCACGGTCGCGCGCGAATTCGCCTTGGTCAGGAAGATCGGCCAGGCGCCGGTGATGATGTCGGCGGCGGCCTGCGGCAGCGGCGTGACGTCGGGGGCGCCGGACGTGCGCAGCGATTCGCGCAGGATGCCGAAGCCGGTGCCCTCGATGCCGCGCAGCCCGAAGCCCGTGCCGTCGGACACGAGCGCGTAGTCGCGCTGGCCGAGGAACGTGAAGTGATCGGCGGCCATCCATTCGAGGAACGCGCGCGCCTCGATGTCTTCCGCGGTCGATTCGCGCGCCTTCATCTCCTTGATCGTCGCGCGGGCGATGTCGACGATCTTCGGCCAGTCTTCCACCGATGCGCGCACGTCGCCGAGCACGTGCGCGATGTCGTTGCGCAAGGTGTTGAGCAGCGCGGCATCGCCGCAGCGATCGACTTCGAAATGGATGAACGACGCGAGCTGCGACTGGCCGTCGCCGGGCGTCGCGCCGCCCGCATCGACGCGCTCGATGCCGCCGTCGGCGCCGCGCCAGATGCGGAACACCGGGTGCAGTGCCGAATGCAGCGCGAGCCCGAGGCGGTTGACGGCCATCGTCACCGAATCGACGAGGAACGGCATGTCGTCGTTGACGATCTCGATGACCGTGTGGTCGGAATGCCAGCCGTGCTGTTCGAGGATCGGGTTGTACACGCGCAGCCGTTCGCTGCCGGGCACGAATTTCTGGGCGGTCTGCCAGTGCGCCATCGCGGCGCCGTAGAGATCGGCGATGCTGCGGCTCTGCAGATCGTCGGCATCGGCGAAATCGTAGTAATGACGCAGGAAGGGTTCGACGATCCGGAACGTGGCTTCGGGCAGGCGCCCGCGCGCGAATTCGACGACGTCCGAGAGCAGATGTGCGACGACTTCCTCGTGCTTCGCTTCCATGGCGGTCTCCTCGTCGGGTGGCCATCGGCTGCTGCGTCTGAGCCGCATTATATGCACCGATCGCGTGACAATGCGATGTGCGCGCGCACATCGGGAGGCGGAGAAGGAAGCCGCCTGCAGCGCCGCCGGGCGGGCGCCGCAGGTGATGAATCAGTGCGATGCAGGCGGGCGTTCAAGCATCGCCGGGTGTGACGTTCAGCGCTCGTCGCTCCACAGCTTCCCGGCCGTCGCCCAGTTCTCCTTCTTCACGTCGGTGAGAATAATGTCGACCGAGCCCGGCTCGCAGCCGAGCGTCTCGCAGGTGACGCGCGTGATTGCTTCGACGAATTCGCGCTTCTGTTCGACGGTGCGGCCTTCGAAGAGCTGGATATTGAAAGTCGGCATGACAAGTGCTCCGGTTGAGTGTGTCGGGTTCGGCCGCGATCGCGGCCAGGGATGCGGCGTCAGTCGCGATACGACGGATCGATCCGGTCGAGCCGGCGCAGCAGCGCCGGCCATTCCAGTTCGCCTTCGATCGCACCGCCGTCGCGCAGTTGTTCGGCGGTGCGGTCGGCCACCGCCGGGTCGGGCAGCACGAGCGGCCCGCCGCCGGCCTGCGCGCGCACCTGGATATCGCAGGCCTTGATCAGCGTGTCCATCAGCACATAGGCTTCGGCGACGGTGCGGCCGACCGTCAGCGTGCCGTGGTTGCGCAGCAGCATCGCGGATTTCGCGCCGAGGCTCGCAGTCAGCCGCGCGCCTTCGGCCGGCGAGAACGCGAGTGCCTCGTAGTCGTGGTACGCGAGGTCGCCGTGAAAGCGCAGCGCGTGCTGCGACGCGGGCAGCAGCCCGTCGCGCTGAATCGATACGGCGATGCCGGCCGTATTGTGCAGATGCATCACGCAGACGGCGTCGGCGCGGGCGGCATGCACGGCCGCGTGCAGCGCGAAGCCCGTCACGTTGACCGCGTGCTCGCCGGCGCCGATCCGGTTGCCGGCCAGGTCGATCTTCACGAGGTTCGATGCGCGGACCTCGTCGAACGTCAGGCCGAACGGATTGATCAGGAAGTGGTCGGGCTCGCCGGGCACGGTCGCGGAAAGATGCGTGTAGATCAGGTCGTCCCAGCCGTTCAGCGCGACGAGCCGGTAGGCGGCAGCGAGGTCGACGCGCAGCCGGCGTTCGGCGTCCGAGATCGGGCCGCCGGGTTTCACGGCATCAGGACGGTGTGCGAATGACGACATCGGGTTCTCCGAAGGTGAGGCGGCGCGCGACGGCTACGGTCACCCACGATGCAAGGGCGAAAGGCGCCGTGAACACGGGGATGCCGGCGCGCATCGCGAGCCACTGGATCAGCGCGGCGAGTGCGGCGGCTGCAAGTGCCGCGCGCGGGCCGCGCGACATCAGCGCCAGTGCGGCGAGCGCGCCGTTGAAGCCGAGCAGGCCGTCGGCGAACAGCGCACCGTTCGCGCCGAGCATGAGCAGCAGCACGGTCGACACGATCGCGCCGCCGAGCGCGAACGCGGCCGCGCGGCGCGACGCGACGGCGAGGCCCGCGACGATCAGCGCGCCGGCCCATGCGCCTTGCGCGAAGGTGGTCTGAGCAACACCCGACAGCAATGCGTCGGTGACGGACGGCGGCGTCAGTGCCACGCTGGCTGTCGCATCGGCCGCGTGTTGCGGTGCGGCAAACGGCAGCCACAGCGCGGTGACGGCGAGGCACGGGCTCGAATACGGGCACTGGCGCCAGCGGGCGAGCGGCGTGCGCATCGCGCGCTGCACGAGCGCCGCGCCGATCGCGGCCAGCGGCGCCAGCGCGACGGCTGCAAGGGACGCGGGCGCGAACAGCGCCGCGATCAGCGCGGCGAGCGCGCCGTTGAAGCCGTGCAGCCCCTGTTCGACGTCGTGGCGCGCGGCGCCCGTCAGCACGGCGGTCATGCTGGCGGCGGCCGAGCCGAGCAGCGCCGCGCATGCCAGCCGCAGGTCGGTCAGCGCCAGCGCGGCGAGCAGCAGCGCGCCGGTGAGCGCGTTCGCCTGCAGTACGATCTGACCGATGCCGCGCAGCAGAATGCGCAGGTCGATCGACGGCGAGGCGGAGCGGGCGGTAGGCATGATGGCGGCGGAACAGGACGAGCCGCGAGCATAGGACACAATCCGATGCACCGGAATAGGGAATTCTGGATAGTCAGGATTTGTCGGCGCTGCCCCGAAATGGGGAATGCGGGCGGCCGGCCATGTCCTGGCGGGCGTTGCATTGGCGTTTTTCGGGGCGAACGTTTCGTGGTGAGGGAATTCAGGCATCCGCCGGCGTTTTCGTCGGTGGATTCGTGCGACAGTGTCCCGCAGCGGGGAAACCGGGAGGGGGAACGATGCGTGAAGTGCGATGGGCGTCGCTCGAAGGCGACGGGGTCGAACATCTGGCGTTCGACCGGAGCGGCGGCGGGATCGTCGTCGAAAGCGCGGTGGTCGGCCAGCGGTACGGCCGTGCGTACGGGCTCGCGTATCGCGTCGAGTGCGACGCGCACTGGCGCGTGACGTATGCGGTGTTGAAGGTGATGGGCGGCGGCACGCTCGAACTGCGCGGCGACGGCGAAGGCCACTGGCGCGACGGCGCGGGCCGTGCGCTGCCCGAACTCGACGGCTGCATCGACATCGACATCGCGGCGACGCCGTTCACGAACGCGCTGCCGATCGGTCGCCTTGGGCTCGCGCGCGGCGAGCGGCGGCCGATCGACGTCGCGTACATCTCGACGCCGGACCTGAAGGTCACGCCGGTCAAGCAGGCTTACGCGTGCATCGAGCCGGGCCGGCGCTACCGCTACGAAGGCATCTTCCGGAATTTCACCGCCGAGATGGACATCGACGAAGACGGGCTCGTGATCGACTACGAGACGCTGTTCAGACGCCTGCCGGCGCTGACGGGCCGCTGAACCGCGGCGTTCGCGACGGTCCTCGCGGTGGTCGCGGGACTCACGCTCGCCGGCGCGACGACGATCTCGCATGATCTTTACGCGCAGATGTGGGCGCGCGGCAAGCCCGACGAGTGCCTCGAGATGCGCGTCTCGCGCGCGGCGGCGATCGCGTTGTCGATCCTGTTCAAGCACGTGAACGTCGCGTTCATGGTCGGCCTCGTGTCGGCGGTCACGCTCACGGTGCTGTCGAAGTCGGTGTGGGTCGACGTGCTGCATCACGCGCACGCGGCGGTGTTCCTCGACAACCCCGCGCTCGTGTCGGTGCCGCTCGCGTTCGTCGGGATCGTCGTCGGCTCGCTCGCGGACCGCGGCGAGCGTGCGCGGCGCGAGCGCGCTGCGTTCGCGCAGCAGGAGTTCTACGCGCAGACGGGGGTGCTAGCGGGCGAGGCCGTGCGGCACTGATTCGTGGTTGAGGGCAGTGAAACTCCGAGGATCGAGATCTTTCGGAGTTTCGCTTTTTTGGGGCGAGGCGCAGAGGTAATCGCCAGTAGAGGCGGAATTTGCGACAAGGTGGCCGGGGCAGTCTGGCTCGGTCGCGGATAGGACCAAGGTAACCCACGGATATGGTGGGGGCCAGGTCGGGGGAAAGCGCTATTTTCAGATTCGTCCAATAGACGGGGATCTCGCAATAGTTAATCGTTGCCGCTGGACGTTCAGCGAGCAGCTTAACTATGGCTATCCAATCTGACCTGCGCTTTACCTTCACCGCGGGCAACGAATCATTCGAGGTCGTCGAGTTCACCCTGCACGAGGGCCTGTCCGAGACCTTTCTCTTGCAGGTTGAATTGGCCAGCGCGAATCCCGCCATCGACTTTGGCGAGGTGCTCGACCGCAATGGCCTGCTCACGATTTGGCAGGGCGGGCAGCCGGTGCGTTACGTGCATGGCGCCATCTCGTCGTTCGTTCAGCGTGACACGGGCTTTCGACGTACTCGCTATTCCGCGGTGGTCGAGCCGCGTTTGGCGCGTCTGAAGCTGTCCTCCGACTGGCGCATCTTCCAGACTTTGAGCGTGCCCGAAATCGCCACGGCCGTGCTCAAGGCACACCATCAAACGCTGGACTACGAGCAGCGTGTCACCAGCGAGCATCTGGCGCGCGAGTATTGCGTGCAGGCAGGCGACACCGACTACGAGTTCATCGAACGTATCTTGCGCGAGGAAGGCTTCTTCTACGCCTTCCAGCACAAGGCCGACGGTTATCGGTTGATCCACTGCGATCGGCTGTTTATCTTCGGCCGTCAGCAGGGCGAGCCGGTGATCTACAACCCGACGCCCGGCGGCGACCAGCCGCAGCCCAGTTTGCGCACCTTCGCCTATACGGAGAACGTGCGCACCGCGCGCCAGGTGCAGCGCGACTACACGTTCAAGAGCCCACGCTTTCCGCACGAGTACCCGCGCGAAGGCACTGACCTCGATCACCAGGGCCGTGGCTACGCGCGCTACGACTACCCGGGCCGCTACAAGCACGAGGGCAGTGGCAAGGCGTTTACGCAGGACCGCCTGCGTGGTCACCGTCGCGATGCGCGTATCGCGCGGGTGAACGGCGATGATGCGCGCCTGCAACCCGGCATCGCGTTCGACCTCACCGGCCACCCGCGCGAGGACATGAACCGCGGCTGGCGCCCGGTGAGCCTCGTGCATCACGGCAAGCAATACACCAGTCAGGCGGAAGAGAGCGCAGACGCACAACAAGGTACGCACTACCGCTACGAAGCGGTGCTGGTGCCCGACGATGCCGAATGGCGCGCCGAGCCGCTGCCGCGCCCGCGCATTGACGGCCCGCAGCCGGCAACCGTGGTGGGTCCGGAAGGCGAAGAGATCTACACCGACGCGTACGGCCGGGTGAAGGTTCAGTTCCCGTGGGATCGCGAGGGCAAGTACGACGAGCACAGCTCGTGCTGGATCCAGGTCGCACAGAACTGGGCCGGCGCGACTTGGGGCCACATGGCGATCCCGCGCATCGGGCAGGAAGTGATCGTGGTCAACTTGGATGGCGATCCGGACCAGCCTCTCATCATCGGGCGGGCGTACAACCGCTTGCAGTTGCCGCCGTACGAACTGCCGCGGCACAAGACGCGGATGACGATCAAGAGCCAGACGCACAAGGGCGAGGGCTACAACGAACTGCGCTTCGAGGACGAGAAGGATCAAGAGGAAATCTACGTCCACGCGCAGAAGGACCAGAACATCCACGTCAATCACGACGAAACCACCTTCGTGGGCAACGACCGCAGCGAGCAGGTCGAACACGACGAAACCATCGCCATCGGTAACGATCGCAAAGAGACCGTGGGGCGCGACGAGCAGGTCACCATCGGCCAGGACCGCCGCCACGACATCGGGCAGGACGACTTCCTGAGCATTGGTCGCAACCACACGATCCACACGGGCAAGGACCGTACCGAGGAAGTCGGCAACCATCGTCGCGACAAGACGGCGGCTAACCACACGATGGATATCGGCGGACATCTGACGCAGCGCGTGCAGGGGCATGCCGAGCTGGAGGCGGGGCAGGCCATTCGGCAACGCACCAAGGTCTATGAAATCCAAGCTGCCGAGCTGCTGGAAGTCAAAGGCCCCGGTGGCACCGTGCGCATCGACAACGGCGGCATCACGCTGGAAGGCGTGGCGATTCGTGTGAAAGGGCCGATGACCCAGAACAGCGGGGGAGCGCAAAACGCACTCGCGTTGCCTGCAGCGCCCCGTACGGGACAAGGCATGGACCGCGCCTGCGCGATGCGTGCCGACGGTTCCTGCCCACGCAAGCCGTGTCCCTGCGGCAAGGGGGCAGTGTGATGAACGCGACGATCGATCGACCCCAATGGTCGCGTCAGGTGGTGAACACACTGCCTCGTACGAGGTGGGCGACGCTGGAGCAGGGGCCGCGCCCTTGGCTTTGGTTAAGCGGCGCACACAGCGAAACGCTCGAAGAAGAAGTGCAGGCGATCACTAACGGCTTTGACTATCGCTGGGTCTGGCGCAACACGGCCTGGGAGTACGGCTCCCCAGGCTATCGCCAGGGCCCACTGCTGGTGCCGCTCAATGAGTCGGTGTATGTCCACGCCCTCGACCACTGGCTAACTCAACAAGCCGGACTGATCCTGCTGGGCCCCGACGATGGCGACAACCTGGTGCTTCACCTCCAACGATTGCGCCAGTTGACGGCATCCGACGGATTTCCGCTCGGCTTCAGCCTGAATGCTGCACGGCAGCTCGAAGAACTCTGCGAAGCCTTGCCGAGCGAATGCCTGTCCGAACTGTTCGGTCCCATCCAGCGGTTCATCTGGTACGCCGGTGATGAGCGGACGGGGGAATGGTTGTTTGCCGATTCACCCTCGACCGACCATCCTGCGTCGGTAACCAATGAGCCCATCGCTTTGTCCTTGGACGACGAGGCCGCGCTCGATCGGGCCAGTCTCGCATGGTTCATGCGCGACTGTGCGCGCGAGTTCCGTCAACGCTTTCCGGCCTACGGTCACCCGGAAAACGAGCCGGCGCTTTGGCGGCATCTGAACCACTTCGCCAATGAAGCGACTGATCAGCTGGCGCTCACTACGGAGCGTGACGTGCGCCACTACATGGAACTGCGTTTCCAGTACCCGCATGATTTCTTTGCCATGGACGCCACCTTGCGTGACATCTTGCTCCAGCGGCAGGTGAAGGGAAAGCAGCGATTGTTCGACGCCGAGGCGCGATTGGTGGCTCGGGCCGCCGCAACGTCCTGAAGGAAACACTATGGAAACCACCTGTAAAAAGGCCCTATGCCCCGACCGTCCCGGTGAGAAAAAAATCGGCCAAGCTACCTCGGCACCGCCGTGCGAGAGGGGCGTGCCCATCTACCCGTTGCGCTATGGCATCGCGGATAGAGTTTTGGAAAAAAAGGTGTTTCCGACGCTCAGCACGGATGGCTATCCCGCCCTCACAGGTGGCAAAGCTTACGGTTTGCGCGTGCTGCGTCCAGGCACCTACGTCTACCTCTGCTATTTCGAGAACGGCCGCATGTGGACGCAACACTACCAAGTCACCGACGACATGCGCTTTGCTCGCATTTGGTGGACTCGTGCCGATGACAACGACGCCACACCAGGTCGGCTCGCACGCCCCGATATGGCCGGCGCCAAACCATTCCTACTTGCTCCGGAGAGCAAAACCGCAGAGATCGTTTACCTGATGGTTAGCGAAACAATGCTAACCCACGCAAGGCTGTGGAATATCGAGATTGATAAAGGTGGCATCCGCACCAAGCTGGCGACAAAGGTGAAACCATCCGGTGGCATCGAACAAACGCACGCATTTAATATCGCACTGGTCGCATCCGCCGCACCGGAGCTCGTAAGGCCGACTTTGAATGGAAAATCGGGGTACTACAAATGGAGCGAAATAGCGGAGCCAGAAAAGTATGCGACCTACGACGTGGTGATTGCGGGTGCACATATGGCGCTTGCTCCGACAAAGGGCGTTGTTCCCTTGGCTGTGGTGCTGCACGATCCGATCGGCATCACCAGTGAATTGGCACATCTTGCTGCTGTTGCCGCAGCCGATCGTCAAGTGTACGAAGCTGACAACAATCATGCATACACCAGCGCGACGATGATCAAACAGTATTTGCAAAGCCTCCAGAAGCATGCAGGTGTGGAGGCCTATGCAAAGCGACAGAAGCTGGTTCGCTATTACGCGAACGATAATGCAGATCGCGCTCATGGGAATGCTATACCGTTCATGTTTTCATATGAACGCACGATAAAGACCAAGCAAGCCGATATAGAGAAGCGAGTGAGCGATCTTGAGCGTTGGGTCAGAACGGCCGGCAGCGCAATGGGCAAGGATTGGCACGATGATTGGCTAAGCAGAGTTTTTGCTTGTTTCGATTTAGGTGCAAAGGAAAACGCGCAAGACTATGAGCGTGTCGTCACGCTATGCGTGGGCGGTCTGACTCATAGTGAAGCTGGCCGCGCTGCGTACAAGGACCTCCTCTTGGCGGCCCCTGAAAAGAGCCCAGTATGGCTTTCTTTGGCGCACGGTATACCTGAACTTCACCAGCATTTCGCCAATCCCGATCTGCTAAAGAATGTGCTTGATATAGGTGTTGCAGGATTTGCGCCCATCTTTCAGTTCAATATCGATCGACCGGCAACGCCGTATTCCGGAATACTAGTCAATTTGATGATACCGCTGCTCGCTGATAAGGCCTTGCCTAATCCCAAGGCGGATGTGATTACACGGCGCCTGCGTCTATTTGCAGAAATTCGCGTGGGCGAAACCCTGGTCACATACCGAGTTAGCAGTGCCGAAGCCACAAAGCAATATTCTCAGTTCCGTGGCGAACAGATCATGAGCCAAAAACAACTGAGAAAATGGGGCATTACTCTCGCGAGGCCGTTGCGCAATCTGTCGGCCAAGGTGACGCTGTTCGAGGTGGTCTCCAAGGGGGCTGGCAAAGACTACATCAGTCCGTCTCCCGCAGGTGCGGAGCAGAAGTTCAAGCTGGAGGGTAATGTGTTCCAGCGGATGCTAAAGAAAATGCAGGCAAGTCACGGTTATGCTACTGCCCAGCGAGGTATCGTTGGCGGGGAGTATGCGATCACCGGATTGGCCGCGGTGTCAGCGGTGATGGCCTTGCGTGCGTCAACGAGTGATCTTATGCAGGATGGATTTTTGTCAAAGGATTTGCAATCAAGAACCATGTCCGCCGCTACGTTTCTGTCTGCAATATCTTCAGTCCTTAGTGCAGGCTACTACATAAAAGGCGACTTGCTACAACTCCGTCAACTGGCGAGTGGGGCAACACTAAAAGCGTCGAGACTCGGCGGCGCACTAGCGGCGCGAACAGTGGCTACCCGTTTCGGTGCGGGAGCGGCTGCACTGGGCGCTGTAGCTGATGTCGTACGGTCCGCGCGGGCATTCGGCGCTGCCCAGAATAATGAAGCTGGACGAATATATCTGGCTTCAGCGGGTTTCGGCGCACTTGCCGCAGCCAGTATGTTTTTTAGCACGACATCTGTGACGGCAGTCGTGGGTGGATTGGGCATCGCGGGACCAGTAGGTTGGCTAATTCTTGCCGCCCTAGCGACAGGAGCAGTCGTCTACTTTTCCTATCGAGCGTTAGCTGCAAAGTTCCAGCCCGATGAAGTATGGCTTGCACACAGCTTCTGGAGCCGGGGTGATGCTCGTTACCGTTTTCGAACCCTTCAGGAAGAATTGGCGGCCTTCCATGGGGCGGTCTATGGAGCTCGTGTGGTTGCGGAGTGGGAAGATCCGAAGAGTGCTGTGCCACTCACGCTTAGCAATTTAGCTTGGCGCTCTTTTGTCCCCTTCTATGGGATGTGGCAAGACGCCAAGGCGCTTCATCGAGAGATAACCGCCGACGGCGTCGGTACTCTGGTTCTTTCGATCGTATTGCCCGGTTATCCGAATGATAGCGAAAAGGTCTCTACGCAAGATTTTGAAATTTCCGCTCCATTCCTTCACCGCTTGCGCGTACATCGCAACGGTAAGTCCTTGAAGCAGGTGGACGGACCGCTTTTCGTGCCCCTGGACTATCGATTTCCCTACGATGATGCGTTTATGTTTACTGGTACTGATGTCACACAGAACGGGGCTCGCGTACTGACGTGGCGCATTACCATGCGTGCTGACGCAAAAGTCGAGTTGGACTACTGCTACCGTCCAGATCCGGGCGGGCAACCTGAATTAGCATTATTGCCGCAACGCCAACCTTTGATATTTACCCGGGGAACCTGGCTAACCGAGCCTATTTCGCCTAGCTTGCTCGATCCGGTAAAGGAGCCACAATAATGGCTGCGCCGAGGACACGGCGGTTGCCAAAGTTATCTGAAATTCAGGCACGCTGGAACTCGTTCCGGTCTGCATGTGATCTGCTGCCGCACGAAATTGATAGTTCCGCTAAAGCTAGTATTTCCATCTTGCGTCAAAGTGGCCATTGTGTCGAAATCACGTCTGATACTTTGCAGCGTGAAAATAGCACATTTGAAATCATAATTTGGTCTTTAGTTGTTTATGTAATATTGATTATTTTTTGGGTTTTGATTTTTAGTGGAATTGCCGTATATTTGTTTTTTTTGTTTTTGCCGGCTTCTTATGTTGTGGGAATTTTGTCTTCTCGGATGCTGGGGGCGAGATATCGTCGTCGGTCATCTCGTGTGAGAATTGATCGGCTAGAGCGAAAAGTTTACTACGTCTCATGCGGTGACGATGGGCGAGACACGCTTTGGGTGCTTGATTGGGATGATTTGCTTTGCATCGACTATTATCACGGCAGGGGGCAAGGCTATCTCTATCTAGTGGGATATCCATCAAATCTGACGGGCGAAAAACTCGTTCGAATTCCCATCATTGGCTTACGCATTGGATATAGCAATGCCTCAACATGGGTATGGCTGCAGCGCTACATGGCAGGAGACACAGGCCTTCCGGCCCCCACGATTGAATCGCCGCCTCGTACTTGGCGCGATGTTCTACAGCGTTGCGGGGGGCGCTGGGTGCTGGAATCCTTCACCGATACGAAGCGCCGCTGGTGGCTTCTGCTGACGATCTGGGTGGACCTGGTCATCGTACTGCTGATCATGCCGGTGATGGCGCTGCCTCAACTGGTCATACTGACGTATTCAGAACCTCAGTTCCCTCCCGATAACGACCGGCTCTGCGGTTTTGCGTTGAATTGACCGACGTACTGACGCTCAAGCTTCTGCGTCAGTTGCGCGGTCACGCCGGTATCGGGTGGTGTCAGCAAGAGGTAACGTGATTGTTCACGAGCACGTAGGCGTGAAGAAGGCTACCCGTGTGCAGCACGCATCGCGGAGCAGATGCAGATAACGCTGCCGGTCGGAGTCATCGAGAAAGCAGGGGAGGCGATTGTTACCCCGCTGATGTGCTGAGGAATGCCGGGCAAATCGAGTCGAGGAAGTCGGGCCATGAAGCCAATGTGGCGACACACCCAAGCTACCGGAGTCATCGTGGATGTGCGGATCGTATCAGTCTTCGGCATGCTGTTGCGCCAGAAGTAAACCTGCCCCCGTTCTTCAAGGCGAATCAGGCGATGTTTGGTCCGATTGAGATTTGGTTGAACCACGGCGCTTGAGGTGAAGCCAGCAAGCACTACTCGTCGAGTCAAGAACTCGAAGCGTGGTACAGCCTGCACTATCGTCCGCGTGTCGCCGCCAGCCTGGTTTGGCATCTTCCGGAATTTCACCGCCGAGATGGACATCGACGAAGACGGGCTCGTGATCGACTACGAGACGCTGTTCAGACGCCTGCCGGCGCTGACGGGCTGAACCGCGGCGTTCGCGACGGCCGGCCGCTCTTGCGCGGACGCGAAGCGGTCGATCCGCGACGCGATGATGTCGGGGTGGCGCAGCACGACCCAGTGGCTGCCGTCGATTTCCTCGCGCACGTGGTCGCCGAGCCAGCGGTCGAGGTCGACCGACATTTCGGGTGTCACGTAGCGGTCGCGCACCGGCACGAGGATCTGCACCGGCGCCTGCGCATACCGTTCGCGCGGTTTGCGCGCCCGCGCAAGGAAGTTCGCGCGGTAAAGCTGCATGCCGTTCAGCGCATTCTTCAGTTGCACGGGATCGCGCTCGGCACGCACGCGTTCGGTGATCTGCAGCCAGCGCGGCCACAGCGCCGCGCCGCCGAGCCGCCACACCAGCGACGGCACGACCGGCAAGTGGAAGAACGCGATGTACCACGACTTCAGGCTCTGCTTGAGCCGCATCTTCGCGCGGAACACGTGATCGAGGCATGGGCCCGAGATCGACGTGTACGACGCGATCCGGCCGCGGAACGCGGGGTCGGTCACGGCCTCCCAGCACTGGATCGAGCCCCAGTCGTGACCGACGAGATGGAACGGCCGGTCGCCGCAGGTCGCGTCGGCCACCGCTTTCAGGTCGCCGGCGAGCCGTTCGAGCGTGTAGTCGGCGCGGCGGCGCGGCGCGTCTGACGCGCCGGCGCCGCGCACGTCGTACGCGATCACGCGGTAGCGCTTCGCGAGCCGCGCGCGGATCGGCGCCCACACGGCCGCCGAATCGGGGTAGCCGTGCACGAGAATCAGCGGCGGGGCGCGACGCGACCCGCTCACGTAGACGGCGAGTTTCACGTCGCCGGACTGGACGGTCAGCATCTCGTGGGCGCGCGCCATGGCGTCATGCC
The DNA here is from genome assembly GCF_052045915.1 of Burkholderia sp. 22088. Lineage (NCBI taxonomy): Bacteria > Pseudomonadati > Pseudomonadota > Betaproteobacteria > Burkholderiales > Burkholderiaceae > Burkholderia > Burkholderia sp. 22088. Next base: position 108,655 of record NZ_JBQEPY010000010.1, read on the forward strand.
TGCGCAACCGGGTGCAGCGGCACGCGGCGCGGGGCGGCTTGCGCGGCGTAGCGCGCGTTGGTCGCGTCGATGTTCTCGAGCAGCGTGTCGAGCCCCTGCAGGTACTGGTGGTTGTCGTGGTCCCACGGGTGGAAGCCGGGGCGGAAGTAGTCGAGCCATTCGCGCGCGATGCTCGGGAACACGCCGTGTTTCGGGCTGTACAGGTACTTCACGAGCCGCCACATGCCGCCGAACTTGCCGTGTTCGCGACGGTGCGCACGCATCAGGCGCACGTGGAAGTCGAACACGATCGTCCAGAAGAACACGGTCGTGGTCAGCATCGTGCCCGTGCGCAGCAGGTAGCTGCCGAGGCCCGGCTTCATCACGGTGGTCCATACGTCGTACGACACGGCCTTGTGCTCGGTTTCCTCCATCGCATGCCACATCCACATCTGCTGGTAGCCTTCGACCGAGCCGTCGATCCGGTGCTCGTGGCCCGACAGCAACTGGTTCGCGAGGATCGCCGTGTAGTGCTCGAGCGCGATCGTGATCGCGAGCTGCATCGAATGCGGCAGCACCTTCTTGAACCAGCCGAGGATCGTCCACAGGCGCTTGTCGAGCTTGTGCGCGGGCAGGCCGGACGACTGCAGCAGGTCGTTGTATTCGATGTGCTCGCGCGTGTGCATCGCCTCCTGGCCGATGAAGCCGAGTACCTGCTTCTTCAGTTCGGGATCCTCGATCCGGTCGCGATAGTTGCGCACCGAATCCATGAAGAAGCGTTCGCCGGCCGGGAACAGCAGCGACAGCGCGTTCATGAAGTGCGTGACCGGCACGCCCTGCACGTGCCAGTCCTTCGCGCGTTCCGGCGGCAGCGCGAAACGGATGTCGCGCCGCACCGGCATCATGTTCGGGGTCGTCATGATTGTTCTCCTCCCTGATTGCCTGCATTGTTGTAGGTGGCGTGCAGCGGCGCGGGCGCCGGCGTGCCGCGAGCGGCGTCACGGCGCGCGCGGGCGGCCTCGCGGCGCGTCGCGAACACGACGAGCGCCTGGTACGCGGACGGCAGCACGCGCGCCATCCAGTCGCCGGCCTTCGCGTCGCGGCCGATCAGCACGCGGCGCTTGTTCTTGCGCACGCCCGCGAGGATCGTGCGCGCGGCATCGTCGGCGGTCGTGATGAAGAACTTCTCGAACGTGTCGCGGCCTTGCTGCTCGCTCGCGACCATGAAGCCGACCATGTTCTTCGACACGCGGCTTGCCTGCGCGATGTTCGTGCGGATGCCGCCCGGATGCACGCAGGTCGCCGATACGCCGCACTTCATCATGTCGAGTTCCTGGCGCAGCGATTCGGTGAAGCCGCGTACCGCGAACTTGGTCGCGTTGTAGCCGCTCATGCCCGGTTGCGCGAAGATCCCGAACAGGCTCGACGTGTTGATCACGTGGCCGTCGCCCGATGCCTTCAGGTACGGCAGGAATGCCTTCGTGCCGTGCACGACGCCCCAGAAATTGATGTTCACGATCCACTCGAGATCGTTGTAGTCCATCCCTTCGATCGTGCTCGACAGCGCGACGCCCGCGTTGTTGAAGATCAGGTTGACCTTGCCGTGTTCTTTCGCGGTGTCGTCGGCCCACGCGAACATCGCATCGCGCTCGCCGACGTCGAGCACGCGCGTCGAGACACGCACGTTCGGCGCGATCGTACGGACGATCCGTTCGGTTTCGGCAAGGCCGACGCCGTTCTTGTCGGCGAGCGACACGTGGCAGCCTGCCTGTGCGAGCTGGATCGCGAGCGAGCGGCCCATGCCCGAGCCGGCACCCGTGATCGCGGCGACCTTGTTGGCGAAATCTCTCATGTCGGTTGCTCCTTGTCTGGCTCAGGCCGCTTCGGCGGAAGTCGGAGTCGAAGTCGAAGCGGCTGCGGCCGGCGCGGCGGCGGGCCGCGCCGTGGTGTCGAGTTGCGGCGCGCGATACGCGTGGTAATCGGCGATCGAGAAATGCGCGGTCGCCTGGCGGAAGCGCCACGTGAAGCCCGGCCACAGCGTGGTGTTCTTGCCGGTGCGCGGATCGAGGTACCAGCTCTTGCAGCCGCCCGTCGACCAGATCGCCTTTTTCAGCTTGCCCTGCAGGTCGCTGTTGAATTGCGCCTCGACGAGCGGACGCACCTCGATCGCATCCGCGCGTTCGCGACGCATCGCCTGCAATGCGCCGAGGATGTACTCGATCTGCGACTCGATCATGAACACCATCGAGTTGTGGCCGAGGCCCGTGTTCGGGCCGACGATCATGAAGAAGTTCGGGTAGCCGGGCAGCGTCGAGCCGAGATACGCGTGCGCGCCGTCGCGCCATGCGTCGACGATGTCGAGCCCTCCGCGGCCGATGATCGCGCCGCGCGGAAACGGATCGGCCACCTGGAAGCCGGTGCCGTAGATCAGGCAGTCGACTTCATGGCGGCGGCCGTCGGTCGTCACGACCGCGTCGGCTTCGATGTGGTCGATGCCGGTCGTGATCACGTCGACGTTCTTGCGCGACAGCGCCGGGTAGTAGTCGTTCGAGATCAGCACGCGCTTGCAGCCGAGCGTGTAGTTCGGCGTGACGGTCTTGCGCAGCTCCGGATCGGGAATCTGCTTGCGGATGTGGCGCAGCGCGAGCTTCTGCACGTTCTTCATCAGCGACGGATGGATCGCGAAGCCGAGCACGCGCGATTCGAGCATCCAGTAGATGCCGCTGCGCACGGCCTTCTGCGTGAACGGCAGCGTACGGAACAGCCACTTCTCGAACCCGGTCAGGTTGCGGTCGGGCTTCGGCATGATCCACGGCGGCGTGCGCTGGAACAGCGCGAGTGTTTTCACGCGCGGTGCGATCTGCGGCACGAACTGGATGGCGCTCGCGCCGGTGCCGATCACCGCGACGCGCTTGCCTTCGAGTGCATAGTCGTGATCCCAGTGCTGCGAGTGGAACGCGCGGCCCTTGAAATTCTCGACGCCGGGAATCGACGGCAGCGCGGCGCGCGACAGGCCGCCCATCCCGGACACCAGCACGCGTGCCGACAGCCGCTTGCCGTTCGCGAACGTGAGGCGCCAGCGTTGCGCGGCGTCGTCGTATTCGGCGCGCTGCAGTTCGTGGTTCAGGCGCAGGTGCGCGCCGATCCCGAAGCGCTGCACGCAGTCTTCCAGATACGCGCGGATCTCCGGTTGCGGCGCGAACATGCGCGTCCAGCGCGGGTTCGGCGCGAACGAGAACGAATAGACGTGCGATTGCACGTCGCATGCACACCCGGGGTAATGATTGTCGCGCCACGTGCCGCCGACCGACGCGGCCTTCTCGAGGACGACGAAGTCGGTCACGCCTGTTTGCCGCAGGCGGATCGCCATCCCGAGGCCGGCGAAGCCGGTGCCGATGATGGCGATGTCGATGGTTTCGTCCAGGCCGTCGTGGCCGGGCGGACCGAAAGGCAGCGTACGAGCATTCATCCGGGTGTCTCCGATTTGGCTCATTTTCGAATGTTACATTGTTTGATGTAACGATAGTGGGTGAACCCGGAAACCGCAAGAGGCTAGAAGCGGCGCTCTAAGGGCCGGAAGCCAGGCTGGAAAAGGCTGAGCGGGGTTTGGAACGGGCCGGTTCCCGCATCGCGGGATGCGCGGAAAGGGCCGTCGGCGGGGCGAGAGAGGGAGCGCACGAGACCGCCGGCGTGCGGCGGTCTGTTTGAAACGGTATCAGGGACGGATCGTTCGGGCGGCCGTCTCATGGAAAACCCCGGCGACGATCGTGACCTGCGCGAGCGCGTAGAGGCCCCAGATCAGGTACTCGATGCCCGGAAAGCCGCCGAGGAAACGGCCGACGCCGATCAGCGTATCGGAGCCGACGAAGATCAGGCTGCCGACGGCCACCAGTGGGCCGCGCGTGCGGGCCGCGAGCGCGAAGCTCGCCATCACGCAGAGCACGAGCATGTAGACGGCGACGGGTGCGAGCAGTTCGCCGAGGTGCGGGAAAAACGCCACGTAGAACGCCGGGGCGGCGATCCACAGCCCGACGAGCGCGACGACGCGCCAGCCGTGCGGCCGTGCGCGCCAGCGCATGAAGATCGCGCAATAGCACAGGTGCGTGAGCAGGAACGCGCCGAGGCCGAGGACGAACGACAGCGGCCAGTCGGGCAGCGCGAGCAGCACGTCGCCGAGCACGGCGGTCACGAGCGCCGCACACAGCCACGCGCGTTCGCGCGCCGCGCCGCAGGTGCTGCCCGCCGCGAGCAGCAGGATGCCCATCGCGGCTTTCGCGGCGGCCTGGCCGGGATAGGGGGCGGCAGCGAGCGACAGCCCGTACAGCAGCGCGGCGAAGACGGCGAGCGGCCAGAGCCGGCGGTAGGTGGCGGGAAGCGTGGCGATCAAGGCGGGTGTCTCCGGTTTGTTGTTGTCTGCGGTGGACGGCGCACGGTCGAGGGCGCGGCTGCCGGCCATTATCCGGAAGAACGGGCGCGGGAAAACCGGCGAATCCTTCTAGGACGCGGCAGGCAGGGGACGCAAAGGCGCCTGGCCGCAGCCGTGGCGATCCGGCTTTGCCGTGTGCACGACGGGCGAACGCCTTCACCCGGTTTCTTCGACGTGTTGCCCCGGTCGAGCCGGGGCAACGACATCAATTCGGCTTGTTATGATCGCCGCGGTATTGCCGTTGTCGTTGTTCCGCCCGGCCGCGTGACAGGATGCGCAAGCCGGTGCGTGCCCGATGAATCCATGCCGTACTCGCTCCGCGCGCCGATGCAACGCGGCGCGGGCCGGCCCCCACGAAAAATGGTCCGACCATGACCGAACTTCTCCATGGCGACGGCGCGATCCGTCGCACGACGCCCTACGGCTCGTCGATCGAAAACACCTTTGCGGGCGTGCTGTCGTTCATGCGCCGCAACTATTCGCGCGCGCTCGACGGGGTCGACGTCGCGATCTCCGGCGTGCCGCTCGACCTCGCGACGACCTATCGCTCCGGCGCGCGGCTCGGCCCGGCCGCGATTCGCGCGGCGAGCGTGCAGCTCGCGGAGCTTCACCCGTATCCGTGGGGTTTCAACCCGTTCGACGATCTCGCGGCCGTCGACTACGGCGATTGCTGGTTCGACGCGCACAACCCGCTGTCGATCAAGCCCGCGATCGTCGAGCATGCGCGCACGATCCTGCGCTCGGGCGCGAAGATGCTGACGCTCGGCGGCGACCACTACATCACGTATCCGCTGCTGGTCGCGCACGCGGAGCGCTACGGCAAGCCGCTGTCGCTGATCCATTTCGACGCGCACTGCGATACGTGGGCCGACGACGATCCGGACAGCCTCAATCACGGGACGATGTTCTACAAGGCCGTGAAGGAAGGGCTGATCGATCCCGCGACGTCGGTGCAGGTCGGCATCCGCACCTGGAACGACGATTTCCTCGGGATCGAGCGGCTCGATGCCGCGTGGGTGCACGACCACGGTGCGCGCGCGGCGGTCGAGCGGATCGTCGACATCGTCGGCGCGCGGCCCGCGTACCTGACGTTCGACATCGATTGCCTCGATCCGGCGTTCGCGCCCGGCACCGGCACGCCGGTCGCGGGCGGGCTGTCGTCGGCACAGGCCCTCGCGATCGTGCGCGCGCTCGGCGCGATCGACCTGGTCGGTGCGGATGTGGTCGAGGTGGCACCTGCGTACGACCACGCGGACATCACGGCGATCGCGGCCGCGCATGTTGCGTGTGACTTGCTGTGTCTGTGGCGGCAGAAGAGGGTGGCAGGGGCGCTGAAGTAAGCAGGCATGCCGGGTATGCGCGTGCCGACGGCGCGCGCACGTTGTCGGCTCGATGCGCGGTGTGCCGATTGCCGTTTGCATCCGGTGGATTCGGCAAAGGGCCATCGGGGATTTCCGTGGAAGGTCCTTGCCGATCCGTTGGCGACATCCGCGAAACGTCAGCGGGTGGCTGCCTCCGTCCGCCGGCGAGGCATTCGCGTATCACCGATGTTGCGTGCCCGCGGCATCGAGCAAAAAGCTATCGATTCCTGAAGAAAGCGGAAAGCATGTCGTCTGCCGGAGCAGCACGGTGCGGCGTCGCTCGCTGCTTTCCCGATCGTCCGCGGGATCGTGCGCGATCCGGCTCGACACCGGTGCCAACCGGCCATGTTCCTGTATAAACCGCACGCGGCCGGATGAGATCGGATTGCGCGCGCTGCTCGAGCCCGTGCGCGATCCAGCCGATCGAGCGGCCCAGTGCGAACAGGCCGAATGCGGCACCGACGGGAAGCCGCAAATGTCTGCGCAGTGCCACCAGCGCGAGATCCACGGAGGGCTTCTGGCCGGTGAGCGCGCTCCCTGCATCGAGCATCCTGTTCCACTGAGGGCGGCGCGGCAGGATCCGCGACAACAGATACGTCGCGCGCACGTCGCCATCAGGGTAGAGCGAATGTCCGAAGCCCGGCAAGCCGTCACCCCGGGCGAGACGCTCGCTCATTTTCCGTTCGACATCCTTATTGCCGATTTCGTCCCACAGTGCTTCGCCGCGCGCCGTGGTGGCGCCGTGACGTTCGCCCGACAGGCCGGCCAGGCCGCCGACCACGACGGCCCGCAGGCTCGCGTTCGTCGATGCAATGCACCGGCCCGTGAAGCTCGACGCGTTCAGTTCGTGATCCGCGCACAGCACGAGCGCCGCCCTGATCAGCTCGGCGCCCGCGGGCCCGACGCCCCACGCCCGCGCGCATTGCACGTGGATGGGGGCCGTATCGATCCGGGTGCGCAGCAGGCATGCCGCCAGAATCCGCACGAGATCGCCGCAGCCCTGTGCGTGACGATCGGACGATTGCTGCCAGATCGCCGTTGGCGCGTCCTCGCTCGCGACGGTGAAGAGCGGCAGCAGTGCCTGCTCGGCACGTTGGTCGCCGTAGTGCCTGAAGAGCGTTCGCAGCACCGCGGGCGTAGCGGGGGCCTGGCGGCCGAAAGCGGTCTGCTCGTCGCATCGCCATAGCAGCGCCGCGACTTCCTCGAGGCTCGCCCGGCTCGCGAGATCGAGCGCATCCGTGCCGCGATAGAAGAGCCGGCCGCCGTCGATCAACGTGATGCTCGATTCGAGCACCGGGGCACCCCAGTTCAGCGCGGCCTTTGCCACTTCCTTCGGCTTGCGGCCTCGTGCGCGTTGATCCGCGAGCCGGTCGACGTCGGCCGCGAGGTAGCGGCTTTCACGGTGGCTGCCGCCAGGTTCCGCGCGAAGCAGGCCGCGGCTGACGTACGCATAGAGCGTTTGCCGCGAGACGCCGAGCCTTGCCGCGGCGTCGGTCGAATTCAGGTAGTTCGACATCGTGCGCAGAGTGAATCGTTCGACAGGTTGATCAGGATAATCAACGTTGACAGCAAATGCGAGCGAGACGATCTTTGCGTCACCTAATTCATGCGAGGCGAACATGCGTGTCGATCAAATATCGCGGGAACGGGCCACGACCGACGAGGATCGGGTGTCGCACCATCTGCGGACGTTCTGGCTGGCGGCCGGCGGCTCTCCGGCTTTCCTCGAATCGTGCAGCTTCAGCGGCGCGGGAGAACTGGTCTCCGCGTTTCGCGTAACCGACATGGCCGCGGCGGCAATCGGGGCGGCGGGGACGTCCGTCGCCGAATTGCTGCATGCGTCGGCGGGAACGTTGCCGGCGGTACAGGTCGACCGGCGCATGGCGTCGCTGTGGTTCGGCACGTCGTTGCGTCCGCAGGGCTGGACGATGCCGCCTCAATGGGATCCGGTGGCCGGCAACTATCGGGCGCGCGATCGCTGGATCAGGTTGCACACCAACGCGCCGCATCATCGACTGGCCGCGTTGTCGGTACTCGGCTGTGCCGCCGATGCGGAATCGGTCGCGCAGGCGGTGAGTCGCTGGGATGCCGGCGCGCTCGAGGCGGCGATCGTCGAGCGTGGCGGGTGTGCCGCGGCGATGTACTCGGCGCAGGAGTGGGCCGGGCATCCGCAGGGGCAGGCGGTCGCAGCCGAACCGTTGCTGCACGTTCATTCCGCGACGGATGCCGTCGCGCATGCCTGGCGGCCTTCGAGCGACCGGCCGCTGCGCGGCATTCGCGTGCTCGACCTGACGCGCATTCTCGCCGGCCCCGTGGCGACACGATTTCTTGCCGGCCTGGGTGCCGAGGTGCTGCGCATCGATCCGTACGGCTGGGAAGAACCGGGTACGGTGCCCGAAGTCGTCCTCGGCAAGCGCTGTGCGCGGCTGAACCTGAAGGATGCCGCGGATCTCGATACGCTCAGGCAGTTGCTGCGCCGCGCGGATATCGTCGTGCACGGTTACCGGTCGGATGCGCTGGCGCGCCTCGGGCTCGATGCCGCGCAACGGCGCGAACTGAATCCCGCGCTCATCGACGTGTCGCTCGACGCCTATGGCTGGACCGGCGCGTGGCGTTGCCGGCGCGGCTTCGACAGCCTCATTCAGATGAGCACGGGAATCGCCGAGGCGGGCATGCGCGTGACGGGCAGCGATGAACCGGTGAACCTGCCGGTCCAGGCGATCGACCATGCGACGGGCTACCTGATGGCGACGGCCGCCATCCGCGGGCTGACCACGCGAATGACGCAGGGTGTCGGTACCGAGGTCCGCGCTTCGCTGGCGCGCACGGCGGCCGTCTTGCAGTTGCGCCCGGAGCCGATGAGCGAGGTGGTCGAACTGGTCGCCGACGATCAGCGGGATCGGGCGGACCACGTCGAGCTCACATCGTGGGGGCCGGCATCGCGGCTTCGCCCGCCATTGCAGATCGACGATGCGCCGCTGCGTTGGTTTTATCCGGCACGTGCACTGGGTGCATATGAACCCGGGTGGTTGTCGTCGAACGACGATCTTTGAGGAGGCGCGTTTCCCGGTCTTCGGCGCCGTACGCCCGGAAGGTCAACGTGACGCGAAGAAGTCGGGGGCGATGAACGGCCGGCCGGCTGCCGACACCATCGGCCGGCACGTGACCACGTAGAGCAACCAGGTCAATGGAGGCGCGGAGCGGGGACGTTGGCGAAGCGGGCAGTTGCTCGCCGCCCAAATTCCGCAACGTCGGGCAATGCAGAAAAGGCCGGCGGGCAGCATGCCCGTCGGCCTTTTTTCTATGGACGTGTGCGAAGCGTGGGTTCGCGCTACTTCGCGGCGAGCGCGGATGCGATGCTCTTGTCGCTCCACGCGTTGTCGGCCACGCTCAGCTTCTGCGGAATCAGCTTCGCCGCGTAGAACGCATCGGCGACGCCTTGCTGGGCCGCGACGATCCGGTCGTCGATCGGCACCGCGCCAAACGGGACACGCTTGATCCACGTCTCGACGAGCGGTTGCGGCAGGCCGACCTTCGGCGCGATCAGCGCGGCGGTGTCGGCCGGATGCGCGTTGACCCACAGGCCCGTCTCGCGCGCCTGCTTCAGGATCGCGCCGACCACGTCGGGATGCTGCTGCGCGAAGTCCCGCGTCGCTTCGTAGAAGTTGTTGGTCGCCGCGAGGCCCGTGTAGTCGGACAGCGTGCGTACCTTCAGCGTGTTTTGCGCGGCCGCGTAGTACGGATCCCAGACGACCCACGCATCGACGTTGCCGCTTTCGAACGCGGCGCGCGCGTCGGCCGGCGCAAGGTACACGGGGTGGATTTCGTCGTAGCGCACGCCGGCCTTCTGCAAGGCTTCGAGCAGCAGGTAGTTCGCGCTCGAGCCCTTCTGCAGCGCGATTTTCTTGCCGCGCAGGCCCGTAACCGAACGGATCGGCGAATCGGCCTTCACGAGCACGGCTTCGTTGTGCGGCGCCGGCGGTTCCGCGCCGACGTAGACGAAGTGCACGCCGGCCGCTTGCGCGAACACGGGCGGCGGCGCGCCCGTATAGCCGAAGTCGATGCTGTTCGCGTTCAGTGCTTCGAGCAGTTGCGGCCCGGCCGGGAATTCGAACCACTGGACGCCATAACCGAGCGGCTTGAGCCGCGCTTCGAGCGAACCTTGGGCCTTGACGACCGACAGCAGGCCGGCCTTCTGGTAGCCGATGCGCACGACCTTGTCGGCGCTACCTTGTGCGAACGCCGATGCCGCGGACAGCGTGACGAGCGTGACGGCGGCGGTGCGGGCGATCCAGCGGGTGAAACGAATCATCGAACGGACTCCATGCAAAACGTCTTCGGGCGAGCGGCTGTGCCGCTCGGTTGGAAGAATCGTCGCATGGGCGGTCGCGCCCGCAAACGAAGCATTGCCGATATGAATATGACGGCGGCGCGCCTATGCTTCGTCGTCGTGTTCCGATGCCGGCGTGCCGGACTGCCGCGCGGCTTCGTCGCTGAGCTTTTTGTCGAGGATCGTCGCGACGCGGCCGCCGAGATAGGCGCTCGCGGCGGTTTCCAGCGCGCGGTTCGTCTCGCCTTCGACGAACACGGCCGCGAGCGGGCGCAGGCGCCAGATCGCGTCGACCAGCTCGGGCACGTCGGTGGCGGGCGGCAGCGTGCCGGCGTCGTAGCGGTCGAGCCGCTTCACGACGAGATCGACGAGCAGCCGCGCGATCGCGTCGAAATGCGGCCGCGCGAGGCTGATCACGTCGAGCAGTTCGCGCGGCGGGATGCCTTCCTTCGTCATCGCGGCCGCCGCTTCGAGCAGCGCGGGGCTCTTCGCGACGAACGACAGGCCGCGCCGTTCGAGCAGGCCGAGTTCGGTGACGCGTGACAGCTGCGTGGTCGCCTGCGGGCCGAACATCTGCGCGAGCGCGGCGAGCGAATAGGTTTTCGGCAGTTCGTGCGACCAGCGGCCGCCGATCGCGTTTTCGAGGCCGAGGATCGAGCGCAGGTCGTGGCCTTCGTCGATCGCCTTGATCAGGTCCTGGATGTTCGACAGCGTGTAGCCGCGCGCGAGCAGGTGGTTGATCAGCTTCAGGCGCGCGACGTGCGTGTCGTCGTAAATGCCGACGCGGCCGCGCTTTTCCGGCGGCGCGAGCAAGCCGCGATCCTGGTACGCGCGGACATTGCGCACGGTCGTGTCGGACACGCGCGCAAGCTCGTCGACCGTGTACTCGTTGCGGGCGTCCGGCGCGGCCTCGTCGGGTGTGGAATGAGTCTGTTTTGACATGCGGCCATTCTAGCGCGACGTGGCGCGCCAGGGTCCGTTCGCGCGCATGAAGGGCCGGCGCGAGCCGGTCATTCGCATGACCGGACCTATGGCGAGACGGGGAGCGTGTTCGCACCGTCGCCGAGCGGGCGCTGCAGCAGCGCCGTATCGATCCAGCGGCCGTGCTTGAAACCGGCCGCCTTCAGCATGCCGGCCGGCTCGAAGCCGAACGCGCGATGCAGCGACGTCGAGCCGCCGGTGCCGCCGTCGGCGATCACCGCGATCATCTGCCGCCACGGGCCGGCCTCGCAGCGTTCGATCAGTGCCGCGAGCAGCGCGCGGCCGATCCCGCGCCCGCGCTGCGCATCGTCGATGTAGATCGAATCCTCGATCGTGAAGCGGTACGCGCTGCGCGTGCGGTACGGCGTCGCGTACGCGTAGCCGGCCACGCGGCCGTCGCATTCGGCGACGAGGTACGGCAGCCCGTGGCTCAGTACCGCGTCGCGGCGCGCGCGCAGTTCGGCGACGTCGGGCGGCGTTTCCTCGAAGGAGGCGACGCTGTGGTGCACGTGGTGCGCATAGATCGCGTGGATCGCGTCGAGATCGGCTTCGGTCGCGTCGCGGACGACGCAGGCGGCTGGCGAGATGGACATGGCGACGGAGCGACAGGGTGGGGTACGGGAAAACCACTACTATGCGGGCGATTGCCCGGCGCGTAAAGCGGTGGCCGCGGCGATGGCGAGCGGCGGCGACTGCAGCGGTAACCGCGCGTCGGGCGCCGCGGGGTTCAGTTCGGCGCCCGCTTCTTCTGCGTGTCGCGCGGCAACTCGTCGAAGCGGGCGAAGTAGTAGGCGGAAAAGCGGCCGAGGTGCCCGAAGCCGAACGTCAGCGCCGTATCGGTGATGCTGGCGGCCGGGTCGGTCAGCAACTGCACGCGCGCGGCGTCCAACCGGATGTTGCGCAGCAGCTCCATCGGGGTCGCGCCGTGATAGCGGCGACACAGCACGTTCAGCGTCCGCAGGCTGACACCGGCCGCGCGGGCGAGATCCTCGAGCGAGATCGGCGCGCAGAGCCGCGCGTGGATGAATTCGTGCAGCGCATCCATCTGCCGGATGTCGCCGCGCGATCCGGCTTGCGCGGGTGCGCCGCGCGCTTGCAGCGCCGGGCCGGCTTGCACGGCGGCGGGCGACGGCGGGCAATGCACGAGCAGGAACAGCGCGAGGCTTTGTTCGAAGTGGTCGCGCCATTCGGCCCGTATGCCGCCGTCGTCGGCAACGGCGAGCACGTTGAGCAGCGACTGCGCGATCAGATCCCACTGCGACGCAAGCGCCGTCGGCAACAGGAAGCCCGGTGCGAGGCCGGGCGCCGCGTCGTCGGGCCGGCGGCCGCAGACTGCGCGCATCAGCGAATCGGGCACCTTGACGATCAGCTGCCGGGTGCCGGTTCGCCAGCGCAGGCGCACGCGCGACGTCGGTGCCAGCACGGCGGTACGCCCTTCGGAGACGCCCATCACGTGCCCGTCGCACTCGATTTCGGCGCTGCCCGCGAGGGACGTGTGGACGAGCGAAAAGCCGTCGAACGGGCGCGGGGCGACTTCGACTTCGGCGCCGTACTGCAGCGCGTAGACGCTCAGGTGATTCAGTTGCCCCTTGAACAGCGCTGCGTCGGGTACGCCCTGCTTCCAGCGCAGCGCATGCTCGGCCAGTTCCAGCGAGACCTGCTCGTGCGCATCCGTGCGCAGGCCGGATCGGAACACGCAATTCCGATACAGCGCGGACAATGCGTCCGCATTCGGGGTGAGGGGCATGGGGCGTCTCCTGCGTGGCGTTTTTCGTGCAGCACATCGGCTGGCCGCGGATGTGCGTCGTGCCACATCGGTTTCTCTTGTGAGCGAGATATCCTGAAACGATGATATTGATCTTTGTCAGGCTTGTCGAAAGTTTCGCAAGAATCGGATAGTCCCGTCCCCGCCGGGGAGAAATCCGGATAGCGCGCGGCGTGCGGCACGAGAAAAACGAACCGGATTCGCGAGCGGCCTGCAAATTCCGGATAGTGGAAATCATTGTGGCTTCCTACACTGCGCCGGCAGCCGGACGAACAGCGGCGCATTTCATGTCAATGATTCGTACAACTACTAAGTTGATGGGCCGATCGATCGTACTAGGTCGAACTCGCGTAATGCGACGGCTACCGCCGGGCCCGGGTCCCCTCTGGAAAAGGAAGGAAGCTCCATGCGTCAAATCAACCTGCAGGCGCTCTCGGACGATGCGCGGCTGGGCAAGCTGCACGGCGTCGTGCTGTTCTGGTGCGCGCTGATCATCGTGTTCGACGGTTACGACCTGGCAGTGGCCGGCATCGCGCTGCCGGCGATCATGAACGAGATGGGCGTCAACCCCGCGCAGGCCGGCTTCATGGTCAGCTCGGCGCTGTTCGGCATGATGGTCGGCAACATCGTGTTCGGGACCGTCGCCGAGCGGATCGGGCGCCGCCGGGCCATCGCGGCCTGCCTGACGTTGTTCAGCGTCTTCACCGCGGCGGCCGGACTGGCGCCGACGCCCGTGCTGTTCGGTGTCGCGCGCTTCCTCGCGGGCATCGGCATCGGCGGCGTCATGCCGAACGTGATCGCCCACATGACCGAATATGCGCCGCGCCGCGTGCGCAATACGCTGGTGACGCTGATGTTCAGCGGCTATTCCGTCGGCGGCATGCTGGCGGCGGTCATGGGCAAGGGGATGATCGACGCCCATGGATGGCAATCGGTGTTCGTCGCCGCGGGCGCGCCGGTGCTGCTCGTTCCGCTGCTCATGAAATGGATGCCGGAATCGCTGCCGTTCCTGATCCGGCACGGCAGGACGGACGAACTCGCACGCATCGCGCAGCGGCTCGATCCCGCCTATCGGCCGCAACCGGGCGACTGCTATGTCGTTCCGCGCGCCGACCACGCGGGCAACGCGCCGGTCCGGCAGCTGTTCGACGACGGCCGCGGGTTCAGCACGGTCATGTTCTGGATCGCGTGCTTCATGTGCCTGTTCATGGTGTACGCGCTCAGTTCGTGGTTGACGCGGCTGATGGCGGGCGCCGGCTACAGCCTCGGCTCGGCGTTGACGTTCGTGCTGGTGCTGAACGCCGGCGCGATGGCCGGCGCGATCGGCGGCGGCTGGCTGGCCGATCGCCTGCCGATCAAGACGGTGCTCGTGTCGATGTACCTCCTTGCCGCCGTGTCGATCACGCTGCTCGGCTACCCGATGCCGACCGCGCTGCTGTTCGTGCTGGTCGGCCTCGCGGGTGCGTCGACGATCGGCACGCAGATCGTCAACTGCGCATATGCGGGGCAGTTCTATCCGATGGCGATCCGGTCGACCGGCATCGGCTGGACGTTGGGTGTGGGCCGCAGCGGCGCGATCCTGGCGCCGATCGTCATCGGCGTGCTGGTGGGCATCAATCTGCCGCTGGCACAGAACTTCATGGCGATCGGGCTGCCCGCGCTGGTGGCGGCCGTCGCGGTCGGCTTGATCGATCAGCGGCGCTCGGCGTCGCGCCACGGCCCGGCGGTTTCGGCCGCCGAACGGCACGTGTCGTCCGCCGGGCAGTCCTGAACGGTTTATCCGCGGCGCCGGCGCGCGGCCGCCGGCCGATCGCGCACGGCGACGCCGCGGCCCGCATCCTGTGAAGGGGAAAGTCAGTCATGCAGCTCGATTCAAGGGCGTCGAAGGCGATGCTGGGGTGGAGTGTGTTCGCATCGTCGCTGATCGCGACGACGGGCACCGTACAGGCGCAGGGCAGTGTGACGCTGTACGGCATCGTCGACACCGGCATTTCGTACTACAACCATGCGGCGAAGGGCGGATCGGCGGTGGGCATGCCGCATCTGACCGGCGAATTGCCGTCGCGGTGGGGCGTGAAGGGTACCGAAGACCTGGGGGGCGGCAACCGCGCGTTTTTCGTGCTGGAGAACGGCTTTCAGCCAGGCACCGGTCGGCTCAACTACGGCGGGCGACTGTTCGGCCGGCAGGCGAACGTGGGACTGAGCAGCGCATACGGAACGCTCACGCTCGGCAGGCAAATGAACATGACGGCCCATGCGCTGGCCAACGCCGACGTGATCGGGCCGTCCATTCATTCGCCGAGCAACTTCGACGCCTATCTGCCGAATGCGCGCAGCGACAACGCGATCGGTTACCTGGGCAAGTTCCGCAGGCTCACGATCGGCGGCACCTACAGCTTCGGCCGCGATGCCGCCGGGCCGGCCGGGCCTTCCGCGACCGGCTGCGCTGGGCAGGTGCCGGGCAATCCGCTCGCGTGCCGGCAATATACGGCGCTGGTCGCTTACGACGCGGCGCGCTTTGGCGTCGCGGTGTCCTACGACGTGAAGCGCGGCGGGGCGGGCGCATCGGCGCCGCTCGACAGCAGCGCCCATACGAGCACGCACGGCGTCGTCGGCGGCTATGCGGTGATGGGGCGCGCGAAGCTCGGCGCGGGATGGATCAGGAACAACGTCGCGGCGGCCGGCCATTTGCAGACCGATATCGTCTTCGCGGGCGTTGCCTATGCGCCGACGCCTGCGGTCACGTTCGATGCACAAGGCACGCGTTATCTGCGACGCGGGCCCGCGAGCAACGCGAACGCGACGTTGCTGGCCGGGCGCGCCAACCATCAGCTGTCCAAGCGGACGCGCGTCTATACGTCGGTCGGCTACATGCTGAACAGCGCGAGCGCAGGCAAGGCGGTCGCCGCCGGTGGCACGGTCGAAACGGGGCAGAGCCAACTGGGGATCATGGCCGGGCTACAGCAGCGGTTCTGACGAGGCCGGGGCGTCAGAGCCGCCCATCCGCCGCGCGAACCGCTTCGGCGATCGCATCCGCGACACGCTGTACGCGCGGCGAGCGGCGCACGTCCGGATGGACGACGAGCCAGATTTCGCGCTCGATATCGCAACGCGGCGCGGTGGTCAGTTCGACGAGCGGCGCACCGGCTTGCACGGCCGGATCGTCGACGAGAAAGCGCGGCAGCAGCGCGACGCCGGCGCCCGCCGCGCACGCGCGATGCTGCGCGGCGAGGTCGTTCGCGATGAACGCGAAACGGCGCCCGGCCGCGAAACGCTCGAGCCACTGCTGCTGCGGCGTTTGCGCGAGTGCATCGTCGTAGCCGACGAACGGCCAGGTGTCGGGCGGCGCGCTCGCCCATTCCGGCGACGCGCACAGCGCGAAGCGCATCGTGCCGAGCCGCCGCGCCGCGAGCCCCGGCTCGGTCGGCCGCGACAGCCGCACCGCGAGATCGGCTTCGCGCGCGTACAGGTTCGCCGCGTGCATCTCGCCCATCAGGTCGATCCGCAGCGCCGGCCATGCGTGCTGCGCGCGGGCCAGGCGCGGCGCGAGGAAATGGCTGGCGAACACCGGCGACGCCGATACGCGTACCACGCCGTCGAGTGCAGCCGCACCCTGGGCGGCGCGCGCGAACGCATGCGCGTCTGCTTCGAGGCGTGCGGCGTGCTCGGCAAGGTGCAGCCCTTCGTCGGTGGGCGGCCAGCCGCGCGGCAGCCGGTCGAACAGCCGGATGCCGAGCGCGGATTCCAGCGCGTCGATGCGGCGCGCGACCGTCGAATGCTGAACCTGCAGCGTCCGCGCGGCCGCCGACAGGCTGCCGCCGCGCATCACCGCGAGGAAGTACCGGATGTCGTCCCAGCCCATCGGTGGCGCGGCTGCGGGTGTGGATGCTTGATCGGTCGAATTTTGCACAGTAGATGGGCGATCAACGGGAATTTCGATCGATTATGCACGATGGGATGATCGTGTCACTTCATTCGATTGCGAGGAACGTCATGACTCAAACCACGACCGCCATCCGGATCGGGATCGACCGCTACGGCGACGCCGGCGTGCTGCGCCGCGTCGATGCACCCGTCGCGCCGCCCGATGCCGGCGAGGTACGGATTCGCCAGACCGCGATCGGCGTGAATTTCGTCGACATCTATTTCAGGACGGGCGCGCATGCGTTGCCCGCGCTGCCGGACGCACTCGGCGTCGAGGCGGCGGGTGTGATCGATGCGGTCGGGCCGGGTGTGACGGATCTCGTCCCCGGCCAGCGCGTCGCGTATGCGGGCATGCCGACCGGCAGCTATGCGAGCCTGCGCACGATGCCGGCCGAGCGCGTGGTGCCGATCCCCGACGGCTTGAGCGATGACGCAGCGGCCGCCGGGCTGCTGAAAGGGATCACCGTTTACATGCTGATGCATCGCGTCCGGCAGGTCGGCGCGGGCGACACGGTGCTCGTGCACGCTGCCGCCGGCGGTGTAGGACTGCTGGCGACGCAATGGGCGCGTGCGCTCGGCGCGCGGGTGATCGGCACGGTCGGGTCGGCCGCGAAAGCCGCGCTCGTGCGCACGCATGGCGCCGAGGCGGTCGTCGATTATCGCGAGGAGGATTTCGTCGCGGCGGCGCGCGCGTTCGGCGGCGGCACCGGGGTCGATTACGCGATCGACGGGATCGGCGGCGACGTGCTGACGCGCACGCTCGGTGCAGTCCGTCCGTTCGGGATGGTCGCGAGCATCGGGCAGGTGGCCGCGATCGGCGCACGGCACACGTTCGATCTCGACGAACTGGGGCCGGCGCGCTCGATCGCGCTGGCGCGGCCGAGCGTGCTCGGCTTCATCGCGCGCGACGTCGACGGTTACCGGGAGGCTGCGCGCGCGACACTCGAACGGCTGGCGAGCGGGATGCACGTGGAGATCGGCGCGCGGCTGCCGCTCGAACAGGCGGCCGATGCGCACCGGCTGCTGGAGTCGCGCACGACGACGGGCGGGGTCGTGCTGGTGCCGTAACGGCGGGTGGCGGCGAATCGCGAGGCGGCCCGGGGGCTGCATCGCGGTTCACCGGCAAGTCAGTTGTGCTTGCGCAACGGCGCATCCTCGACGAACCACGCGAGCACGAACGCGATCGCGATGACCGTCGCCGCCGCGAGATAGACGACGTGCAGCGAGCCTGCGAACGCATGCAGGTACGCGTCGCGCACGGCATCCGGCAACTGGTGCACGGCGGCCGGGCCGAGCGCGGGCGGCAGCTCCGTGCCGGCCGGCAGCGCAGCCGTCACCCGCGACTGCAGCCCGTGCGAGAACAGCGCGCCGAACGCCGCGACGCCGAGCGAGCCGCCGATCGAGCGGAACAGCGTCGCCCCCGACGTCGCGACGCCCATGTGCCGGAATTCGACCGTGTTCTGCACGGCGAGCGTGAGCACGGGCATCACCATGCCGAGCCCGATCCCGAGCAGCGCCATGTACGCATACATCGTGTGCAGCGGCGTATCGAGCGTCAGTGTGGACAGCAGCGCCATCGCGATGCCGCCGGTCAGCGTGCCCAGGATCGGAAACATCCGGTACGAGCCGAGCCGCGAGATCAGCCGGCCGCTGACGACCGACGTCACGAGCATCCCGCCCATCATCGGCAACAGCTGCATCCCGGCCTGCGACGGTGTCGAACCCTTCACGACCTGCAGGTAAAGCGGAATGAACGTGACCGAGCCGAACAGCGCGATGCCGACGACGAAGCCGATCAGGCTGACCAGCACGAAGGTGCGATGGCGGAACAGTTCGAGCGGCATGATCGGCTCGGCCGCGAGCCGTTCTTCGTAAATGAAGCCGCCGATCGAGACGACGCCGAGCACGAGCGTCATCCACAGCTGCGGCGACGTCCACGGCAGCAGCGAGCCGCCTTCGCTCGTGAACAGGATCACGCAGGTGAGGGCCGTGGCGAGGAACGCGGCGCCCATGTAGTCGATCCGGTGCTTCACGTGCGCGGTGTGCGGCCGGAACGCGACGCCGATCACCGCGAGCGCGAGAAAGCCGAGCGGCAGGTTGATCGTGAAGATCCAGCGCCACGACAGGTGCTCGACCAGGAAGCCGCCGAGCAGCGGGCCGACGATCGTCGCGAGGCCGTACACGCCGCCGAACATCCCCTGATAGCGTGCGCGGCGGTCGGGCGGCACCAGATCGCCGATCGCGGCCATCGTCACGACCATCAGGCCGCCGCCGCCGAGCCCCTGCAGCGCGCGCAGCACGATCAGCTGCGTCATGTCCTGCGCGACGCCGCACAGCGCGGAGCCGGCGAGGAACAGCACGATCGCGGCCTGCAGCACGATCTTGCGGCCGTACAGGTCGCCGAGCTTGCCGTACAACGGCAGCACGACGGTGGACGACAGCAGGTACGCGGTAACGACCCACGACAACTGGTCGAGCCCGCCGAGCTCGCCGACGATCGTCGGCAGCGCGGTCGACACGATCGTCTGGTCGAGCGCGGACAGCAGCATGACGAGCAGCAGCGCGGTGACGATCAGCCCGGTCGGCGCGTCACGGCGGGCCGTTTCGGCGGCCGGCGGAGTGAGGAGGGTGTCGGTAGTCATCGATATATCTGCCGTGGCAGGGAATTGGCTCGAACTATAGCGATGGATAGTTGACCAGTCAATTTCTGCCCGGGCTCGATTTGTTGCAACGGTAACAGTAGATTGCCGACGCAAAAAATTGACCGGGATCAGCCGGAAAGCAGGGCCGGACTCAAGTTTTTTGCAGGCAAACCGTAATACAGCGTGCTGCGGACCGATTTCCGCGGCACTTTTCACCGCTCACGTCCCGTCATGAACCTGAACGCCCTGTTTTCCCGTTTCTCGATCCGCACGCGGATCTTCTCCACGCTCGGCCTTGTCGCCGCGCTGCTCGTCGTGTCGGGGCTGATCGGCCTCGCCGGCATGCAGAGCTCGAACCGCGCGCTCGACGAGGCTTATACGCAGCAGCTGGCGGCGAAGACCGCGCTGTCGACGGCCAGTCTCAACCTGACGATCGTGCGCACGACGCTCGACCGCGCGCTGCTGCACCCGGAAGCGCCGGACGTGCCCGATCTCGTCAAGAAGGCCGAGAGTTATCTCGTGAAGGCCGACACCGCGTGGCGCGCCTACGCGTCGATGCCGCACGACGGCGACGAAGGCCCGCTCGCGAGCCGCCTCGATGCCGCGCGCCAGGCGCTGATCGGGCAGGCGCTGAGGCCGATGATCGACGCGGTCCGCGACGGCCGCCGCGACGAGGCCGACCGGCTGCTGATGTCGGTCGCGCCGCCGCTGTCGGTTGCGCTCACGCAGGCGACCGATGCGCTCGATGCGTACCAGGGCGCACGCGGCAAGGAGGTGTACGACACCGCGCAGACCTACTACGGCTGGATGCGTGCGGGCGCGATCGCGGGTATCGCGTTCGGCCTGGCCGCGTGCCTCGGCTGCGCGATCGGCCTGCATTACGCGATCACGCAGCCGGTGAACCGCCTGCTGTCGCATTTCCGCCGCCTGTCGGAAGGCGACCTGACGTCGGAAGTGCGCTGGTCGTCGCGCGACGAGATGGCCGAACTGGTCAACGGCGTGACCGGCATGCAGCGCAGCCTCGCGGACACCGTGCGTCAGGTCAGCCAGGGTTCCGAGGCGATCTCGACGGCGACGCACCAGATCGCGGCCGGCAACACCGACCTGTCGCAGCGTACCGAGGAACAGGCGTCCGCATTGCAGGAGACGGCTGCGAGCATGGAGCAGCTCACCGCGACCGTGAAGCAGAACGCGGACAACGCGGTGGAGGCGCAGGCCTGCGCGGACACCGCGAGCGAGATCGCCACGCGCGGCGCGACCGTGGTCGGCGAGGTGATCGGCACGATGAACGAGATCGACCAGAGCTCGCAGAAGGTTGCCGACATCATCGGCACGATCGAGGGGATCGCGTTCCAGACCAACATCCTCGCGCTGAATGCGGCGGTCGAAGCCGCGCGTGCAGGCGAGCAGGGCCGCGGCTTCGCGGTGGTCGCGGGCGAGGTGCGCACGCTTGCGCAACGCTCGGCGTCGGCGGCGAAGGAAATCCGCACGCTGATCGGCGAGTCGGTCGAGCGCGTCGCGAACGGCTCGCGGCTCGTCGGCGTGGCCGGCACGACGATGCAGGACATCCAGCAGGCGATCGGCCGCGTCACGGGCATCATGACGGAGATCGCGGCCGCGTCGAACGAGCAGCGCGACGGGATCGAGCAGGTGAACCGCGCGGTGTCGCAGATGGACCAGGTCTCGCAGCAGAACGCGGCGCTCGTCGAGCAGGCTGCGGCTGCGGCGGCTTCGCTGGAGGAACAGGCGGACGGGTTGCGGCGCGCGGTGGGGGCGTTCCGGGTGGCTTGAGCGACGGCGTGGCGTGGTGGCGGGTTTGTCGGTTGACGTAACCCGTCTCGCGGATCAGTCCGTGTGCTCGCGGATGATCCGGTCAAGCAGATCGGGGATGTCGGAAGGTGCCTCTGAACCCGTGAACGTACACACTTCGATGTGCCCGTCACGAAATACGTCTACTTCGACGCGCATTGCGACTATCGTCATCGAGACCAGCACGCTGTCCGGTCGGTTGCGGCTCAACGTGTAATGGATCTTCGCGGTATCGAGGCGGTCGAGCAGGTTGAATAGCGGATGTGTGGTCATGACCCGAAGGATTGTTTGCTGAACACGTGCCTTTGCGTGATCACCCAAGTAGTTCGCTTGCCACTTCATGCCGCCGCAAGTTCAAACGCCCGGGGCCAGGCTCAACCCGATCGCCTCGCACAGCACGGCGACTTCCGCGCCGCATGAAGGCTCGAGCACGAACAACGCCTTGCGATTCGCGTCGAGATCGGCCAGATATCGATCGAGCAGCGCCTCGTCGACGCTTGCTGCTTCGAAATCTTCCCGGCTGTGCATCCACTTCAGCCACTCGCATACGTCGGCCGCCGAAAACGCGTATGCGGGGGATATCAGAAGGCGTGACACGACGTTCTGTTCCGCAAAATCGATTACGCGTTGGGAGATGACGCCGGTGAAGCGAAACGTGCCGACCCTTCCGTCGATTCGACGAAACCGAAGCCGCAATTCCTGATCAGTTGGACGATGGTCAATGGTGACGAGTTCGGCATCGTGAAAGGTCGGCATGTCGTCGAGCCCGATCACGCTTTGGTAAGTCACGTTTCCCATGAATGAAATGAAATCCCGGTTCAAGGTTACGGAAGAATGGTTAACGGTACACCCGGTCCCCGGCGCAATCTCCCGCTAAATGGGTCAATCGCCCAGTTATGCGCGTGAGGAATGCCTTGGCCATGATCGTGGTCGAAATCGATATCGACCGCGGGGCGGCCATCCTGGCCGTACAGGCGCATCTGTCCGCTGCCTGGGTTCGTGTACCAGGTACCGGGTTTTCCGGCGTTCGGCGTCTTGGCAATTTCAAGAATGTCGTTGCCGGGCGAGAGTTCCAAATACTCGAACGGCTGCGCGTTGTCGAGTAGCGTGGACGTGAGGCAATCGCCTGCCTGCCGGGTTGCTCCTTCAGACCAGTCCTCCACGACGCTTTGGAGATAGCTGACGAGTTCGTCCGCGCTCACGTCGCTCGGCGTGGCCCAACTGCGCGCCGTGATCGGCTCGCAAGATGACGGCGGCCTATTGATGGGTTTGATGCTTTCCAGATTGGAGAACGGCGTGAACGACGGTCCGGCCGCCATAGCCCTTCGGGCGACTGGCTTTCCGGTTCCGCCGCTCGCGCCCGATTGCGTAGCTGTTCGCTCGATTGCAACGGAAACTCCTCCCCCTCGTATGGCCGAGCGAAGTAGCGCAACAGCGTCGCCGGCCGCGCCATACGACGCACGAAGCCCAAGCCGTCGAATGTAGTCCGACGCTCTATGGGTTTCGTTCCCGACACCTGCGATCGGCCAGATCCGCAAGAACTCGTCTGCATCTCGTCTCTGCTGGAGCGTCAACGCGCCCGAAGAAACGGAATTGTCCAAGGTGGCGTGCCTGCCGAAACCCAAAGCGATTTTCACTGCAGCCATCGATCGACGCGTCTCAAATGCCATACGGAATGGCCTGGCATCGTAGCGGCGGACCGCAAGCGGATGAACCATCAGTTGTCGCAGGAATCGGGCACAAGGCTGGCGGATCAGGGCTTCGGGCAGAATGAAATGTGCCCGACTGTGTCAGCGGGCATCATGGCGAACAACGTCGTCAAGTCGGACGAACCGCGCTACCTGGTCACCCCGCCGTGAGCTGCGCGGCCGCACGCGACGACGCGACGATCAGCAGCTTCATCGTCGCGCGCGTCGCACCGACGAACAGCTTGCGCGCGGCACGCGCGTCGAGCGTGTCGAAGTCGACCTCGGTGAGGATCACGCAGGGTGCCGACTGGCCCTTGAAGCGGTAGATCGAATCGAGCAGCACGTCGCCTTCGCGATATTCCGGGTTGCCGAACAGGTCGTACTTGCCGGTGAAGCTCTTGAGCCGGTGCGGGCCGAGCTGGTCGAGCGGCGCGAGCACCGAGCCTTCGCGGCCGCGATACGACAGCACCGCAATGTCCTGCTTGCGAAAGCCAAGCGACAGCGCGTGCGTGATCGCCCGCTTGGTCGCGTCGACGCAGGCTTCGGCCAACGCGTCTTGCGACGCACCTTCTTCCCCGTACGCCGACACCGACGGATCCGAACCGTCGAACGGGCTGCCCGAGCGCAGCTCGGCCGCGAGCGGCTCGACCCTGCCGACGATGTCGCGCACGAATTCGAGCAGGTCGCGCGGGCTCCGGTAGTTCGTGAGCGCCTTCAGCGTGACCCAGCCCGGCAGCGCGACGGGCTCGCGCATGTACAGGTTCTGCAGCGGATCTTCCAGCCACCACCATGCGCCGTCCGGCACCAGCAGGCGCTCCAGCGCGGCCGCCCACGGAGCATGGAAATCCTGTCCTTCATCGACGACCAGCACGTCGAAGCGCCAGCGTTCGGAAATGGGCGTTTGCGCGAAGCGCGCCTCGAGCCGTTCGAATTCGCCGGGCACCTGGAAGTCCGGCGTATAACCGCCGTCGCGCGCGACCCAGTCGCACAGCTGGTGGTAATTCGCGATCTTCGCGCCGGGCGGCGCGATGCGCGTGATGTAGTCGGCGAGCGGCCGGTTGAAGCACACATAGAGCACACGCTTGCCGGCCGCGACGGCATCGCGCATTGCCTGCACCGCGAGCTGCGTCTTGCCCGAGCCGGCCGTGCCGGTGACGCGCAGCCGGAACGGCGCGAATTCGAGCTGGCGCGCCCATGCGGCGAGCCCGCCCGACAGCCGCGTGACAAGCGTGCCGGCCTGCCCGACGAGCGCGCTCGTATCGGGCGTGAGCGCGAGCTCGTCCGCGAGGAAATGGTGGAGTTTCGGCGCGTTCGGAAAGTGCTCGTCGTCCTCGGGCAGGATCCGCAGGATCACCTGCGCGAGCTGCGCCTTGCGCGACGCGTCGACGATGCGGTCGGCCGCGACGCCGGCGATCGACGCGTCGCGGATCGAGTAGTCGGGGCAGTACAGCAGCGCCTCGACGCCGTAGACACCCGCGCCGAGCGCGGCCGTCAGGCGCCGGTGCAGCGTTTCCTGCGTGCGCGCGAGCTGGATCGGGACGTTGCGTTCCTTCTGCAGATAGACCTTCACGAGCCCCTTCGGCGTTTCGCGCAGGAAGCCGGCTTTCTGCTCGATCAGCAGCACGCGGCCGGCCGGGCTCACGACGACGAACGCGGCCTCGCCGAACACCGAGAACGCCTGGTCGGCGCGCGTCCAGTGCACGCCGTGATACACGGTGTACCCGTCGGGCAGCGCGTGTTCGAGGGCCGCGAGCGTTTCGCGCTCGCGTTCGGCCGCGCCGGTCGCGGCGAGGCTTTTCCAGTCGTCGGGGATGAGGCGGGCCATGGCGTCGGGCGGCGGATGCCGGCGTGGGCGTGAACGGGTGCGGCTATTGTACTGATCCACGACCCTGTTCACGACCGCCGTGCCGCGCGGACGATGGCCGTCCGGACCGGGAACGGCCCGGGGACGTTACCCGCGTGCGAGCCGTTTCGCGAGATCGGCGCTGAGGATCGCCATGCGCGCGGGTTTTTCGTAGCAGACGACGTCGAACGCGCGGATCACTTCGCTGATGTCGGCCTCGCTCGCGCGGCCGGTGAGCAGGTCGCCCGTCAGCACGAAGATCGGCGCGCCCGGGTTGTCGGACGTGCGCACGGCCTTGATCGCGGTGGCGGCCGTGCTGTCGTCGAACAGCCATTCGGTCAGGACCGCGTCGAACGCCTGGCCCTGCAGCGCGTCGACGAACGGCGCGAGGCCGTCGAATGCGGCCGTCGCGAAACCCTGGCGTTCGAGATAGCGGCACAGCTCGGTCGCGCTGACGCGATCGGGGTCGATCACCGCGACGACGAGCTTGTCGCTCTCCGCGCGGCGCGGATAGATCTCGATCTTGTGCACGTCGTACGCGTTCTGATACAGCACGCCGGTGTGGCGCAGCACGCGCCAGCGGCCGTTCTGTTCGTACGCGACGAATTCGGGGCGCGCGCCGGCTTCGAGCGGCGCGCCGATCCATGCGGTGCACGGAATCTCGGCGACGCCTGCATAAAGTACGGCCTCCTGCGAATAGGCGCCGACCATGCCGGGGTCGAGCGTTTGCGCGCCGAACAGCTGGGCGGCGGGTTCGCCGTACGCTTCGGCGACTTTCTTGATCTGCGCGAGCGTCCAGGGGCTGCTGCCGCGCAGCTTACGATGGCCTTGCGAAAAGCTCAGGTCGAGGATGCGGCATAGCTCGGTGGTCTGCTGGCGCTTGCCGATGCCGTTGCGGGTCATCAGCTCGCGCACGCGCTCGGCAACCGCGAGGGAATCCGTGGTGATTGCTTCAGTGGTCATGCTACGGGAACGGATCGTGACGTTCAGAACGACGCCTTGCGGCAGTCTCGACGGACAGTCTTCGTGACGTCCAGGGGCGAGCCGACCGGCCACGCGCGGAAAAGATAACTTTACCGCAAAATGGTCGTTATTCAGCGTCGTGAAAGGTGCGTTTGTGTGAAAGGTGTGTCACGACGTTACCACCGCCGCCCGTATCCGGATGCATTAACCCCTGACAGGAAACAATGACGACAACCTATCCGCTGCACGATGCCCTGACCCTTGGCGATACGCCATTCCCGGCCGACGCCGACGTCGTGATCGCCGGCGCCGGCATCATGGGCTGCGCAGCCGCGTATTACCTGGGTCTGCGCGGCCTGAAGGCCGTCGTGCTCGACAAGTCGCGTATCGCCGGGCAGCAGTCGACACGGGCGTGGGGATTCGTGCGGCAGCAGGGCCGGGAAGCTGCCGAGGTGCCGCTGATGATGGCCGGCATGCGGATCTGGGAGACGTTAGAGGAAACCCTCGGTTTCGATCTCGAATGGCGGCAGGGCGGCTGTCTTTATATTGCGGACAACGAAACGGACTGGGCGTCGTTCAACGCGTGGCTCGCGGTCGCGCGCGAGCACGGACTCGACACGCGTACGCTGACGCGCGCGCAGATCGACGAGCGCGTCAGCGGCCTTTCGCCGCAGGCACGCACGCTCGGCGGGCTGTATACCGCGACCGACGGCCAGGCCGAGCCGCGCCGGGTGGCTGCCGCGTTCGCCGCGCGTGCCGTCGAGGCCGGCGCGCGCTTCTTCGAAGGCTGCGGCGTGACCGCGATCGAGACGGCCGGCGGCGCGGTGGTCGGCGTCGTGACCGAGCGCGGCACGATCCGCACGCGGCGCGTGATCTGCGCGGCGGGCGCGACCAGTTTCCGGCTGCTTGACGGCGTCGGCATCCGACTGCCGCAGCAGGCCGTCCGCGGCACCTGCATGCGCACCAATGTGGTGCCGCCGGTGTCGGCGTCGACGGTGTGGGGGCACGGCCTCGGCATCCGGCAGCGCAAGAACGGCGCGATCAATCTCGCCGACGACATGCAGGTCGACGTCGACCTGACGCTCGGCCACCTGCGCGGGTTGAGCCTGTTCTGGCCGGAGTTCTGGTCGCAGCGCGACAAATTCCGGCTGCACGTGAACGGGGCTGCCTGGCGCGATGCGCTTGCGCGCATCAACGGTGCGACCGGGCCGATCGAGCCGCGCGATCCGCAGCCGCAGCCGAATCGCGCGCATGCGCCGCGTGCACTCGCGAAACTCAAGACGATCTTTCCCGCGCTGAAGGACGCGCAGATCGTCGAGGCCTGGGCCGGCCTGATCGACGTGCTGCCCGACGGCATTCCGGTGATCGATGCGCCGGGCACGCCGTCCGGGCTCGCGATTGCGACGGGGTTCTGCGGCCACGGTTTCGCGATGGGGCCGATCGTCGGGCGGCTGCTTGCCGAATGGATCGACACCGGCGCGCCGTCGCTCGACCTGTCGGCGTTTCGCGCGCAGCGCTTCGTCGACGGGACGATGGTGCGGCCGCGCAGCATGCTGTAACGGATGAATCGATGTGATGACGTCGGCCGGTCGCGGCCGACCCATCGTAGAATCGAGCCCGCATCCTTCAGGAGATTCCCCGTTGGCATCGCCCTCCGCCCAGCGCCGCTCGTTGCGCTCACGCCTGCGTCGCGCGCGTAACCCGTGGCAGGCGCCGCGCGCACGCACGCTGTTCACGCGTCGCGCGACGTCGCCGCGCCGCACGCTGCTGTTCCGTCTCGGCGCGGTCGCGCTGCTGTGCACGCTCGCGTTCCTCGTGCTGTATCTCGATCGCGACGGGTTGCGCGATTCGACCAAGAGCACGCCGATGACCGTCGCCGATCTCGTGTACTTCACGATGGTCACGGTCGCGACGGTCGGCTACGGCGACATCGTGCCCGTCACCGCACGGGCGCGCCTCATCGATGCGTTCTTCATCGTGCCGATCCGCATCGTCATCTGGTTCATTTTCCTGGGCACGGCCTATCAGTTCGTGATCCAGCGCGTCGTCGAGGAATTCCGCATGAAACGCCTGCAAAAGCAATTGTCCGATCACATCGTCGTATGCGGTTATGGCCTGTCGGGCTCGATCGCGGTGCGCGAATTGCTCGAGAGCGGTGTCGATCCGGCGACGGTCATCGTGATCGATTCGCAGCAGCAAGCGCTCGAGGCCGCGACGTCGCTCGGCGTGACCGGGCTGCTCGGCGATCCCGCGCACGAGGATCTGCTGCAGCAGGCGCAGGTGCGTTCGGCGAAGGCGGTGATCATTTCGGTGACCGATGATCCGACCGCGATCCTGCTGACGCTGTCGGTGCGCAGCATCGCGCCCGATACGAAGATCGTCGTTCGGATCCAGGAGAACCTGTACCAGCGGCAACTGCGGCAGGCGGGCGCCGACGTGATCGTGTCGTCGACGAAGATCGGCGCGCTGCTGCTCGCGGACGCCGTGCATAGCCGCTATATCGTGCCGTTCGTGAACGACATGCTGTCGACGCGCGGACGCGCGACGCTGCTGGAGCGCGAAGCGATGCCGCAAGAGGTCGGCTGCATGACGAACGTCGTGCCGGGTGCGATCGTCGTCGGGCTCGATCGGTGCGGGAAGATTTTTTCGTTCTACGAGGACCCGCCTTGCAGGATCGAGGCAGGGGACACGCTGGTTGTGATTCAGTCGGCGCGGATTCCGGATCCGGATGTTTGATGCTTGGTTGTTCTTATAAAATAAATTAGTTCAATGACTTATGATCGTTTGTAAAGATTGCTTGTCGATTTTTTTTCGTGTGTAGGCGTCATGTAGGCGTCCCAGGAGTGACATCGATCCACGTAGATCCTCGTGGAATCGATGCCTGAGAATCCGGTTCGACGGCAGTCAGTCCGAGACAGCATGTTTCTCAACGATCTTGATAACTTGATCAATGCATTTTCATCAGGGATCCCCAGGTGGCGACTGCTGGCGGCGGCGCATCGACATGCAAAAGCGGCGCCAGCCCCGGGCTGACTTCAATTGAACAAGGCCGGGTGTGCGTTGAGTCATGCCAAAACGCACGACTCGCGGGCACGCCCGATTCACGGCCATCAAGACAGGCTTTGCCCTTCCTTGCGCAAAGACCCCGTCAGGTGACGCAATTCGTCCAGCAGCTTGACGGCGGGCGCGGGTAGCGTGCCTCGCCGGCGCCGGAATGCCGTCAGGGTGCGTTGCGCATCCAGGCCTTCGATATCCAGAGCGTCGATGACGCCCGCTTTGCTTTCGGTGTCGTACATCGGTTCGGCCATCCACGAGACAAAGCCACATCGCGCTACGAGGCTTTTGAGTACGGTGACCGAACGGGTCTCGACCGCGATGGCCGGCATTGGCAGGCCGCGGGCCCTGAAGGTTTCCTGCATGTGGGCATAAGGTCCGGTTCCCTTGGGCGTGAGCGCCCACCGTTGTGTCAATGTGTCGTCGAGTCGAAGGCCGCGCTTCGCCCGCAACGGATGATCGAGTGCCGCGACCACGAAACTCCTGTCGGTCCATGAACAATCGGAGATCGCAGCGACATCCTCGGTTTCGATTCCCGATGTGCAAAGCGCCAGGTCGATTTCATAAGCGAGCAAGCCCTCGACGAGACGATCCCACACGCCTTCGATCACCTCGACGCGCAGATTGGGCCATTTCTCCAGCACACACGCGATGGCCATCGGCAAGACGAGGCTCGCTATGCTGCCCACCGCGCCGACCTTGATCACGCCTTTCGCCAGGCCGCGCATCGCGTCCAGTTCCTCGCGCGCCTGTTCGGCTTCCCTTTGCAGCGACATCGCATGCGGCATCAATGCTTCGCCCAGCGCGGTCAGCTGCATCCCCTTGGTGTGACGCTCGAAAAGCGGCCCCCCGACGGACTCCTCGAGCCGCTTGATCGATCTGCTCAGCGCCGGCTGGGTCATGTTCAGCATGGCCGCGGCTCGTCCCAGGCTACCTGCGGAGACGATCGCGGTGAACATCATCAACTGCTGCAGATTGAAACTCATCGTGTCGAACCAGATTGAAAGGGGGGGAAGGGGGCGAGCGAGATTCCGGGTCGCCCGGCGCCAGCTAGGTGTCTTCCCTGCAAGGGCTCGCGGTGCCCGCTCATTGCGGCCACCGACGAGCCCCCGATGACGGCGAACAGCCTTTTCCGACAAGGCATCCGGGCGGAATTGGCCGATCCGGCATTCCGATAGACGCATGCCAAAATGTAATGACTTTGAGCTTTTTTGGCAATTTTCAAACAGGGTGTCGAATCCCATACTGCGGCTCATCCCATCACCGCCAGCCTGAGTGGCGAACCGCAGAGGATTCGAGATGCAACGAAATACAAGTGGGCAGCCGACCGTTCGCGATGCCGTCGTGGACTTGATGCGGCGCCTCGAATTGACGTCCGTGTTTGCCAATCCCGGCTCGACCGAGCTACCGATGTTCCGCGACTTCCCGGAGGACTTCCGGTACGTGCTCGGATTGCAGGAAGCAGTGGTGGTCGGTATGGCGGACGGGTATGCCCAAGCCACCGGCAATGCCGCGCTGGTCAACCTGCATTCGGCAGCCGGTGTCGGCAACGCGATGGGCAACGTCTTCACGGCTTTCAAGAACCGGACGCCCCTGATCATCACGGCCGGCCAGCAGGCCCGTTCGATTCTGCCGTTCGATCCGTTTCTGTCGGCATCGCAAGCCACCGAGCTGCCGCGGCCCTATGTGAAATGGAGCATTGAACCGGCTCGTGCCGCGGATGTTCCGCTGGCCCTCGCCCGTGCTTACCACGTGGCGATGCAGGAGCCGCGTGGTCCGGTGTTCGTGTCCATTCCGGTCGACGACTGGGATCAGCCGGCCGACTTCGTCGAGGCGACCCGGATCAGCACCCGGTTCCGCCCCGATCCGGTACGGATCGCGGAGATCGGCGACGCGCTGGACGACTGCGAACGGCCGGCCCTCGTCGTCGGCGCGGAACTCGATCGTGCCGATGCGTGGAGCGAGGCCATCCAGCTGGCCGAGCGCCACAACGCGCGGGTTTATGTTGCGCCGATGTCGTCACGCTGCAGCTTCCCGGAAGATCATCGACTTTTCGCCGGCTTCCTGCCGGCAATGCGCGAAAAAATCGTTCGGATGCTGAACGGGCATGACCTGATCTTCGTCGTCGGGGCGCCGGCTTTTGCGTATCACGTCGAAGGCAGTGGCCCGCATGTGCCCGATGGCGCGGCGTTGTACCAGCTCATCGACGATCCGGCTACCGCTGCCTGGACCCCGGTCGGCACGTCGGTGGTGGCGAACATTCGCCTGGGGCTGGTGGACCTGCTCGCCCGGCCGGCACCGCGAGGCCGGCCCCTGCCGGCGCCGCGCGAGGCGGTCGAGCGAGCCGAGCCCACAGCAGTGATGTCGGTCGCTTATGCGTTGCAGACGCTGTCCGAAGTCCGCAACGCAGCCGATATCGTGGTCGAGGAGGCGCCCAGTTCACGCCCCGTCATGCAACGTTATCTCCCGTTCACGCGCAGTCAGACGTTCTACACGATGGCAAGCGGCGGTCTGGGCTACGGCATGCCCGCCGCGGTGGGTGTCGCCTTGGCCAGACCCGGCAGCCGCGTGATCGGCCTCATCGGCGACGGCTCGGCGATGTATTCGCCGCAAGCGATCTATAGCGCGGTCCAGCTCGATCTTCCGATCACATTCGTGATCCTGAATAACTCGCGCTACGCCGCCTTGCAGGAATTCGCGCCCGTGTTCGGCTTCGCCGCGTCGGATCCGGTACAGGGCACCGACCTGCCAGGGCTGGATTTCGTTTCCCTGGCCAACAGCATGGGGTGCGAAGGCGTTCGAGTGAGCGACGCGCTGTCGCTGAAGCCCGCGCTGGAAGACGCGTTGTCTTCGGGAAAAACACGCGTCGTCGAAATTGTCGTGGCCTGACCGCGAGTCGCTGATTCGGCAGGCCGGTTTTTCAAGAATATTCCAGGAGACGGTAATGAATCAGGTAACGATGTTGATCAACGGCGAGCGTGCGATGGCTCGCGACGGCGCGACATTCGAGCGCCGTAACCCGCTCGATGACACGGTTGCCTCTACGGCGCCGGCCGCGACTGTCGCCGATGCACAAGCGGCGGTGCATGCGGCGGCCGCCGCGTTTCCCGCATGGTCGGCGATGGGCCCCGGCGAGCGACGCGCTCTACTGAATCGGGCCGCGGATGCGCTCGAAGAAAAAGGCGACGCTTTCGCGCTGGCAATGGCAACCGAAACGGGCGCGTCTCGCCTGTGGGCGGATTTCAACGTCAAGCTTGCGGCCGACGGGCTGCGCGAAGCGGCTGCGATGATCACGCAGATCTCCGGCGAGGTGATTCCGTCGGACGTGCCGGGCAGTCTTGCGCTCGGCGTGAGGCAGGCCGCCGGCGTCGTGCTCGGGATCGCACCGTGGAACGCGCCCGTCATCCTCGGCGTGCGTGCCGTCGCGTTGCCGCTGGCGTGCGGCAATACCGTCGTGCTCAAAGGTTCCGAAACCTGCCCCGCGACCCACGGCCTCATCATCGAAGCGTTACAGGACGCCGGACTGCCACGCGGCGTCGTGAACTTCGTCACGAACGCGCCGGCGAATGCGGGCGACATCGTCGAAGCGATCATTGCCGAACCGGCGGTCAGGCGGGTGAACTTCACGGGTTCGACGCGCGTCGGCCGCATCGTCGCGACCCAGTGCGCGAAATATCTGAAGCCTTCGGTACTCGAACTCGGCGGAAAGGCACCGTTTCTGGTGCTTCACGATGCCGATATCGAAGCGGCGGTTCAAGGCGCGGCATTCGGGGCGTTCGCCAATTCCGGCCAGATCTGCATGTCGACCGAACGCATCGTCGTCGACACGAAGATCGCCGATGAATTCGTCGCGCGACTGGCGGAAAAGGCACGGAGCCTGCCGCTTGGCGATCCGAGAAAGGGGCCGACCGTGCTCGGCTCCGTCGTGGACATGGCGACGGTCAGGAGATGCAACGACCTGATCGACGACGCGCTGGCGAAAGGTGCGACCCTGGTATGCGGAGGGACATCCGAGACCACGCTCATGCCGGCCACGTTGCTCGATCACGTGACGGCGGACATGCATATCTACCGGGAGGAGTCGTTCGGGCCCGTCAAGGCGATCGTTCGCGTCAATGGCGACGAAGAGGCCATCGCCTGTGCCAACGACAACGAATATGGCCTGTCGGCGGCAGTCTTCAGCCGTGACGTCGCGCGGGCGTTGACGGTCGCGAAGCGTATCGAGTCCGGGCTTTGCCACGTCAATGGCCCGACGGTTCACGACGAGGCGCAGATGCCGTTTGGCGGGATGAAGTCCAGTGGTTTCGGGCATTTCGGCGGCAAGGCCGGGATCGCGGAATTTACGGATTTGCGCTGGATCACCGTGCAAACGACGCCTCGTCACTATCCGTTCTGATCGTTGCCGCGGTCATGGCACGTGTTGCTCACCATGGACGCGATGGGCTTCCGGATGGTGGGCACGAACACAATAACAACCCGATATCGTTGAGACGCCTTCGCTCCTGAAACGACGAGCGACCGGCTTAAGGAGACTGCAATGCCCGTCATCAATTTCGAGTCGTCGCTCGATCGCGCCCGGTTGGAGTCCGACCGTCGCGTCGGAAAACGAATTACGCAGGACTGCGATTCAGAATTCGCCGGTCTGTCCGGGAGAGCGAAATGAACGATCGTAATCCGCCTCTGCTGACCGTAGACATCGGCCGTGCCCTCGATGAAGGACCGTTCTCGGCGTTCCAGCGAACGGTCGTCCTGCTCGCCGCGCTTGCGATCGTGATGGATGGCTTCGATGGGCAGCTCATCGGGTTCGCCATTCCCAGCTTGATCAAGGAATGGGGCATCACGCGCAACGCATTTGCGCCCGCCGTTGCTGCCGGCCTCGTCGGCATGGGTATAGGGAGCGCGTTCGCCGGGCTGTTCGCGGACAGGTTCGGTCGGCGCTGGGCAATCATCGGCAGCGTGCTGGTATTCGGCTTGGCGACGAGTTCGATTGCGCTATCGCCGGACGTGATGACCATTGCCATCCTGCGCTTCTTCGCGGGACTGGGTATCGGCGGCGCACTGCCGAGCGCGACGACCATGACGGCGGAATTTACGCCGGCTCGCCGGCGGACGCTCGCGGTGACCGCAACCATCGTTTGCGTACCGCTGGGGGGCATGCTTGCGGGGCTATTCGCGAGCGTCGTGCTTCCGCATTACGGCTGGCGCGGGCTCTTTCTGATTGGCGGCACGCTTCCCGTCGCACTGGCGCTCCTGCTGTATTTCGTCATGCCGGAATCGCCGCGTTATCTTGTGCGTCATCAGGAACGCTGGAATGAACTGCGTCACCTGCTGTCCCGCATGTCCCGCTCGATTCAGCCGCACGCCGTATTCGCCGATCAGAAGGAGCAGAAAGCGGGGCAGCGCCCAGGCTTTCGCGCGTTGTTCGCGGACCATCAAGGCCGCGACACGCTCGCAATCTGGGTCGCTTTCTTCATGAACCTCGTCGCGGTCTACAGCGCATTCAGCTGGCTGCCGACGATGCTGGCAGGCGAGGGACTCAGCGCTTCGGTGGCGGGTTCAGGTCTTACCGCCTACAACCTCGGCGGCGTACTGGGCGCAATGGGCTGCGCAGTGGCGATCGGTCGGTTCGGGTCGCGCTGGCCTTTGCTCGTATGTTGCCTGATGGCGTCCGCGAGCGCGCTTTTCCTGCGCGGTCTCGACGTCTCTGCCCACACGACGTTGCTCGTGTTCGGGATCGGGTTGCACGGCCTCTTCGTGAACGCGGTTCAATCGACGATGTATGCCCTTTGCGCGTACGTCTATCCCACCGAGATTCGCGCGACCGGGACCGCATCCGCGCTCGCGTTTGGGCGGCTCGGCGCGATTCTCAGCGCGTTCGCGGGGGCCTTCGTGATCACGCAGGGTGGAGCGTCTGCGTACCTGGGCATGCTGGGTGCCGCGATGGCGATGGTTTTTATCTGCCTGATGATCGTGCGTCGTCATATTCCGCCCATCAAGGGCGCTTGAGATCAGTGTCGAGGGCGACGTTTGTCACGCGCTCCGCGCAGGGCACGTAACGATGTCGCTCATGTTGAACCGAATGACGGAAAACGTCTGACAGTACCTTCAGTTGGAGATGGCATGCGCACTCAAGTAGGCATTATTGGCGCCGGTCCTGCCGGCCTCCTTCTTTCTCATCTTTTGCATCTGAAAGGTATCGAGTCTGTCGTGCTCGAAACCCGCCGACGCGAGCAGATCGAATCGACGATCAGGGCGGGTGTACTCGAGCAGGGGACGATGGACCTGCTTGAAGCGTCCGGTGTCGGTGAGCGTATGAAGGCAGAAGGAGCGTTGCATCACGGCTTTGAACTCGCCTTCGACGGAAAGCGGCGGCGCATCGACCTCAAGGCGTTGACCGGGCGGGCCATCACCGTCTATGCGCAACACGAAGTCATCAAGGATCTGGTGGCGGCTCGGGTTGCTGCAGGCGGCTCTATCCTGTTTGATGTCGCGGATGTCTCGATTCACAACATCGACACGTCGGCCCCGTCGATACGGTTCGTGCATCAAGGGCAATCACATACGCTGGACTGTGATTTCGTGATCGGATGCGACGGTTCGCAAGGGGTGTCCCGTTCGGCGATTCCCGAGAGCGTTCGCCGCGATTTCGAGCGCGTCTATCCGTTCGGTTGGTTCGGCATTCTGGTCGAAGGTGCGCCGTCCGCAGACGAGCTGATCTATGCACGTCATGATCGCGGTTTTGCCTTGGTCAGTACCCGTTCGCCGACGGTTCAGCGCATGTATTTCCAGTGCGACCCGAAAGATTCGGTCGACAACTGGTCCGACGACCGGATCTGGGCCGAAATGCACGCACGCGTCGACTCCGCCGATGGCCAGAGCGTTGTCGACGGGAAGATCTTTCAGAAGAATATCGTCGGCATGAGGAGCTTCGTCTCGACGACGATGCAGCACGGCCGACTGTTTCTTGCCGGCGACGCCGCTCATATCGTTCCTCCTACCGGAGCAAAAGGTCTCAACCTGGCAGTCTCCGACGTACGAATCCTGAGCAGTGGACTCGACGCGTATTACCGGACCGGCGATGAAGCGCAACTCGCTTCGTACAGCGAGCTTGCGCTGAAACGGATCTGGCGTGCCGAGCATTTCTCCTACTGGATGACCCGCATGATGCATCGTCTCGACGATGCCTCGCCGTTCGAACAGCAGTTGCAGGTTGCCGAGCTCGAGCATGTGACTACGTCCGAGACTGCGGCGAGGTCCATGGCGGAAAACTATGTTGGGAGCGTTGCCGTCTAGCTTTCGACTTTGCGTCGTTACTCGGTCGTCTTCCGCCTCGAATGACCGAGGGAGACGCGCGAAACCGGCGTGCAGCGCGTCTCGTGCTTTTCGCATCACGATTTACTCTGACAGTACCCCGATCATGACAACAGGATTTCCCGGCATTTTCTCCGTCAGCGACTATCGTGGCGAAGCCAGACGGCGGTTGCCACGCATGGTGTTCGACTATCTGGAAGGCGCGGCAGACGACGAATCGGGATTGACGCATAACCGTTCGGCGTTCGACAGGCTGCAGTTGTTGCCGCGCCGGCTGTCGGATGTCAGCACGCGAGAGCAGTCGGTGCCGCTTTTCGGGCGGCTGATTCCATTACCGCTGGTGATCGCGCCGACGGGCCTCAATAGCGCGTTCTGGCCGAAGGGCGACCTCGCACTTGCGCGCGCGGCGGGCAAGGCCGGAATTCCGTTTGCGCTATCGACGGCTTCCAACATGTCCATCGAAGAGGTGGCAAAAGGGGCCGACGGAGACCTGTGGTTTCAACTGTACGTCGTTCATCGCAACCTCGCGAAGAGTCTGGTCAATCGTGCCCGTTCGGCTCGCTATTCGACCTTGATCCTCACCGCCGATGTCGCGGTGAACGGCTTTCGCCGACGCGATCTTCGCAATGGCTTTGCCATGCCGTTCAAGGCAAGTGCACGTGCGGCCGTCGACGGACTGTCGCACCCGCGCTGGCTTTGGTCCTATCTGATGAACGGCATGCCGGAGTTGAAGAATTTCGCCACGGACGATGCATCGGACACCGCCTCCCAGGCGGCGATTCTTCGCCGGCAGATGGATGCGAGCTTCAGTTGGGACGACCTGCGCCGTTTGCGGGACGAATGGCCGGGCAAACTCCTCGTCAAGGGCATCGTGACGGCCGACGATGCCGCGCGGTGCGTCGCGCTCGGCGCGGACGGCGTCATCGTTTCGAACCACGGCGGCAGGCAACTCGCCGACCTGCCCGCGACGGCCGACGTGCTGCCGGATATCGTCGAGCGCACCTCAGGCACGACGGTCATTCTCGACAGCGGCATCCGGACGGGGGCCGACGTCGTCAAGGCGGTCGCGCTGGGGGCCCACGCCGTGATGCTGGGGCGGGCCACCTTGTACGGGCTGGCTGCCAGAGGGGAAACCGGCGTGAGCGACGTCATCGACATGATCAAACGGGAAACTGACCGGACGCTCGCCCTCATCGGTTGTCGCTCGGTGGGCGAGCTCGATCGCAGCTATGTTTCGAAGCGGCCGTCATAGGCAACTGCGCATTGACGGCGGATTCTGGATGCGCAATTGTTCGGGGTGACGCTCCCGCGTATTTGCCGCCGGAACCTTGTGCCATGAATCAAGTGACGACCACGGATCATTACCATCGCGACGACCGGCTTTTGGCATGGGCGGATCAGGTTCGGGCCAGTTGCGTCCCCATGGTTTTCAGGACCGAATCCGATCAGGGATTTCGTGGCGAGATTTCCAGCGTGAACACGGGCGGAGTGTGTGTGTCGCGGATCTCGGCGGTCGATCACGTCGCGGCTCACGACTGGGACGACGTGCGGCGCACGGCGGACGACTACCTGCTCGTGTCGATACAGATCGAGGGGCGAGGTGCACTCGAGCAGGATGCCCGCACCGCGTTCGTCGACCCTACCGACATGGTGCTGTTCGACTCGTCGCGCCATTTCGTCTGGCATTTTTCCGGACAGCACTACACGATCCGCTTTCCCCGCCAGGCGCTGGAGAAATTGGTGCCGTGCGGCCGGCAGCACACCGCGGTGCGTATTCCTGCGGCCACCGGGATACGCCGTATCGCCGCGGACCATATCGCGTCGCTGCACCGAGTGCTTTCGTCAGACGAAGGCGCGATGACCGCTTGCGAGAGGCTTGGCGATGTGTCCGCCAACCTGGTCGCGCTGGCGTTGGCGGATTATTTCAACACGGTTCCGCTGCCCAGATCCAACGTGAAAGAGATGCATCTGCTGCGGGCGCGCGCGTTGATCAAGGACAGGATTCACGACCCGGAACTGGGACCCGAACTGATCGCCGATGAACTGGGGGTTTCCAGCCGTTACCTCTATCGCCTGTTCGCCGAGGCCGGGGAGTCGATCGGCGAGACCATCTGTACGGCCAGACTCAACGGGTGCGGCGAGTGGCTTCGGCAACGCGCGTACGCTAACCGCTCGATTACCGATATTGCGATGGCTTGGGGTTTCAATAATGCATCGCATTTCAGTCGTACGTTTCGACGTCACTTTGGCGTGTCTGCGCGCGACTACCGTGCGAAGCATCGCGACGTTGGTTGAATCGCCCCTGAGCGGGCTGCGCGGTAATCCCGCCGGCTGGCAGCATAAGTAAAAATCCTGTTCTGTCAGAGTCAAGCGTCCGCCATATTGGCCCCGGACACTTTCTCTACAACGTTGCGGGCGTCCCGTCCCGCGAGTCGTGGAGGAGTATCTTGGCTCTCAACCATCCCCAATATAAGGCGGCTGTCGTGCAGGCCGCCCCGGCGTTCCTTGATCTTCAAGCCGGAATCGAAAAGTCCATACGCCTGATTGAAGAGGCGGCGCAGGCCGGCGCCGCCCTGATCGCGTTCCCTGAAGTGTGGCTGCCGGGCTACCCGTTCTACATCTGGCTGGGTACACCGGCCTGGTATATGAGCAAAGGCTATGTTCAGCGATATTTCGACAACTCGCTGAGCTACGACAGTCCGGAAGCCGATGCACTGAGGGCCGCGGCCAGAAAAAACCGCATCACGGTGGTGATGGGACTCTCGGAGCGCAAGGGCCATTCCTTATATATCTCCCAATGGATCATCGGCCCCGACGGAGAAACCCTCCTGCAACGGCAGAAACTCAAGCCTACCCACCTCGAGCGGACGGTCTTCGGTGATGGCGAGGGCAGTGGCCTGACCGTAATCGACAGTCCGTTGGGAAAGCTCGGCGGGCTTTGTTGTGCCGAACACGTGCAGCCTTTGACCAAGGCCGCAATGTATGCGCAAGGCGAACAGGTCCACGTTGCGGCCTGGCCGAGCTTCTCGCTCTATGAATTTGCCAGCGCATTGAGCCACCAGGTGAACAACGCGGTTTCGCGGACGTATGCCGTCGAAGGAGGTTGCTTCGTCCTCGCGCCTTCGACAGTCGTCACCGAGGAAATGGTCGAGAGCCTTTGCGACACCGAGGACAAACGTCAGCTGTTGCGGGCAGGCGGTGGCCACAGCGTCGGATACGGGCCCGACGGGGCGGAACTGTTCGACAAGATCGACGAAACCGCGGAAGGCCTGCTCTACGCCGATATCGACCTCGGCATGCAATCGCTTTCGAAGTGCGTTTTCGATCCCGTGGGGCATTACTCGCGGCCTGACGTCCTGCGGTTGCTGATCGACCGGCGACCGCGCCCTCCGGTCACCGAGATCCTCGATGGCCCCGCCGGGGAGACGGTCGCCGATGATCAAACATCGTCGGACAACGGTTGCTCGCCGGAGCTCGCGAGAAGTGGCGGAGATCGGTAGCGGCCTGTCGGGCTCGCCATGCGATTCCGTGGTGAGCCGGACGGAGGTTTTCGTGTCGCTGCCGTATTGGCTCGATACCGATTGAAGCGGGATGGTTTTCTTTGAAACAACAGCCATTCAATCACGACGATATATTTAGGATATCGATATGAACTACAAACAAAATAGAGAATACGAATGGAAGATGGTCATCTTTCTTGCGGTGCTGTTCGGCATCGTTGGACTCGATCGTCTGGTCATCGTGTATCTGTTTCCGGTTCTTCTGCCGGAGCTCAAATTGAACAACACGCAGGCGGGCGCAATCGCGTCGGTTCTCGCGTTGACCTGGGCCATTTCGACATGGGTGCTCGGGAGTCTGTCCGATCGCCATGGGCGTCGCAAGATTCTGCTGGGGTCTTCGATCTTCTTCTCGGTGATGACCTCCTTTACCGGCGTCGCCAAGTCGTTCCACGGCATGCTGCTCGTGCGAGGCCTCCTTGGCGTGGGCGAGGGCGGCGTCTTCAGCGCCAGCGTCGCGACGATCGACGAAATATCGACGCCGAGCCGGCGCGGCTTGAATCTGGGCATTCATCAATCGTTTTTCCCGCTTCTGGGTATCGGCCTTGGACCGATCATCGCTACCCAGCTCGTGATGCACATGCGCTGGGAGTGGGTGTTTTTCGTGCTCGGTATTCCGGGGCTTTTGCTGACGTTCCTGATCGGCAGGACCATGCGAAAGACGGAGGCCGGTCGCGACAAGCAGGTCCGGGCGGCCTCGGGCGGCCCGTTGACCGTGCTGAGATACAAGAACATCTGGTTGACCACGGTCATCGGATCGCTCTTCCAGACGGGCTTGTTCGTGTTCTCGACGTTCGTCGCGCTCTATCTGACCAAAGTCGTGGGCCTCAGCCTCGGCACGGTCGGCTTGATCATTTCCGGATGGGGTTTCGGCGGGTTTATCGGAATGGTCGCCGTTCCGGCGATATCGGATCGGCTCGGGCGGCGTATCGTGCTCGTCGTCTCGGCGGCTTGCTATGGCGTCCTGATGTTGGCGTTCGTTCTTTGTCACGCTTCTCCGATCGTGATGTTCGTCAACCTCTTTGCTGCCGGGATTTGCGGCTTCGGCATCGCACCTCTCTTTCTTGCCGTGATTCCTTGCGAATCCGTACCGTCCACGCTGACCGGTTCGGCCGTAGGCGTTCCGACCGCTGTCAGTGAACTCATTGGCGGGGTCCTGATGCCCGTGGTTGCAGGTGGGCTTGCCGATACGTTCGGTCTGGGTTATCCGATGCTGATCGTCGGGGGCGTGTCGTTGGTGAGCGCGCTCGTGGGGATGTTTCTCGATGAAACGGTACCCGCTGCGACGTCGAAGCATTCCGTCTCGAACATCGACGCGGCCTGAACGTCCGTCGAAGCGCAGGCGAATTTCAGATCGTTACGCGGACTCACTCGATCGAGGCCGCCTGCGTCGGCCGGGGGGCGGTATCCGCGGCGAAGAGGGGCGCTGCCAGGGTTGGCTACGCCATCGTCATTTCTGAAGATGCGCTACAAAAAAGCCGATGCGCAATCTACGAAGACCGAAATGCACGAGAGACGTAGATGCCAACCCTGCCGCAGCTTTCAGTCGTCGACGCAAAAGGCGCGATCGATCGACGCGAGATATCCTGCCTGGAATACGTTCAGGCGCTGGTGGATCAACACGCCAAAACCGAGTCGCTGAACGGGTTCGTGTTTTTCGACCGTGACGCGCTGTTGCAAGCGGCGCGGGAACACGATGAATCGCTCGTAGCCCGAACGGGCCGGTTGCCGCTTTCCGGCATTCCATTGGCCATCAAGGACAACATCGACTGCGCGGGCATGCCGACCGCCGCGGGAACGGCAGCGCTCCGCGACGCCGTACCTCGAGCTGACGCACCCGTCGTGGCACGCGTGATCGACGCGGGCGCGTTGGCCGCGGGCAAAGCGAACATGCACGAACTCGCTTTCGGCTGCACCAACCACAACGGATTTTTCGGCCCGGCCCGCAACCCGTATGACCCGTCCAGAATTCCAGGCGGAAGCAGCGGCGGGTCTGCCGTGCTGGTGGCGAGTGGTGCGGTGCCGGCGGCGCTCGGCACCGACACGGGCGGATCGGTGCGCATACCGGCGGCGCTGTATGGATTGGTCGGCTTTCGTCCTACGCACGGACGCTATCCGTCCGGAGGTGTCGTGCCGATATCGCCCACGCGTGACACGGTCGGCCCGATCGCCCGCACCGTCGCCGACGTGATGTTGCTGGACGAGATCTTGTCCGGAAGCGGTTCAACGCTTCCCGCGGTCGACGATACACGTGGCTTTCGCCTGGCAGTTCCCTATTCGACGTTGGGGGAGGGGTTGTCACCCGACGCCTGGCCGGTACTCGAACGTGCGCTGCATGCAAGTGCCGCGGTGGGCGTTGGGGGGCTCGTGCCGGCATCGGTACGAAACCGTATTGGCGGTTTAGTCTCTTGTATCGGACGATTCGCCGCGTCGTGCGTACGTGGCCGTCGACCGCGCCGTTCAATCGTCATGACGACGGGGTCGTTCCGGCCGCGGCGACGGAGGCGGCAAGCTCCGCGCGGTTGGAGAATCCCTTCTTGTCCATGATCCGCCGCAAATGGGTGCGCACGGTCGACAGGCTGATGCAGAGAAGACGGCCGATATCCTGATCGGTACAGCCCTTTGCGACCAGCTGGGCGATCTCGCTCTCACGGTCCGTGAGCCCTGTCGCGCTGCCTGCCCGGCGTTTGATCGCGCGGCAAAGGAACGGCTCGATCGCATCGAGCACGAGTTTGTCGCGCATCTCGAACTCAGGCCGATTCCTCGTTCGCCAGATTCTCAAGTCGCTGAGCTGGCGTTCGCCGTCGAAGACAAACACGTTGATTCCATGATGCAACCCATCCTGCGCGAGAAACTCGTTGTAGAACTCGCTTTTCTCCAGTGCAGGCCGGTCCATCACTTCTTCCACCAACGTGGCCCTGCGCCGCTTGCAGAGTTGCGCCGTCATCGGGTCATTGTGCTGGTACCAGCTCGTGTAGCGACGCACGTGATCCGAGTCGACATTGACTGCAATCGGGTCGGCGTACATCCCTTTTTCGGCATCCCAGTTGTAGGAGACGCAGAAATCGGATCGCAGCAGCCGGGTCAGGTCTGACAAAACGACGCGCCTGACATCCACGATCGGCCCGAGCTCCTCGAGCCGCCCGATGATGTCACCGAAAAGTCGGAGTTCGTCGAGCGTGAGATCGTGAACTTGTGGCTTCAAGGGTGCCTCATCGGTAGGTGGAATCGGGAGACAGCATGCGTGACAGCCTCGAAAGACTGGTTCGCATTACACATCAAGCATAGCAAGGCAAAAAATCCCGATCAGCAATGAACTTCACTGCCATTGCCTGTCCGTTGTATTCATGCCGCAGTCAGGTCCACTGCCTATTGCAGATCGGAAGGGATGTTCGCGAGGGCGCCTGAATTTCTTGAGCGCGGGCTCAGGCCGAGTTTCCCCTGTCGATATTTCTAACGATGGGGCTCAAAAAACGGTGCTCATAGAGTAGACGCGCAGTGGGAAGCGGACGTGCCGAGACTGTTCGTTGTAGCGAGGCAAGCTGGAGGGTTACCCGGAGACGCCTGCCCATTGACCAAACGATTCCGATGCATTTCCAGCGGGACGTTTTCCTCAGTCATTTTCGTCAACGAAAGCTACGCATAAAATTAGGAAAGCGATATGAATACGGTCATCAAGCGAAGCATGGTGGTGTGCGCCGCGGTCGGTTGCGGCGTGGCACATGCACAGTCCTCAGTGACGCTGTACGGGCTGGTGGATGCGGGTATTACGTACACGAACAATGCGACATCGAGCACCGGACATGGCGCGCTCGTGCAGTTTGCGTCCGGGTCTTCGCAGGGAGATCGCTGGGGGCTGACGGGTAAAGAGGACCTGGGTGGCGGACTCAAGGCGATCTTCACGCTCGAAAGCGGCTTTCAACTTTCCAACGGGGCCTTGGCGCAGAGCGGGCTTTTGTTCAATCGCGCAGCCTTCGTCGGCCTTGACGGACGCTTCGGCACGCTGACGCTCGGGCGGCAATACGACTTCATCGGCGATATCTTTCCGGCGTACTCGATTGCGGGAAATACGGCAGCGGGCATCCTGGGGTGGGGAATCCCGGCGTATGCGGCTGGCGGATATACGCTCGACAACCGACTGTGGGGCGATAACGTCAACAACTCGGTGAAGTATCTTTCGCCGACGATTTCGGGTTTCAGTGTCGGCGCCATGTATGGTTTCGGCAACGTCGCCGGCTCGTTGGGCACCAACAGCTCGATGAATTTTCTGCTGAACTACAGCCAAGGCGGGCTCGCCGCATCGCTGTCGTATTTCAAGCAGCATAACGCGACGACTTCCGCGAATTTGACCGAATACGCCGGCGGTGCAACCTACAGCCTGGGGAAAGCGCAGATTTTTGGTGTCGTGAC
The DNA here is from genome assembly GCF_052045915.1 of Burkholderia sp. 22088. Classification (NCBI taxonomy): domain Bacteria; kingdom Pseudomonadati; phylum Pseudomonadota; class Betaproteobacteria; order Burkholderiales; family Burkholderiaceae; genus Burkholderia; species Burkholderia sp. 22088. The sequence continues at coordinate 152,698 of NZ_JBQEPY010000010.1, forward strand.
CGATGTTCAGTTGAGCAGCGGCACCCGGGCTCGGGCGCTGACCTATGACGGTGGCATGACTTACTTTGTCAAGCCCGATATTTCGCTTGGAGCAGGGTTCCAGTTTCAACAGCGCAACAACGGCGTCGGCAGCGCGAACCAGGTGACCATCGGGGCGGATTACTTCATTTCCAAGCGAACGGACGTGTATTTCGTTGGCGCGCTCGCGCATGATCATGCACACGGCGCGCAAATCGAAGCAGCGCTCGGATCGCCGTCCAGCACGAGTTTTCAGACTGCGGCACGGATCGGCATTCGCCACAAGTTCTGACGGTCGCGGGTCGAGCGCGATGGCGAACCGGGGGTTCGCCCATTTGTCTTCGACGCGGTATCGGCCGCTACATCGCCGCACCATAAAGATGATGCGCGTCGGTCAGTGCATCCGCGACGAGTTCCAGGCCGTCCCGGCACTGCTCCCGATCCTGCGGCCCGCCAAGGCAGATACGGATCGCCGCCGGCGGGTCGCCGTCCGTCGAAAATGCCGCGCTCGCCACGGCGGCGACGTTTCGACTCCGCAGATGCTGCGCCAGATCCGGTGCGGTCCATAGGCACTCGCCCGGAATCGGCAACCAGAGATGGAAACCGTCGGGGTGGGCATCGAAAGGCCATGCGCCGAGAATCCGGCCCGCGATCGCCTGCCGTGCATGCGCCTCCGATCGAATCGCGGCCAGCATCTCGCTTGCCGTGCCGTCATTGATCCACTGGGTAGACAGCAGCATCGTGAACGGGCTCGGCATCACGGTCGTGGCGCGCAATGCGCCGGCGATCCGCTGTGCTTCGCGCACCGTCGGCGCGAGCAGGTAAGCGATGCGCAACCCGGCGCCGAAGTTCTTCGACATGCCGGTCACGTAGTAGGTCAGTTCTGGCGCCAGCAGCGCCAGCGGGGGCGGTGCGCTCTGCGGCAGCATCGCATAGGCATCGTCCTCGATGATGGGCACGTTGTAGCGTGTGGCGATATCGGCCAACGCTTCGCGGCGTCGGAACGGTATCGTGAGCGTGCTCGGGTTCTGCAGGGTCGGGTTGCAGTACAGCGCGGCGGGCTGTCCGCTTCGGCAGAGCGATTCGAAGGCATGCGGCAACGGCCCGTCGTCGTCCCGCGGCAGCGGCTGTAACCGCACGCCCAGTTGCGATGCGATGGCCTTGATGCCGGGGTAAGCGAGCGAATCGAGGCAGATCGAGTCGCCGCGGCTTGCAAGCCGGGAAACGAGCGCGACGAGGGCGCTGTGGATTCCCGGACAAACGAGCACGCTATCGCTGCTGCAGCCGGGCAGGCGATTGGCCAGCCATGCGCGGCCGGCGGCGCGATCCGCCGGTGTGCCGCCGAAATCCTGATATCGCATCAATTGGTAAGGGTCCGCCGCGGCGAACAATGCGGCAGCCGATTCCTGCAGTCGCCCGGCCATCTCGGGCGGCTCCGGTGGCATGTTCATCGACATCTCGATGCTGCTCCCGCCCGACAGCGGGATCGTCCGGGTTGGGCCGCGCACGAATGTACCGCTTCCTGCCCGTGTATCGAGCAAGCCGCGCCTGCGGGCTTCAGCATACGCGCGGGCTACCGTCGTGTAGTTCAGGTTCAGCGCACCGGCGAGATCGCGCAGCCCGGGTAGGCGGTCGCGTGGTTTCAGCCGGCCCGCCGCCAGGTCTTCCTCGATCAGGTCGGGGATCAGCAGGTACGCCGGCTTCCTGCTTTCCAGGAGTCGCTTCGACCAATGATGGATTATGTAATCCATACCTGTTTCCATTTGATGATTCATCAAAACGTTAGCATGGCGCATTAATCGGAAATATCTATATCGCCATTCTGAAGCCAGATGATTGCATTGATCGCATCATGTATCGGATTGATGCATGGATGCACGCTCGATGCGCACGCATGCTTGCTGGTTGCTTCACACGGGTGCGCGCCGTCGCCCGGACGGGACACTTCCTGTCCGAACCGCATTCGGTCACGCAAGGATCGGACCGGCTGCATCGGCATTTATCGATTGAATGATCGGAGAGTGATCGCATCAGGTCTGTGCCTGGTTGGCATATGCGTTGCGTTAATGAGATCGCCCGGACTCGAAAGTGTTCGGGAATATCACTGAACTCATTATCAAACGGAGCGTGCCATGCCCGCAGTCAATCAGCCGTTGCACAAGAAGGGAGATTTCCTCGTCGATTACGAGGAAAAGGTGTTCGAAGACGTCAAGGCGGAACCGGGCGAGAAAGCGCTCGTGACGTTCCACACGGTTGCGTTCGAGGGATCGATCGGCTTCGTGAACCTGCTGCAGGCGACTCGCCTGCAACGCAAGGGATTCGAGACGTCGGTGCTGCTCTATGGCCCCGGCGTGACGCTCGGCCTCCAGCGCGGGTTTCCGACGCTCGGGGACGAGGCGTTTCCCGGTCATCTGAACTTCAACAAGCAACTCGTCAAGTTCATGGAAGAAGGCGGGAAAGTCTACGCGTGCCGTTTTGCGCTGCAGGCGCTCTACGGGCATGGCGAAGCGTCGCTGATCGAGGGCATTCGACCGATCAATCCGCTCGACGTGCTGGATATCCAGCTGCTTCACCGCAAGGAGAACGCGCTGGTCATCCATACCTGGACCGTTTGATCGAATGACGGGTGCCATCATGTCCGACAAACGCATCGTCCGGGCGGCAGCCGTCCAGATCGCTCCCGATCTGGAACGCGCCGGCGGCACGCTCGACAAGGTCTGCGCGGCGATCGACGAGGCCGCCGGCAAGGGCGTCCAGCTGATCGTCTTTCCTGAAACATTCGTGCCGTATTACCCGTACTTCTCGTTCGTGCGGACGCCGGTCGCATCCGGCGCCGATCACATGCGGCTGTACGAGCAGGCCGTGGCGGTGCCGGGCCCCGTGACGCATGCCGTTGCGGAGCGCGCGCGTCTGCACGGGATGGTGGTCGTGCTCGGCGTGAACGAGCGCGACCACGGCAGCCTGTACAACACGCAGCTGATCTTCGACGTCGACGGGCGCCTCGCGGTGAAGCGCCGCAAGATCACGCCGACGTTTCACGAGCGGATGATCTGGGGGCAGGGCGACGCGGCCGGACTCAAGGTTGCGCAGACCGGTGTCGGACGGGTCGGTGCGCTCGCGTGCTGGGAGCACTACAACCCGCTCGCCCGTTATGCGCTGATGACGCAGCACGAGGAAATTCATTGCAGTCAGTTTCCCGGCTCGCTGGTCGGCCCGATCTTTGCGGAACAGATCGAAGTCACGATCCGCCACCACGCGCTGGAAGCGGGCTGCTTTGTCGTCAATGCGACCGGCTGGCTGACGGACGCCCAGATCGAGTCGATCACGGGCGATCCGAATCTGCAGAAGGCCCTGCGCGGCGGATGCAATACCGCGATCGTGTCACCGGAGGGGCAGCATCTGGCCGAGCCCTTGCGGGAGGGCGAAGGGATGGTGATCGCCGACCTGGACATGTCGCTGATCACCAAGCGCAAGCGAATGATGGATTCGGTCGGCCACTATGCGCGGCCGGAACTGCTGAGTCTTGCCATCAACGATCGGCCGGCGACGACGGTGACCCCGATGGGGATCAGCGTGCCGGCCGCACGCGACTTCGAGGGACATTGCCATGAGCGCGAACGCGAAACCGTCGGTGCAGAGCCGGCAATTGATGACTGAACTGCAGTCGGTCGGGCTGCGCCTCGCCGATCCGCGGGTGGGCGCCGCGAGCCGGCGCGGCGGCGCCGGGCCGTCCGATCACAAGGCCGTGACGGTCGACGGCGTGACCATCATGGTGCCGGTGCACACGAGTACCGCGTGGGATTCGCCGTTCGTCGCGGCGGCGCCCGATGCGGCGGGCGTCAGCCTGCTCTCGCGCGGCACCATCCCGATCGCGAGCATCAGCTTTCCGTCGAGCCCGCGTTTCTACGCGTTGCAGACACTGGAGGGCGTGCCGTACTCGCACATCGCGACGCTGCATGGCGCCGACGTGCTGGCGACCACGGTGTTGCAGACCTGCATTCGCTACGAGAGCCGGCGCAAGACCTGCCAGTTCTGCTCGATCGGCCAGTCGCTCGCGGCCGGCCGGACGATCGCCCGCAAGACGCCGGAGCAACTCGCCGAGGTTGCGCGCGCGGCGGTCCTGCTCGACGGCGTCAAGCACATGGTGTTGACGACCGGCACACCGCCGACGCCGGATCGCGGTGCGCGCGTGCTGTGCGAAAGCGCGTTCGCGATCAAGGCGGCCGTCGATCTCCCGATCCAGGCGCAATGCGAGCCGCCCGACGACGACAGCTGGTTCGACCGGATGAAGGCAAGCGGGATCGATACGTTGGGCATGCATCTGGAAGCCGTGACGCCGGCGGTGCGCGAACGGATCATGCCGGGCAAGGCGAGCGTGCCGCTGTCCCGATACATGGCGGCATTCCGCGCGGCCGTCGGCGTGTTCGGCCGCGGCCAGGTCAGCACCTACATCCTCGCCGGGCTCGGCGACAGCGCGGCCGCGATCCTCGACATGTCGCGCGAACTGATCGGGTTGGGCGTGTATCCGTTCGTCGTGCCGTTCGTCCCGATCAGCGGCACGCCGCTGGAGAGTCATCCGGCGCCGTCGCCGGACTTCATGCGGGCGGTGCTCGAACCGCTCGGCGCCATGCTGCGCGACGCCGGCATGCGCTCCGCCGACATCAAGGCAGGCTGCGGAAAGTGCGGCGCCTGCTCGTCGCTTTCGACCTACGAGGGGTGAGCATGTACTGCGCAGAGATGGGACTGGCCGACTGCCGCGACACCTACCGGCCCGCCGAATACCGGATCAAATGGGCGGCGCTTCCGTGGGAAATCGACGAAGCATACAAGCTGCGCCGGGCGGTGTTCTGCATCGAGCAGGGGATCTTCGCCGGCGACGATCGCGACGATATCGATCGCCACGCGCAACTGCTGGTCGCAGTCAGCTGCTGTGCGGGGCTGCCCGAGCAGGTGGTCGGCACGGTGCGGATTCATGAAACCGTGCCCGGAACCTGGATGGGCTCGCGGCTGGCGGTGCATCCGGCGTTTCGCAGGCAGGGCAGGATCGGCTCGATGCTGATCGCACTTGCCGTCAGCAGCGCGCATGCCGAAGGTTGCCGAACCTTCGTCGCACACGTGCAATCGCAGAACGTGCCGCTGTTTCGTCGGCTTCACTGGGATGCGCTCGGCGAAGAAACGTTGTTCGGACGTCCTCATCAACTGATGCAGGCCCGGCTTGCGCACTATCCGCCGTGCGGCACGCCGTTCGAGGGTTTCGTCCTGCGCTCGGAGGTGCGGCCATGAGTGTCGACGGTCGCATCGCAACGCTGCGCGCAAGTCGCGGTTTCCAGCACAAGCACGACATCTCCGGCGTGGTCGCATCGCTGGCAGCGTCAATGCCGAACGGCGAGCGGGATCTTGCACAGGCGGTGGCACTCGGCGACGACTGCGCGGCGATTCCCGATGCGGACGGTTACCTGCTGTTCGCGATCGAGGGCATGGTCGGCGATTTCGTCGAGTCGATGCCGTGGTTCGCGGGGTACAGCGGCGTGATGGCGAACGTCAGCGACATCTATGCGATGGGCGGGCGGCCGATCGCCGTCGTCGATGCACTGTGGAGCGACGGAATCGACGCCGCGCGGCCGGTGCTCGCCGGGATGGCCGCGGCTGCGTCGGCGTATGGCGTGCCGATCGTCGGCGGCCACAGCAACACGCGCAGCGCGCAGGGGCAACTGGCCGTATCGATCCTGGGCCGGGCCCGCGCGCTGCTGTCGAGCTTCAGCGCGCGGCCGGGCGATCGCCTGATGATGGCGATCGACCTGCGTGGCGCATTCGAGGATCCGTACCCGTTCTGGAATGCGTCGGTCGGCGCGCCGTCGGCCCGGCTGCGCGGCGATCTCGAGATCCTGCCGGCGTTGGCTGAAGACGGGCTGTGCGATGCCGCGAAGGATATCTCGATGGCGGGCGTGCTCGGGACGGCGCTGATGCTCGTCGAATGCTCGCGCGTCGGCGCGCGCATCGAACTCGACGCGATCCCGCGCCCGCCCGGCGTCGATTTCGATCGCTGGCTGACGGCCTTTCCGAGCTACGGGTTCCTGATGTCGGTCCGGCCGGCGCATGCCGACGCGATCGTGGAACGCTTCGCGGCGCGCGGGCTCGCGTGCGCCGTGATTGGCGATATCGACGCAACGCGCGAGGTCGTCGTCGAAGAAGCGGGCGAAACGGCGGTGCTGTGGGATTTCGGGATCGAGCCGTTCATGACCGGCGGCGGAGGTGTCCGATGAGTGGCGATGCGTTGCGTATCGCGCTGCTGACCCATTCGGTGAATCCGCGCGGCGGTGTCGTGCACGCACTTGAACTCGCCAGTGCGCTGCACGAAGCGGGAAACGACGTCACCGTGTTCGCGCCGGCCGCGCCGGGCGAGGCGATGTTCCGCGATGTCCCGTGCCGCGTCGTGCTGGCGCGCGTCGATGGCCGCCCTGGCAGCGTCGCGGAAATGGTGTCCGCGCGGATTGCTGCGATCAGGCGCGCATTGCTGGAGCACGAGGCGGGCGGGTTCGACGTCCTGCATGCACAGGACAGCATCACGGGCAATGCGCTGGCCGAGTTGCGGCAGTCCGGCGCAATAGACGGTTTCGTACGGACCGTGCATCACCTCGACGTATTCGACGACCCGCAGCTCGAGCGCTGGCAGGAACGTGCGTGGCGCGCGGCGGACCAGGTGCTGTGCGTGAGCGCCGTGTGGGCGGCCACGATGCGCAAGACGTTCGGGGTCGACGCAAGCGTGGTGCCCAACGGCGTGGACGTCGCCCGGTTCGCTCGTGCGGACCAGGCGGACATGCAGGCGGTGCGGCAGCGGTACGGCCTGCACGGCGGCCCGATTGTCCTGGCGATCGGCGGGATCGAGGAGCGGAAAAACTCGATCGCGTTGCTCGAGGCGTTCGCCCGATTGCGCGGCACGATGCCCGATGCACGGCTCGTGATCGCGGGCGGCGCGAGCCTGCTCGATCACGACGCATACGCACGCCGCTTCGTCGCGCGCGCCGCTGCCCTCGGGCTGGGGATCGGCGTCGACGAACCCGTCGTGTCGACGGGGCCGCTCGATGACGCGGCGCTGGTCGCGCTGATGCACTGTGCCGACGTGGTGTCGATGGTGTCGGTCCGAGAGGGATTCGGTCTGGTCGTGCTCGAGGGGCTTGCTTGCGGAAAGCCCGTCGTCGTGTCCGAAATCGAACCCTTTACCGAGTATCTGGACGAGCACGCGTGTGTGTGGGCCGATCCCGGCGATGTGGATTCGATCGCCGACGCGCTGCGCGACGCGCTCTCGGGACGGCGTGTTCCCGATTTCGTACATGCCGTTCCCGCAGTGCTGAACCGCTACTCATGGGAAGCGAGTGCGCGAAGGCATCTGGATATCTACCGGGCCCGGCTGGCGCAGCGTGCGCGAGCCGTGTCCACTGAATGAGGAGGAATCATGCCGGTCATGCATTTTCGGGTTCGTTGGCCCGATCAGTCGGAAACAAATTGCTATTCGCCTTCGACCGTCGTGTCGGAATTCTTCACGCCCGAGACGCAGTACGCGCTCGACGACTTCGTCGAGCGAGCCCGACGCGCACTGGGTATCGCGTCCGATCGCGTACGCGAGAAATACGGATTCGCGTGCTCGGCCGCGATGGACGAGCTGGCACGGATCGAAGCGAACGCGGAACGATTCGCGCCGCAGGGCGACGCGACCGTGACCGTCATCGAACTCGTTTGAGGCGTAAGGCACGCAGGAATCCACTGTCTTCTTCAACACACATTCAGGACTGCATCATGTCAAGCGAACCCGTTGTTTCATCCGGCCTCCCGGATTCCGATGCCCATCTGCGCGTAGCCGTCATCGGCGGCGGGCAGGCGGGGTTGTCGATCAGCTACTACCTGAAGCAGGCAGGTATCGATCATCTCGTATTCGAAAAGGAGACCGTGACGCACACGTGGCGCAAGCAGCGCTGGGACGCGTTCTGTCTCGTGACGCCGAACTGGCAGTGTGCGCTGCCGGGTTATCCGTATCGCGGTGCCGATCCGCACGGCTTCATGACGAAGGACGAGATCGTCGAGTATCTCGACGGATTCATCCGCAGCGTCGATGCACCGGTGCTGGAACATACCGCCGTCGAGCGTGTGACGCGCGACGCGGACGGACGTTATCGCATCGCGACGTCGCGCGGCGCGTACACGGCGGATCAGGTCGTCGTTGCATCGGGCGGCTACCATCGGCCGATTGTGCCGCGGATGGCCGAGCGGTTGCCGGCAACGATCGTGCAGATCCAGTCGTCGGAATACCGGAATCCGGCCGCATTGCCGGACGGACCGGTTCTCGTGGTCGGATCGGGGCAGTCGGGCGCGCAGATCGCGGAAGACCTCCACCTCGCCGGGCGAAAAGTGTTCCTCGCGGTGGGCGATGCACCGCGCTGTGCGCGTTTTTACCGGGGCAGGGACGTCGTCGACTGGCTGGCCGACATGCAGTACTACGACATGCCGGTCGATGCGCATCCGCTGCGCGAAGGCGTGCGCGACAATACCAACCACTATGTGACCGGCCGCGATGGCGGGCGCGATATCGATCTGCGCCGCTTTGCGGCCGAAGGGATGGAACTGTACGGCCGGCTGGAGGATTTCGCGGGCGGGCAGTTGCGCTTCTCCGCGGATCTGTCGGCGCAGCTCGACAGCGCCGACGATACGTACAACCGGATCAATGCCGGCATCGATGCCCATATCGAGAAGAACGGGATCGCGGCGCCGCCGGCGACGCGCTACGAGCCCGTATGGCGTCCGGCCGGCGAGCGCACGGCGCTCGATCTCGCGGCCAGCGGCATCGCATCGGTCGTCTGGTGCATCGGCTTCACCCCGGATTTCAGCTGGCTGGATGCGCCGGTATTCAACGGCCGCGGTTATCCCGCGCACCGGCGCGGCGTGACGCCGGTTCCGGGGCTCTACTTCGTCGGGCTGCCCTGGCTATATACGTGGGGTTCCGGGCGATTCTCCGGGGTGGCGCGCGATGCGGCCCATATCGTCGAACAGATCCAGGCCGGGACGACGGCCGCGCGGCGCTCGGCCGAAAGCCTGGCCGCCTGACGCCGATGCATACCGCCATCCATCGCTATCGGGCCGGCATGCCGCAACTCGCGCACACGGGGCTCGCGGAGAACTGGCTGCTCAAGGAGTGCGGGCAGCGTCACTGGGACGCGCTGGCCGCGCACGGCGGCCGCGACGTCCCCGAGTTCTTCGACGACGAGGGGCGGCGCGCCTATGCGTCGTTCGTTGCGGTGCACGTCGACATGAACCGCCGTCACGCGATTCGCGAGAACGACACGTTCGCGCTTCATGTCGCGCTTCGCAGGGTCGGCCCGATTCGCCATTTCAGCGAGCAGCGGATCCGGCACGGCGACGACGAAGTCGGTATCGTGCGGATGATGTCGACGTTCGTGACGCGCGAACACGCCGGCAGCAACCGCTCAGTGGCGAAGGCGCGTATGACCGGCATCGACGGCAGCACCGGACCGGTTCCGGCCGATGCGCTGGCGATGGCGGAACGTGCGAAGAAGTTGCGCGTGCGGGATGCGTCGATCGTGCCGGCGCTCGCCGGCCTCGCGGAGGGCGACGGCGCAAGCGTCTCGTTTCTGCCGTGCCCGAACATGGATTTCAATGGCGCGGACCTGCTTTACTTCGCCAGCTTCCAGGCATTCGTCGACCGCGCGGAATGGCAGCATTACCGCTTCGAGCAGGCCCCCGTGCTGGCGGCGCGTCAACTGTACTTTCATGGAAATCTCGACATCGGCGATTCGTTGACCGTGCGTTTCGCGCGTGCTCGATCCGATGCGGATGGCCTGTTGCACTGGAGCGAAATCGTGCGCGACGGCGACGGGACGAAGATTGCCGATGTGATCACGCAAAAGCGCTGGAGTCGGGCATGAACGAAGCGGCATGCATGGAGCCGGGCACCGGCGTGGAGAACGTCGCGCGGAACGATCGAGGCGCGCGCGCGGTGCCGCTTCGGAAACTCTACACGCGCAGCGATCTCGACGCCGTCGCGCATCTCGACGGCATGCCCGGCGCGTGGCCCTATGTGCGCGGGCCGTACGCGTCGATGTATACCGATCGCCCATGGACGATCCGGCAATACACGGGGCATGCCGACGCCGCGGATTCCAATCTCGCGTTTCGCACGGCACTCGAGCAGGGCGCGCAGGGGTTGTCCGTGGCATTCGACCTGGCAACGCAGCGGGGCTACGACTCGGACTGCGCCGAGGCGCGGGCCGACGTCGGCTTGGCCGGCGTCGCGATCGATACGGTCGAGGACATGGTGCGGCTGTTCGACGGCATTGCGCTCGACGCGACGACCGTGTCGATGACGATGAATGGCGCGGTCCTGCCGATCATGGCGGCGTTCGTCGTGGCCGCCGAGGAGCAGGGCGTGCCGCCCGAGCGGATCGGTGGGACGATTCAGAACGACATCCTGAAGGAGTACATGGTCCGCAATACGTGGATCTTCGAGCCGGAGCCGTCGATGCGGATCGTCGCCGACGTCGCGTTGTGGCTCGCGCGGCATGCACCGCGCTTCAATGCGCTGTCGGTGTCGGGATATCACTTCCAGGAAGCCGGCGCCGATGCCGTGCTCGAGCTCGCGCTGACGCTGTCGAACGCGCGCGCGTACGTCGACACGCTGGCCGCACGCGGCATGCCTGCGGATGAAGCCTGCTCCCGTTTGAGCTTTTTCTTCGGCGTCGGCAGCGATTTCTATACGGAAATCGCCAAGCTGCGCGCGGCGCGCCTGCTGTGGGCGGAGATCGCACACGCGTGCGGCGCGCGTTCGCCCCGGGCGTGCGCACTGCGCATGCATTGCCAGACGTCGGGCTGGTCGTTGACGGCACAGGAGCCGGAAAACAACATCGTTCGCGTGACGGCGCAGGCGATGGCCGCGGCGTTCGGCGGCACGCAGTCGCTGCACACGAATGCGTACGATGAAGCGCTTGCGCTGCCTTCCGCGGCGGCGGCGCGCCTCGCGCGCAATACGCAGCTGATTCTGCAGCATGAAACGGGACTGTGCGACACGGTCGATCCGTGGGCCGGCTCGTACATGATGGAGTCGCTGACGGACGACATCGCGACACGCGTGCGCGCCGAGCTGGCCGCCATCGACGCGCAGGGCGGCGTGATCGCCGCGATCGAGTCCGGCTGGGTCAAGCGGCGCTTGCTGCGCGCCGCGGCCGCGACGCAGGCGCAGGTCGATTCCGGGTGCCGGACCGTGGTTGGCGTGAACCGTTTCGTTGCGGACGAAACGACTGGCAAATTCATGGAGTGCGAGATCGACGGCCGTCATGTGCGTGCCGGGCAGGCGCGGCGAATCGCAGCCGTCAAGGCCGCGCGCGATCCGGCGCGTGTTGCGACGGCGTTGCAGCGGCTGGCCGATGCCGCGCGCGACGGCACCGGAAACCTGCTGGCACTGGCGATCGACTGCATGCGGGCACGTGCGACCGTCGGGGAGTGTACGCGCGCGCTGGAATCGGTATGGCCGCGGCATGTCGTGGCGGTGGAAGCGGACGGCGAGGGCGTCTACGGCGAACATCGGCGCGACGACGCTGCATGGCAGGCGGCGAAGGGCTGCGTCGACCGGCTGGCGAAACGCGTGGGACGCAGGCCGCGCATCATGATCGCCAAGCTCGGCCAGGACGGGCACGACCGCGGTGCGGCCGTCGTCGCAGCTGCGCTCGAGGACGCCGGATTCGACGTCCTGCGCCTGCCGCTGTTTCAGCAGCCGGCATGTGTGGCGGCAGCCGCGCAGGCGTATGGCGCCGACATCGTGGGCATTTCGTCGTTGTCGGGTGCCCACCTCGAACTGGTCGAGGGGCTACTCCACGCACTGGCGTCGTATGACGCCGCGATTCAGGTGGTGTTGGGCGGAATCTTTCCCGCAGCGGATGCGCGACACCTGAAGATGAAGGGTGTCGCGGCGACGTTCGGGCCCGGCGCACCGATCGACGCTATCGCCGAAGCGCTGTGCGCATGTATCGAGCGGGCTCGGTGTGGACACCTGGCGGCGGGCGCCAGCTGACGCTTTCTCGTGCGCCGCAACAAGTCCGCGATGGAATGCGTGCGCGATTTCGGCGCGCAACTGCACACGGTATTGCTCGCCGGCGTCGTATGCGCGAGCAGCGATCTTTATCACCACAGCAGATAAACGTATCCGAATCGCTTCGTTGACGCACGCCGGCACGCCCTCGTAGATTCGCGTTTTGACCGAATCAGGGCCATGCCGTGACGACTACCGCCATCCGCGACGCCGCGACGCTATCCGCTGGACATCCTGCCTTGCGGCCGGACGGCGCGGCGCAGCATTTCGACATCGTGCCGTTCGACGCGCCGCTCGGCGCCGAAGTGATCGGCCTCGACCTGTCGCAACCGCTCGACGCCGGCGACTTCGCGCGCATCCATCGCGCGCATCTCGATCACCACGTGCTGGTGTTTCGCGACCAGCGCATCACGCCGGACGAGCACATCGCGTTCAGCCGCCGCTTCGGCCAGCTGCAGATTCACGTGCTGCACCAGTTCGCGCTGGCCGGCCACCCGGAAGTGCTGATCGTGTCGAACATCGTCGAGAACGGCAAACCGGTCGGGCTCGGCGATGCCGGCCATTTCTGGCATTCCGACCTGTCGTACAAGGAAAAACCGAGCCTCGGCTCGCTGCTGCACGCGCAGGAACTGCCGGCGGAAGGCGGCGATACGCTGTTCGCGAACATGCATCTCGCGTGGGATACGCTGCCGGCGCACCTGCGCCGCGCGGTCGAAGGGCGGCGCGCCGAGCATACGTATCTCGCGCGTTATGCGGAACTGCAGGCGCGCAGCCGGTGGCGGCCCAACCTGTCGCCCGAGCAGATCGCGCAGGTCGCGGCGGTCGTTCACCCGGTCGTGCGCACCCATCCTGAAACCGGCCGAAAGGCACTGTTCGTCAGCGAGCATTTCACTACGCGCATCGTTGGCTTGCCCGATGACGAAAGCCGCGCGCTGCTCGACGAACTGTTCGCGCACAGCGTGCGCGCCGAGCACCTGTATCGGCATGCGTGGCGCGACCACGACCTCGTGTTCTGGGACAACCGTTCGCTGATGCATCTCGCCGCCGGCACGCCCGACCACCTGCGCCGCAAGCTGTACCGCACGACGATCGAGGGCGACGCGCCTTTCTGAGCCGCGCGCCGCGTCATTCATTCCTGCCCCATCCTGACCGGAGTTCCGATGTCGTTTTCGTTCTTGCCGGCGCGTCGTGCGCTGGCGGCCACGCTCACCGCCGCGCTCGCCTTCGCGGGTGCGGTCATCCCGCAAGCCGCACACGCGGAAGGCCGCATCCGCATCGCCGAGCAGTTCGGCGTCGTCTACCTGATGCTGAACGTCGCGCGCGACCAGCAACTGATCGAGAAGGAAGGGCGCAAGGCTGGCCTCGACATCAAGGTCGACTGGGTGCGACTGTCGGGCGGCGCGGCCGTGAACGACGCGCTGCTGTCCGGCGCGGTCGACGTCGCGGGCGCGGGCGTCGGTCCGCTCTTGACCGTGTGGGATCGCACGCGCGGCCGGCAGAACGTGAAGGGCGTCGCGTCGCTCGGCAATTTTCCGTATTACCTCGTGAGCAGCAACCCCAACGTGAAGACGATCGCCGACCTGAGCGCGAAGGACCGCATCGCGGTGCCGGCGGTCGGCGTGTCGGTGCAGTCGCGCGTGCTGCAGTACGCGGCCGCGAAGCAGTGGGGCGACAAGCAGTTCGACAAGCTCGACGCGCTGACGCAGGCGATTCCGCATCCGGACGCGACGGCCGCGATTCTCGCGAACAGCAACGTGATTACCGGTCACTTCGGCAATCCGCCGTTCCAGGAGCAGGAACTCGCCGGCAACCCGAACGCGCACATCGTGCTGAATTCGTATGACGTGCTCGGCGGCCCGAGTTCCGCGACGGTGCTGTACGCGACCGAGAAATTCCGCGACGACAACCCGAAGACCTACCGTGCGTTCGTCGCTGCACTGGCCGACGCCGCACGGCAGATCGCGGCCGATCCGGAGCGCGCGGCCGACACCTATATTCGCGTGAACGGTTCGAAGATCGATCGCGCGCTGCTGCTGAAGATCCTGCGCAATCCGCAGGTGCAGTTCAAGACCGCGCCGCAGAATACGCTGCCGCTCGCGCAGTTCATGCATCGCACCGGTGCGATCCGCAACGAACCGAAGTCGTGGCGCGATTATTTCTTCGACGATCCGGCGACGGCCGGCGGCAGTTGAACGGTGCCGATGCTGTGACGCCGCGATCGACGCTTATGCGTCGGCGCGGTTTCGATATGCGCAATCGATGGTTGGTCCACACGGTGCCCGGCCGTATGTTGATGCTTTTCCCGCAAGAGATTCGATCGTGAACGCCACTTCTCCCCGAACCTGGTTGCCGCCGTATGCGGCACGTGGCGGCGCGTCGCCGGCCACGTCTGCCGTGCCCGATACGCGTGCCGACGATCGCCCGGCCGCGAACGCCGCGCAGGCCGGCACGCACAGCGAACGCCTGCTGGCGATCGACCAGGTCAGCCTCGAATACCGCAGCGGCGCGCGGATCGTTCGCGCGACGCATCAGGTGAGCTTCGACGTGTACGGCAGCGACCGCTTCGTGCTGCTCGGCCCGTCGGGGTGCGGGAAGTCGACGTTGCTGAAGGCGATCGCCGGCTTCATCGAGCCCGTCTCGGGTTCGATCGCGCTCGACGGCCGGCCCGTAAGCGGGCCGGGGCCCGACCGCATCGTCGTGTTCCAGGAGTTCGATCAGTTGCCGCCGTGGAAGACGGTCGCCGAGAACGTCGCGTTTCCGTTGCGCGTCGCCGCGAAGCTGTCGCGCGTCGAAGCACGCGAGCGCGCGCTGCACTATCTCGACAAGGTCGGCCTCGGCACGTTTGCCGATGCCTATCCGCATACGCTGTCGGGCGGCATGAAGCAGCGCGTCGCGATTGCGAGGGCGCTGGCGATGCAGCCGCGCGTGCTGCTGATGGACGAGCCGTTCGCGGCGCTCGATGCGCTCACGCGCCGCAAGATGCAGGAGGAACTGCTGCGGCTGTGGGACGAGTTCCGCTTCACGCTGCTGTTCGTCACGCACTCGATCGAGGAGGCGCTCGTGGTCGGCAACCGGATTCTGCTGCTGTCGCCGCATCCGGGCCGCGTGCGCGCGGAGCTCAACAGCCACGAGCATTCGCTCGACAACGTCGATACCGGCGACTTCCGCGACAACGTCGCCCGGATTCACCGCCTGCTGTTCGACACCGACGCACCGCACGTACCGACGACCGAGGACGCCGCATCATGAGTACGATCGATCCGGCCCTGCCGCCGCGGCCGCCCGTGCGCGACGAATACACGCGCACGCTCGACGCGCTGCCCGACGCCGAACGCGCGGCGCCCGCGCCGCTGCTGCGCCGCATCGCCGGCGCAGCGTGGTTTCGCCGCAGCGTCATCGCGCTCGTGCTGATCGCCGTCTGGGAGATCGTCGCGCGCATCGTCGCGAACGATCTGCTCGTCCCGACCTTCGGCGCGACGCTGGCTGCGTTCGTGCAGGGCATCGAGTCGGGCGAACTGCTCGTCAAGACGGGCATCTCGATGTCGGTTCTGCTCCGCGGCTATGCGCTGGGCGTGCTGCTGGCGTTCGCGCTGACGTCGCTCGCGGTATCGACGCGCATCGGCCGCGATCTGCTGACGATGCTCACGTCGATGTTCAATCCGCTGCCGTCGATTGCGTTGTTGCCGATCGCGCTGCTGTGGTTCGGGCTCGGCACCGGAAGCCTGCTGTTCGTGCTCGTGCATGCGGTGCTGTGGCCGCTCGCGCTGAGCATGTATACCGGCTTCGCCGGCGTACCCGTCACGCTGAAAATGGCCGGACGCAACTACGGGCTCACCGGCCTGCGCCAGATCGCGCTGATCCTCGTGCCTGCCGCGCTGCCGTCGATCCTGTCGGGGCTGCGCGTCGGCTGGGCATTCGCGTGGCGCACGCTGATCGCGGCCGAGCTCGTGTTCGGCGCGAGCGCGGGGCAAGGCGGGCTCGGCTGGTACATCTTCCAGAACCGCAACGAGCTGTACACGGATCGCGTGTTCGCGGGCCTCGCGGCCGTCATCGTGATCGGGCTGCTGGTCGAGAACCTCGTGTTCGATACGCTCGAACGCGCGACCGTGCGGCGCTGGGGCATTCAGCACTGACGCGTCGGGACGCGATTAGTCCCGGCGCATGCGTGACGTAAGCTGAAATCGGCCCCTCGCGCGGGGCGGGTGGGTCCCAATACTTGCGGACGGCACGTCACGTGCGCGGCGTGACGGATACCGCGTCGCGCGCTGCCGCGACGTTCTCCAATCTATCCGAACAAGGGCCCACCGAATGACTGCCCGTGATGCGATCGATTCGCGCGACGCATGGCGCGACGCGCGCGGGTGCACTGCTTGATGCGGCGGCAAGCGGAGCGGGACGGGTCACAGCTTGCCCGGCCTCGGGTCGGGCACGAAGCCGTCGCGGTTCGGCATCTTCACGCGCGGTAGCGTGCGCGCGTCGAGTTGGGCGTCGCCGGGCACGATGCCGTTCAGGTGGAGGACGTACGCGGTGACCGCATAGACGTCGTCCGCGCTCAGCGATTGCGGCGCGTTGTACGGCATCGCACGGCGGATGTAGTCGAACAGCGTCGTCGCGTACGGCCAGTAGCTGCCGACCGTCTTTTTGGGCTTCGCGCTCGCGAGCGAGCCGATGCCGCCCACGAGAGGATCGCCGACGCCGCCTTCGCCGCCGGCGCCGTGACACATCGCGCATTTGTCGGCGAACACGTGGCCGCCGCGTGCGACCGTGCCCGCGCCGGGTGGCAGGCCGGTGCCGTCCGGGGCGACGTCGATGTCCCACGCGGCGAGCGCCGCGCGATCGACCGGCTGTCCGAGGCCGAAGCCGGCGCCGAACGCGCCCGACGTTATCGCGCAGCCCGCCAGCAGGCAAACGAGCACCTTACGCATTGCGCACCTCGCCGTCCGTGCCGACGCGCCAGTTCTGGATACCGTTGTAGTGATACTGCGAGTTCAGGCCGCGCGCGGCGACGAGCGCGTCGCGGGTCGGCTGCACGTAGCCGGTTTCGTCGGTCGCCCGGCTTTGCAGGTCGGCCGGCTCGCCGCGCCATATCCAGTCGGCCTCGAAGCGCGTCAACGCACGATCGCGTACGTCGCCGGCGAGCCGTGCCGGCCGCCACGTGCGACCGCCGTCGGTCGACACGTCGACGGCGCGAATTCGGCCACGGCCCGACCACGCGTAGCCGCTGATCGGGTAATAGCCGTGCGCGGCGAGCCGGTGCCCGGCCGATGGCCGCGTGATGACCGACTTCGCGTCCATCTCGAACACGAACTGGCGCGCGCAGCCGTCGGGCAGCAGATTCGTATATTTCGACGTTTCCTCGCGCGTCATCTCCGGCGCGCGCACCAGTTTCAGCCGTCGCAGCCACTTGATGTTCGTATTGCCTTCGAAACCCGGCACGATCAGCCGCACCGGGTAGCCGTTCTCCGGGCGCAGCCGTTCGCCGTTCTGCGCATAGACGACCAGCGCGCGCTCGAGGATCCGGTCGAGCGGCAGGCTGCGCGTCATCGCCGCGCCGTCCGCGCCTTCGGCGAGCAGCCAGCGTGCGTCGGCATCGACGCCCGTTTCATCGAGCAGCGTCGACAGCCGGACGCCGGTCCATTCGCAGCACGACAGCAACCCGTGCGTGAACTGAACGGGCAGCCCGCTCGGGCCGTTCCATTCGCTGCCCGTGTTGCCCGAGCATTCGAGGAAGTGGATCCGCGATTCGGACGGAAAACGCAGCAGGTCGTCGATCGTGAAGACGCGCGGCTCGTGCACGAGGCCGTGCACGACGACGCGATGGCGCTGCGCATCGATATCCGGCACGCCCGCGTGATGACGCTCGTAGACGAGCCCGTTCGGCGTGATGTCGCCGAACAGGTCGGCGAGCGGCGTCATCGACGAGCCGGAGCCGGGCAGCGCGGGCGTGCGGGCGCTGCGACGGATCACGTCGCGCTCGTGCTGCCCCGGCGCGCCGTACGGTGGCGACAGCAGCGGCGCACCGGGCGCGCGTGTCCACGGAGGCACGTCGAGCGGCTGGCTCGCGAGCGCGCCGCCGGTGGGCAGCATCGCGGCCGCCCAGCCGCCGGCGAGCTGGCGCAGCGCCGCGCGCCGGCCGGAGCGCGGTGCTCGGGGAGGAAAACGGGAATCGGTCATGGTCGAGCGCGTGTAGCACGCGGGAGCCGCGCGGGGAAACGATGATTTTCGGCAACCGGGCACGGCGCGGCAAACAACGATTCCCGCTTTGCTTATCGCGACTATTTCGCGGGCGTACAACGCATGGCCGGTCGAAGCGCTGAGTTCAGACGGAACGCTCTCCGCCTCGATGCTCGCCACCAATGCCGCCTGCCGAACCCGGCGTGATGTTATCCGGGGCGCCAACCAAAAAAACTTGACGTTGAGAGCACATGCTCCTATTCTTCGTCTCAAGGGAGCATATGCTCCCACTTTCGAACGGAGCGAAACGATGAACGAGCCTGAGATTCTTGTGAGCGGTGCAACCGGACGCACCGGAGGTATGGCGATCGACGAACTGCTCAAGATGCACAAACGCGTACGTGCCTACGTGCGCACCGATGACGATCGGGCGGCCGCCCTGAGGCAGCGCGGCGTCGATGTCGCGATCGGCGACTTCACCGGCATCGACGACATTCGGGCAGCGATGGAAGGCATCCGATCGGCGTATTTCCTTCATCCGATCGCGCCGGGGATCATCGGGGCCGCAGCCTATTTCGCACAGGCGGCAAAGGAAGCGGGGGTCACGGCGATCGTCAACATGTCGCAGATTTCCGCGCGTCGGGCGTCGCTGAGCCACGCGGCACAGGATCACTGGGTCTCCGAGCAGGTCTTCGATTGGTCGGGCGTCGCGACGACGCATTTGCGCCCGACCTTCTTTGCCGACTGGCTCGTCTATCCGCATTTTGCGCGGGAGATATGGGCCACGAAGAAGATCGAATTTCCGTTTGGCAACGGCCGTCACGCGCCCATCGCCAGCGACGACCAGGGACGCGTGATCGCCCACCTCCTCGCCAAACCCGAAGGCCACGAGGGCAAGACCTACACGCTGCACGGCCCCGTCGAGATGAACCACGTCGAGATCGCAGAGGCGATGAGCGAGGTTCTCGGCGCCCGGATCGAATACGCGCCGACTTCCATCGAGGAATTCCGGATCAAGATGGAGACCCTTTACAAGTTTCCGCCGTTCCTCACGCAGCATCTGGTCGAAGTCGCGCAGAACTACCGAGACGGAATCTTCTCGGGCACCAACGACGCCGTCGAGAAGATCACCGGAACGCCGCCGCTGTCGGTCCAGCAGTTCGTCGAGAAATATCGGGCCGCATTCGTGTGAACACGTCCCTGAAACGAATCGAGGGGTTTGAACATGTCACCCATCCAGCCTGATCGTCACCCGTTTCTCGATGATCTGACGGCCGATGCCGAACTGGTCAGCTCGGTGTTGCGCACGCCCGTGACCGGGCGCGACGAAATCCGGCTCGCCGTCGACGCCGTCGGGACCTTTTACGTCTCGCAGACGCCCACGTTTGTTCAGGCCGTCGGCTCACGGCTCTTTCTCGAATACGAGGCCGTACTGACGAGCGGCGAGACGCTGAGCGCGGTCGTGGTCGTCGATCGCAATGCCGACGGCTCGGTGCCGCGAGTCAGCGTGCGAATGAGCCCGCTTGGCGCCGTACTGACGCTCGCGACCCATCTGCGTGAGTCGCTTTCGAAGCAGTTGCCGGAGCACGTCTTTCTTTGAGCCAGGCACCCGCGTGCTCGTGGCGGGCGTCGACACGCCCCCGGCACGCGGCTTTTGAAACAGGAGCTTGTCATGGATATCAAGAACGCCACCGTCTTCATCACCGGTGCCAATCGCGGCCTGGGCCTCGCTTTTGCACGCGAGGCGCTGCGGCGCGGGGCGGCGAAAGTGTACGCCGGTATGCGCAACACGAGCGGTTTCGACGAGCCGGGCATCGTGCCGGTCAGGATCGATGTCACGGATCCGGCGTCGATCGCCGAGGCCGCGAAACGGGCGGCCGACACGACCCTGCTGATCAACAACGCGGGCATTGCCGCGCTGATCGACGGGCCTTTGGCGGCCGACGTGCAAGCGCAGTCCGCCCGCTTGTTCGATACCAACTACTACGGCGTGGTGCGCGTCACGCAGGCCTTCGAACAGATCCTCGCGGCCCAGCCGCATGCCGCGATCATCAACGTGCTTTCCGACATCGTGTGGCTCCCGCGGCCGAATCTCACGCCGTATGCCGCGTCGAAAGCCGCCGCCTGGAGCTACACGAACCAGCTTCGCTTTTACCTGCGCGAGCGCGGCATCCAGGTTCTCGGCTTGCACGTCGGGTTCGTGGATACCGATCTGACCAACGGCATCGACGTGCCCAAAGCCAGTCCCGGTGACGTCGTACGACGGACCTATGACGCGCTCGTCGCCGGCAAGAGCGAGGTCATGGCCGACGAGGGGACCGCGGTGCTGAAGAGCACGCTTGCGGCCGAGATACCCGGCTACATCACGCCGCCGGCCGGGCTTTGAACACCGCGGTCGACACGAGCCGGATTCGGCGGCGAGACACGAGGTGCGCGGATCGTGTGCCAGCGTTGTCGCTCCCGGCTATCATCGATGGATACGACCATACCTTTGCGCGACGCGTGCGTAGCGTTCGCGCAAGGAACCGAAATCAGGAGTGCACCCGATGTTGCCCGTCAACCAGCCGCTTGGCATCGATCAATGCAACTGCTTCACCGTAAGGAAGGCGAGCAGGCAGATCACCCGACTCTACGATAGTCATCTCGAGCCCTCGGGCTTGCGCATCACGCAATTCCTCACGCTGGCCGCCCTGCGCGAAGTGGGAAGTACGCCGGTCAACGCCCTTGCCGAACGGCTCGATATCGAACGAACGGCGATGGGGAAGATGGTTGGCTTCCTGGAGCGCGACGGCTTCGTCACGATCAAGCCGTCGCCCACCGACGGCCGCAGCCGCCTCGTCGAACTCACCGAGGAGGGACGGCGCCTGCACGAAAGAGCCTCCCCGCTCTGGCAGGAAGCGCAACGGGAGTTCGAGCAACTGAACGGTGTGGCCAATGTGACGGCGTTGCGAGAAGGGTTGAGAGGAGTGCAGATCGGCGACGTGTCGATGCGCTCGTCGCAAGACTGAGTAGTCATGCGACGAAGGGCGATGAAATCCGCTGCCGTTATCGCTGGCCGGCATCGCGCAGCAGCCCGAGGCGCACGAGGCTTTCGGCCGTGGCGACAATGGCGTCCTCGCGCGGGCGGGGCGACCAGCCGAGCAAGCTGACGGCCTTCTGGCTGGTGGCGTTCAGGTTGCGGCCGAGCAACGGCAGCGATCCTCGCAGCG
Source organism: Burkholderia sp. 22088 (assembly GCF_052045915.1). NCBI lineage: Bacteria > Pseudomonadati > Pseudomonadota > Betaproteobacteria > Burkholderiales > Burkholderiaceae > Burkholderia > Burkholderia sp. 22088. Next base: position 174,190 of record NZ_JBQEPY010000010.1, read on the forward strand.
CAGGATCCCTGAGTGCGCCGATGCGCACCAGCCAGTCGGGCAGCACCCGGGTGGACACATGGCGCGCGGCATCCCCCATGCGCGCCTTGAGCACCTGCGCGGCTTCGGCGAGCCACATGCTTTCGCCGGCAATGGCAATGAAGCGCTCTCCGTTCGCGGCGTCGAGGGTCATCGCCCGCACATGCAGGTCGGCGACGTCGCGCACGTCGACGAAGCCGGAATTGATGCGCGGATTGCCGGGCTGGCCGTTCAGCATGCCCCTGATCAGGCGGATGGAGTGCGAATAGTCGTCGCCGAGCACGGGCCCGACAACCGTCACCGGGTTGATCGCGGACAGTTGCATGCCGCGTCCTTCTCGCGCGATGAAGTCCCATGCCGCGCGTTCCGACAACGTCTTCGACTTCTGATAAGGCCAGACATCGGCGGCCGTCAGGTTGCTCCAGTCGGTCTCGTCGAAGGGGCGGCTCATTGGCCCGTGTCCGGCGCAGATCGCACCGAAAGCGGAGGGCAGCACGACGCGCTTTGCACCCGCGTCCCGCGCCGCACGCAGCACGCGCAGCGTGCCTGCCACGGCGGGCTTGACCCAATCGTCTTCACTCGTCTGCGTGCCGGTGGGCGTGGGCGACGCGCCATGCACGACGTAGGCGCAGCCGGCGGTTGCCTGTTGCCAGCCGTCGTCGGCGAGGAGATCCGCCTCGACGAATGACAGGCGATCTCCGGGTTCTGCGCCGCCTCTTTCGAGCTGGGCGCGCACCTGCGTCTCGCGCGTGAGCGAGCGGACGGTGGTTCGTACCTGATAGCCGCGATGCAGCAGCGCCAGGATGCAGTGTTGTGCAATGAAGCCGGTGCCGCCCGTTACGAGAACCGATTCGAGGCTGGATGTGCTGTTCATGTCGTTGAATGTCAGGGACGAAGAACCGGAAGGTTAAGGGCCGGTCTGCCGCGTGTTAATGCTTTATAGTGCGATTTACTTGCGCGACAGTACGATGATGAGTGACGACCCCTTCTCCGACATCCTGAGACTCGCGAACGCCGAATCGCTGGCAACGGGAGGCTTCTCGGCCGGCGGCGCTTGGGCCATTCGCTTTCCGGCACCCGACAAGATCAAATTCTTCGCGGTGGTGAAGGGCACGTGCTGGGTCTCCATCGACGGAGAGGAAACGCCGATCCGCTTCGCAGGCGGGGATGTCGGTCTGCTGACGGCAAAACGGTCCTTCGTTCTCGCGAGCGACCCTGGCGTTCCACCTGTCGATGCGATGACGTTGTTCTCGGGCGCGGGCAAGTCGGCGGTGAAACTGGGTGACGGCGATGACTTCGCCCACATCGGTGGACACGTCCTGCTCGATCCGGTAACCGGCAACTTGCTGTCGGACGTACTGCCGCCGTGGATTCACGTACCGGCCGCATCGCCGCAGGCCGTGAAGGTGCGCTGGCTTCTCGAGCAACTCGTGGAAGAGCGAGCGGCCGATCTGCCCGGCGCGCAGCTCGTCTCGGCCCAGCTTTCGCAACTGCTTTTCATTCAGATACTGCGCGCCCATCTGAACACGTCCGCGCCCCTGGCGGGATGGTTGCGCGCGTTGAGCAACCCACGCATCGCACCCGCACTGCGACTGATGCACGGCGATCCCGCACGCGCATGGCATCTGGACGAGCTTGCCGCCGCGTGCGCGATGTCACGAACCACGTTCGCTGCGCACTTCAGGGCGAGCGCCGGCGTCGCGCCGCTGACCTATCTCGGCCAGTGGCGCATGCGGGTTGCGGAGCGCCGTTTGCGCGACGAGCGCATTCCGGTCGCCCTGCTTGCACAATCGCTCGGCTATTCGTCCGAAAGCGCATTCAGTAACGCGTTCAAGCGCATGTCCGGACATGCGCCGACGGCCTATCGTCATATCGCGCGAGCGGCTGCCGAAAACGTCGGAAGTGAACGTGGCGGCGTTCGCGTGGAAGCCGGGGCTACCGGTTCGACGCCGTAGCGGTCTGATGGCGGAGGTTCAGCGGGAACGGGCAAAGATCATGCGAGCGCGACGAGCGGCGGCGCGGCACGCGCGCCGGCCAGCGTCGGCAGCGCATCGAGCAGCGACGCGGTGTACGGGTGCGACGGCGCGCCGAACACGCGCTCGACCGGGCCGCTTTCGACCACCCGGCCGCCGCGCATCACGAGGATCCTGTCGGCGACGTGATGCACGACGCCGAGATCGTGCGAGATGAACAGCATCGCGGTGCCGTGCTCGGCCTGCAGATCGGCAAGCAGATCCAGCACCTGCGCCTGGATCGACACGTCGAGCGCGCTGACGGGTTCGTCCGCGACGAGCAGCGCCGGGTTCGACGCGAACGCGCGCGCAATCGCGACACGCTGCCGCTGCCCGCCGGACAATTCGCGCGGGTAGCGGTCGATGCAACCGGCGCCGAGCTGCACCTCATCGAGCAGTTGCAGCACGCGGCGACGACGCGCATCGCCGCGGACACCGGTCGGGTCGAGGCTTTCGCCGACGATCTGTCCGACCGAGTAGCGCGGGTCGAACGAGCTGTACGGGTCTTGCGCGATCAGTTGCAGCCGGGCGCGACGCGCGCGGCGTGCGGCTTCCGGCACACCGCTCCACGGCTGGCCGTCGAGCGCGACGGTGCCGCTGTCCGGCTCGACGAGCCCGAGCACGATCCGTGCGACCGTGGACTTGCCGGAGCCGGATTCGCCGACGATGCCGAGCGTCTCGCCGCGTGCGAGCGTGAACGACACGCCGTCGACCGCGGCCGGCGCGGCGCGATCGCCGTAGCGTTTCGTCAGCGCGTCGACGGCCAGTACCGGTGCCTGCGTATCGATGCGCTTCGGCGGCAGCGGCACGCGCGCGGCGGTCGCGAGCCGGAACCCGCGCGATGCGGCGGTGGGAATCGCCGCCAGCAATTCGCGCGTGTACGGGTGTGCCGGCGCGGTCAGCACGTCGCGCGCCGGGCCCTGTTCGACGACCTGGCCGGCGCGCATCACGAGCACGCGATCGGCGAGCTCGGCGACGACCGCGAGATCGTGGCTGATCAGCAGCACCGCGTCGCCGGCATCGCGGCGCGCGCGCAGCAGCGACAGGATCTGGCGCTGCACGGTCATGTCGAGCGCGGTGGTCGGCTCGTCGGCGATCAGCAGCGATGCGCCGCCCGCGATCGCGGTGCCGATCAGCACACGCTGCCGCAAGCCGCCGGACAACTGGTGCGGATACTGCGGCAGCCGCCGCTCGGGATCGTCGATGCCGACCGCACGCAGCAGGTCGGCGCTGCGCGCCGCGACATCGCGCCCGCGCGTGTTGCGCAGCGCCTCGGCGACGAGGTCGCGCACGCGCCACAGCGGATCGAGCGACACCAGCGCGTCCTGCAGCACGTAGCCGATCCGGCGCCCGCGTATCGCGCGCCAGTCGCGTTCGCGATGGCCGCGCGCGTCGGCGCCGGCGATCTCGAAGCGTTCGGCGTCGATCACCGCGTTGGGTCCGTTCAGCCCGACGAGGCTGCGTGCGGTGACCGACTTGCCGGAACCCGATTCGCCGACGAGCGCGACGCATTCGCCGGCATGCACGGCGAGGTCGAGCGGTCCGACGACGGGCTGCGTGCCGTGCGCGCCGCGAAAGCCGATCGTCAGGCGCTCGATGCGAACCAGCGGTGCGGCGCGGGCCGGCGTTGCCGGTGCAGCGGATGCGATCGTGCTCATGCTGCCTCCCTGCGTTCGAAGCGCGCCTGCCAGTAGCCGCCGAGCGCATTCACGGCGATCACGGCCGCGGTGATCGCGACGCCGGGCCACACCGCGATCCACCATGCGTTGTACAGATAGTTGCGGCCCTCGGCGAGCATCAACCCCCATTCGGCGGCGGGCGGCTGCGGCCCCATGCCCAGGAAGCTCAGTCCCGACGTGCCGATGATCGCGGTGCCGAGCCCGATCGTCGCGAGCACCGGCACCTGCGCGATCGCATGCGGCAGCACGTGCCGCCAGACCAGCACCGCCGGTGCGAGGCCGAGCGTGCGCGCGTGCTCGACGTAGCCGGAAGCCGCGACGACGAAGGTTTGCGCCCGCACCACGCGCGCGAAGCGCGGCACCGACGCGACGCCGAGCGCGAACACGAGGTTCACCGCGCCGGGGCCGGTGAACGAGATCAGCATCAGCGCGAGCAGCAGGTCGGGGAATGCGGACACGACGTCGAGCACGCGCGTGATCAGCTCGTCGAGCCAGCCGCGCGCAAGGCCGGCAAACAGCCCGAGCGCGGTGCCGAACAGCGTCGCGACGCCGATCGCGGCCGCGCTGATCGACAGCGAGTAGCGTGCGCCGTACACGACGCGCGAGAAGATGTCGCGGCCCAGCTGGTCGGTGCCGAGCCAGTGCTCGGCACTGCTGCCGAGCTGCGCGGACAGCGGATCGGCGGCCAGCGGATCGTAGTGCGCGAGCCAGCCCGGTGCGATGACCGCAATCGCGTTCAACAACAGATAGACGGCAGCCAGCGCGAGGCCCGGATGGCGGCGCAGCCAGCCGGCTGCGGCGGATGTCGCCGGGGCGCGCAACGTGAGATCGACGGGAGTGGACATCGAAGCCTCCGGTTCAGCGCGGTGCGCGGCGATCGCGCAGGCGCGGATCGATCAGCAGGTACAGCAGGTCAACGGCGGTGCTGAGCGCGACGTAAATCGCCGCGGACAGGATCGCGATCGCCAGGATCACCGGCATGTCCTTCGACAGCACCGCGTCGACGGTTACCTTGCCGAGGCCCGGCCGGCCGAACACCTGCTCGGTGATGACGGCGCCGCTGAGCAGCCCGCCCACGAGCCAGCCGGCGAGCGTGACGGCCGGCAGCGCCGCGTGGCGCAGCGCATGGCGCACGCGCAGCGCGAGGCCGCCGACGCCCCACGAACGCACCGTGAGCGCATACGGCTCGTCGAGCGCGCGCTCGATGCCTTGCCGCAGCACGCGGCCGATCACGGCGCCCTGTGCGAGCCCGAGCGACAGCGCGGGCAGGACGAGCGACGCGAAGCCGCGATCGCCGGCCACCGGGAACAGCTTCAGCGTGAAGCTGAACACGAACAGCAGCATGATGCCGAGCCAGAACGACGGCGTCGACGCGAGCAGCAGCTCGACGCCGGATGCCGCGCGCCCCGCCCAGCGGCGACCGGCCGTGAGCACGGCGAGGCCGACCGCGAACGCGATCGTCACGACGAACGCCGCGCCCGTGAGCTTCAGCGTCGGCCACAGCTGGCCGAGCACGAGCGGTGCGACGTCGGTGTTCAGGATGTACGAGCGGCCGAACTCGCCGTGCAGCAGGCGCCACAGGTAGTGCACGTATTGCAGCGGCAGCGGTTCGTCGAGTCCCCATTCCCGGCGGATCGCCGCTTCGATCTCCGGCGTGCTCAGCTGCTCGCCGATCAGGATGCCGACGATGTCGCCCGGTGCGAGATGCACGGCCGCGAACGACAGCGTGACCGCGGCCCACAGTACGAGCGCGCCGGTCGCGAGCCGCGTCGTGACCGGCGAATGCAGCCAGCGGCGCCAGGGGGCCAGCGAGCGTGCGGCCGGCAGCGCGTCCGGGACGGGGACGGGAGCGGAAGGCGAAGGGTTCATGTGCGATATCTCCTGTCGGTTTGGCGCGGCGTGCGGGGCAACGCTCGACGCGCCCGCCTACTTCTTGATCCACACGTCGTACGGGTTCTCGGGCATCTGCGCGAACGAGCGGAAGCGCAGCCCCTGGACGGCCTTCGCGGCGGCGATCTGGTCTTCGGGCTCGTACAGCGGCACCGCGTACGCCTGCTCGTTGATCGCGAAGTGCTGCAGCTCGCCGTACAGCTTCTTGCGTTCCGCGATGTTCTGCGTGCGTGCGGCCGCCTGCAGCCAGCGCGTCAGCTCGGGCGCTGCCGCACGGCTGTAGTTCAACGCGCCGCCGCGATCGACGGGCAGGTAGTGGCCTTCGATGTCGATGCCGTCCGGCGGTGTGTTCGAATTCGCGATCGAGCCGAACTTGCCGCTCTTGCGCGCTTCGACGTACGTGCCGTCGTCGACGTACTGGATCTTCAGGTCGACGCCGAGTCGCTGCCGCGCCTGCGCCTGCAGTGCCTGCAGCAGCACGTCGCGCTGGTCGCGCACCGTTGCCTGCGCCTGGATCACCGCGATCGTCAGCCGTTCGCCGTTCTTCGTGCGGTAACCGCCGCTGTCGCGGATGTTCCAGCCGGCTTCGTCCAGCAACTGGTTCGCGAGCTTCGGGTTGTTGCCGTAAGTCTTTTCGATCGACGCGACATAGAGCGGATCGATCGGCGACGTGACGCCCCATGCACGCGTGCGCTCGCCGCGGTAGATCGACTGCACGATGCCCGTTATGTCGAGGCCTTCCAGCAGCGCCCGGCGCACCTTCACATCCTGCGTGGGACCGTAGCCGACGTTCAGGAACAGCGAGTAGGGCGTGCCGGTGTTGAGCGCGCGGCGGTAGGTGAAATCGGCGTTCTTGCGGATCAGCGCGGCGTCGTTGCCGGACACGCCTTCGATCACGTCGACCTGACCGGACAGCAGCGCGCCGGTGCGCACGGACGATTCGGGCAGGAACCGGTAGACGATCCGGTCCAGGTACGCGGGGCCCTGGTGGCCCGCCGTCGGCGGCGCCCAGCGATAGTCGGGGTTCTTCGCGAATTCGATTTCCTGCCCCTTGACGTAGCGGCGCAGGATGAACGGGCCGGTGCCCGCGATGTCGGGGCCGCCCGATTTCAGGCTCGGTCGGTCGAACGCGTTCGGCGACAGCAGCGGCAGCCGGCCGGCGAATGTCAGGAACGGCGCATACGGTGCATCGAGCGTGATCGCGACCGTGTGCTCGTCCGGTGTCTTCACGTCCGCGACGTGCGAGATCAGTCGCGCGAGCTGGCTGCCGGCGGAGTACGACAGTTCGCGCGCGTTCAGGAAATTGCGCGCCACGGCCTTCGCGTCGAACGGCGCGCCGTCGGTGAACTTCACGCCGTCGCGCAGCGTGAACGTATACGTCTTGCCGTCGGCGGAGACCTTGTAGCCGGTCGCGAGCCACGGCACGTAGCTGCCGTCCGGCTTCTGTGCGAGCAGGCTTTCGTATGCGTTGCGCAGGAGCAGCTCGACCTTGTCCTGGCCGTTCAGTTGCGGGTTCAGCGTGCGCGGCTCCGTTTCGACGCCCCAGGTCAGCGCGCCTCCGGAGACGGGCGTGCCCTGTGCGAACGCCGCATGCGGGAACGCGAGCGCGACCAGCAGCGCGGCCGAGGCGGTACGGCGCGAAGCGCGGAGAGCGGAATCCGGAAATGCGAATGTCATGCGTGGCAGCCTTTCACGAGGTGGGTAGCAGGGGATGCGGTGCGCGAAGCCCGGAGGAGGGGGCGTCACGCGTTTGCGTGGAGCGGCACGTCGTGCGCGGTGGCATCGTCCGCCGCCGCATCGCGATAGAGATCCGGGAGCAGGATTTTCCGCAGCCAGACGAGCGGCGTGCCGAGCGCATTCGTCGAGCGATCGAACGGCAGGTAGCCGTTACGTTCGTAGTACGGCTGCAGCCACGGATGGTTGGTCGCGGTCGCGAGATAGGTCGCGGGCGCCTTCACCTGCGCGGCCAGGAACCGCGATTCGACGTGCTCGATCAGTGCGTGCCCGAACCGCTGCCGCTTGAACGCGGGCGCGACCGCGAACCAGTGGAGGAACGGATACGGCATGCGGTGGCGTTCGCCGGATACCCATGGAAAGCGCACGGTCAGCGTGGCCGCGAGGGCCGGTCGGCCTTCCGGTGTCGTGTGTTCGAGCACGAACGTGGTTTCGCGCGCAACGGTTTGCGCGACGCGCTCGATCGGCGAGCGCGTGATCGTGAAAAGCACGCCCTGCGGCACGAGCGGCGCATACGCATCCTGCAGCAGCGCGTAAAGGGCCGGCACGTCGTCCGTGCCGGCGATGCGGATCGTATCGGTCATCGCGCGGTGCCCTCGAAGTCCGGTTGCGGCGTCGCGGCGCGCTCGCGCGATTCCCGCGCATCGGGCCGGTATCGCGACGCCGCCGCGCCGTGCTCGTCGGCCGACGCGCCTGCCAGCAGCCGCAGCGACGCAATACGCGGTGCGGCATCGGCGAGCGGCGTATCGATGACGAATTCGTCAATCCCGTGGCGGCGATGCAATGCGTGCAGTTCGTGCAGCACGTCGTCGCGCGTGCCGTGCACGATCCGCGTTTCGCGCGGATCGATGCGATGGGGCCCGCCGCCTGCCTGCCGGATATAGGCGTGCGCCTGATCGAGGCTGCCGACGTTGACGGCAGGCGTGTCGCCCACCTGCACGCGAAAGCCCTGATGTCCGCTCGCCAGCTGCGCGGCCGCGTCGCGGGTTGCCGCGACGATCGCGGAGACCGCGAGCAGCGGCGTGCGGCCGCCGGATGCGCTGCGGTATGCATCGAACGCGCGTTCCAGATCGGTCGGTGAGGCGTTCAAATGCGACGCGTAGACGAACGCCCAGCCGAGCCGCGCCGCGAGCGCGGCGCTTTCCGCACTGGCGCCGAGCAGGAACGGTTGTGCGGGCTCGGGCGGGCGCGGCGTCGCATGCAGCGTGGCGTCATCCTGCCCGGTCGTATCGGCAGCCGTGGCTGCGCCCTGAAGATGACGATTCAGTTCGTCGGCCAGATCGGCGAACGACGCGCGCCGCGCGGGATCGTAGCCGGCCTGCAGAGCGCGCGTCGACAGCGGCAGGCCGCCCGGCGCCTTGCCGATGCCGAGATCGACGCGGCCCGGCGCCAGCGACGCGAGCAGGTTGAAGTTTTCCGCGATCTTGTACGGACTGTAGTGCTGCAGCATCACGCCGCCCGAGCCGACGCGAATGCGCCGCGTATGCGCGAGCACGTGCGCGATCAGGATCTCCGGCGACGGGCACGCGAGCGCGGCGGTGTTGTGATGTTCGGCGAGCCAGTAGCGGTGATAGCCGGCGGCATCGGCGAAGCGCGCGAGCGACACGCTGCGCGCAAGCGCGTCGGTGGCCGTTTCTCCCGGCGCGACCGGGCTCTTGTCGAGCACGCTCAAGCGGAACGGCAACGCGGTCGAAGCGGACGAATCGGAGTCGGAGCGGATGGCGTCGAACGTCATGATGAAGCGATCGGCGCGGGTCGAAACGGCCTGATCAACGGGTTTGGCATGCCGAATTATTTTGCGGCGCCGTTCGCACGGTCAAACAATCAAGAAGAATATCGAAAGCCGAAAATATTCGTTCCGGCCGACCGGGGGGCTTGCATTATGGTCGTTGACTGCGCGTCGTCTCGCGGCGTGTGCCTGGCTCCTGCCGGGCGATGCGGGGCCACGATGCCGACATGAAGTGTCCGATCGAACGGAATCAAGAGGAATACAGATGAATGACAAATGCGTACTGCGTGAGACGCTCACCCTCGTTACGCGCCATCGGGCGACGAACGGAGCCGCGTCATGAGCGGCGCACGTAGACGGTTGAAGACGCTCGTCGGCGCGGCGAGCGTGCTGTACGCACCCGGCGACGCGGATGTCGTGCACGGTGTGCGACGTGCGGCGTCGCTCGCACGCAAGGCGGAAGCCGAGAAGATCACCGGCCTCTTTACCGCCGACCTGCTGCAGGCCGATTCGGCCGGCCTCGCCGGCACGACGGGCAGCCAGGAGCCGATCGTCGCGCTGGCGGCGCTGAGCCAGGCGACGTCGGCGATCGGCCTCGTCGCGACGGTGTCGACGACGTATCACCATCCGTACAACCTCGCGCGGCTGATCGGCACGCTCGACCACGTGAGCGGCGGCCGTGCTGCGTGGAACGCGGTGACGTCGTCGGTCGGCGAGGAGAATTTCGGCGATGCGGCGTTGCCCGACCCCGAACGGCGTTACGCACGTGCGGCCGAATTCGTCGAGGTCGTCAACGCGCTGTTCGACGCGAACGATCCGGGCGCGACGCGGCGCGGGCAGGGCGGTGGCATCTCGGTCGATCCGCGCAAGCTCGGCGCGATCGACTATCACGGCGAGCACTTCCAGGTGCAGGGGCCGCTGAACGTGCCGCCGTCGCCGCAGCGTCGGCCGGTGCTGTTTCAGGCGGGTCAGTCGGCCAGCGGCGTATCGCTCGGCGCGAGGTACGCGGAGGTCGTGTATACGTCTCAGCCGACGCACGAAGACGCGCGCGCATTCGTCGCCGAACTGCATCGGCAGGCCATCGCGTTCGGCCGCGGCGACCGGCTGCCGCTCGTGATGAACTCGTTCCATTCGGTGATCGGCGAATCCGATGCCGACGTCGCGCGACGGTTGCGCGACAAGCATGAACGCATCGATTACGAACAAGGCCGGCTGAAGCTCGCCGACATGCTCGGCGGCGGCGTCGACCTGCGCGACCTGCCGCTCGACCAGCCGTTGCCGGGGTCGCTGCTGCCGGCGATCGACAGCGTGCATCGCCGGCGAGGGCGTGTTGCGATCTTCGTCGGCTATGCGCGTCAGCGGCTGACGCTGCGCGAGCTGATCGTCCGCGCGCAGGAGACCGGCCACTGGTTCGTCGCCGGCACGCCGGAGCAGCTTGCCGATGCGATCGAGGCGCGCTATCGCGCGGGGCTCGTCGACGTGCTGTCGCTGCACGGGCTCGGTCAGCCGGACCAGGAGGATCTGCTGCTCAATGGCTTGCTGCCCGAATTGCGTCGTCGTGCGCTGCTCGATACCGACTACGTGGGGGGTGATTTCCGCGCGAATCTGGAGTTGCCGGCGTTGCAGCGCGAAACAGCGGAGGCGTGAGCGGGCGAACGGTCGAACGATGCACCGTGCTGCGCGTTCGGCGGTGCGCCGTTCCGCCATATCGCGCGATCAGATATTCATCGAAAAAATAACCATTTGGTACACACGTCGGCGCGCATTACAGTCTCGCCTCCTGCCGGCTGCGACGCCGGTCGTTCCGACGTTATTTCAGAAATTCGCCACATGAATCGTTTGATGCGTTCCAGTGTCCGCCGTGCCGCGGCCGCGGTGTTTGTGGTCGGCCTCGTGCCGGCTTCCCATGCGGCCCAGCCGACGTTGCGCGTCGGAATCGACGCCGAATCGTATCCGCCGTTCTTTTCGAAGGACGCGGCCGGCAAGTGGAAGGGCTGGGAAATCGACGTGCTCGATGCCGCGTGCGGCAAACTGAACGTGCGGTGCGAACTCACCGACATTGCTTGGGACGGCCTGATTCCGGCGTTGCAGAACCGCAAGATCGACGTGATCTGGTCGTCGATGACGATCACCGGCGAACGGCAGAAGGCAATCGATTTCAGTCGCGCGTATTACGAATCGCCGACGGTGTTCGTCGGCGCGAAAAGCGATCGGCGCCGCGTCGACTGCGCGGTGCCCGCGAGCTTCAAGGGTCGCGTGATCGGCGTCGAGGCCGGCACGAACTTCTCGGCGTTCCTCGATTCCCGCTTCAAGCCGGATGCGCAGATCAAGGCGTTCGACAAGTTCGACAACGCGCTCGCGGATCTGGTGTCCGGCCGGGTCGACTACGTGCAGGAAGGCAAGGGTCTGTTCACGGCCTTCCTCGCGTCGCGCGACGGCAAGGACTTCGAGGTCAAGGCGACGTGCGCGGACAACCCGGTGCTGGGCCTCGGCATCGGTGCGGGCGTGCGCCAAGGCGATGCGCTGCGCGGCAAGCTGTCGACCGCGATCGCTCAGCTGCAGCAGGACGGTACGTGGGATGCGATCACCGCCCGCTATCCGAACCTGAAGGGCACGATCGAGAAGGGCCGCTGACCCGATGGCCGCGGACGACTCGCTGCTCGCGCTGCTTGCATTCGACGACGGTGGATATGGCCGTGTGTTCGCGGGCGCGTTCGCGCTGACGTTCGGCGTCGCGGCGTCGTCGTTCTGCACCGGCGTGCTGCTCGGCATCGCCGGCGCGCTCGGCAAGCTGTCGCGCCACGCGCCGCTCGCATGGCTCGCGCGGCTCTACACGACGCTGGTGCGTGCGCTGCCCGAGCTGTTGTGCCTGCTGCTCGCGTTCTATGCGCTCGCGCCTGCCGTCGAGGTCGCGCTGCGCCGCGGCGGCCTGGTGCCCGACGGCTTCGCGTTCCCGCCGTTCCTCGTTGCTGCGCTGTCGCTCGGTTTCATCCAGGGCGCGTATCTGACCGACATCTTCCGCGCGGCGCTTATCAACGTGCCGATCGGGGAGATCGAAGCCGCGCATGCATACGGGATGACGCCATGGCAGACGTTCACGCGCATCCGGCTGCCGGCCGCCGCGCGGCTCGCATTGCCGGGTGTCGGCAACGTGTGGCTGAACGCGACCAAGGACGCGTCGTTCATCAGCGTGCTCGGCTCGTTCACGGACTTGCTGAAGGCGAGCCAGCTCGCGGCCGGCGCGACCCGTCACTATGTATTCTTCTATCTCGTCACGGCCGCGCTGTTCCTGCTGCTGAGCATCGCGTCGACCGGCATCTTCGCGGTGCTCGAGCGGCACGCGAACCGTGGCACGAGGCGCGCAACCGCATGATCTTCTCGCTGCCGTTCCTGCTCGATACGGTGATGCCGAAGCTGCTCGCCGCGGTGCCGACGACGCTCGCGCTGACGCTGTTGTCGGGCGTGGCCAGCATGCTGCTGGGCGTGCCGCTCGCGCTCGCCGCCGGTGCGCGCCATGCGCCGCTGCGCTGGTCCGCGCGCGGCTGGATCATGCTGATTCGCGGCACGCCGCTGCTCGTTCAGCTCTATTTGCTGTACTACGGATTCGGGCAAATCGTGCCGCGCGAATGGATGCGCGACAGCTGGGCATCGCCGCTGCTGCGCGACGCGTTCTGGTACGCGATCGTCGCATTGAGCGTGAACGAGAGCGCGTATGTCGCGACGATCCTGCGCGGCGCGATCGCCGGCGTGCCGGCCGGCGAGATCGAAGCCGGGCACGCATACGGCATGACGCGCGCGCAGGTGCTGCGCCGCATCGTCAGCCCGCGCGCCTGGCGGCTCGCGCTGCCCGCGCTCATCGGCGAGGCGATCCTGCTGCTGAAATCGACCGTCCTCGCGTCGACCGTGACCGTGTTCGACGTGATGGGAACGGCCAATACGCTGCGCTTCGAGACGTTGCGCGTGTACGAACCGCTGGCCGGCGCGGCGATCGTCTATGTCGTACTGGTCGCGCTGCTGATCGTTCCTGCCGGCCGTTTCGAGCAGCACGTCAATCGCTACCTTACGCGCGCGCCAGACGAGCGTACGCCAGCACGGCGCCGCCGCCGCGCGTCGTCGGGCGCGTGGGCGGCACCCAACTGATTCCTTCCCTGATACCGATTTCGACGATGTCCGATCCTCGCCCGTTGCTGTTTTCCCTGTATGAACAAGCCAGTGTCGGTTGCGGTGGCGCACCAAGCCTGTGGACCCACCCCGCCGATGAACGGCTGCGCGCCAATACACTCGCGTTCTGGTCGAACCTCGCGCGCACGGCCGAACAGGCCGACCTCGACATGCTGTTCTTCGCGGACGTGCTCGGCCTGTACGACGTCTATGGCGGGTCGGCCGATGCCGCGCTGCAGTGGGCGGTCGAGTCGCCCGCGAACGATCCGATGATGCTGATTCCGGCGCTGGTCGCGCAGACCGAGCGGCTCGCGTTCGGCGTGACCGCGAGCACGACCTACGAGCATCCGTTCGCGCTCGCGCGCCGCTTCAGCACGCTCGATCATCTGAGCAACGGCCGGATCGGCTGGAACATCGTGACGTCCTACCTGACGAGCGCGGCGCGCAACTTCGGGCTCGACCGGATGATCGGTCACGACGAACGCTATGCGCGAGCCGAGGAGTTTCTCGACGTCGTCTACAAGCTGTGGGAAGGGAGCTGGGCGGACGACGCGGTCGTCGCCGACAAGCACGCGCCGCGCTATGCGCGTGGCGACCGCGTGCGGCCGATCGCGCACGAAGGCACGCACTATCGCGTGCAGGGGCCGCACGTCTGCGCGCCGTCGCCGCAGCGCTCGCCGGTGCTGATCCAGGCCGGCTGGTCCGGGCGCGGACGCGAATTCGCAGCGAAGCACGCGGAGGTGGTGTTCGTCGCGAAGTCGAATCCGCACGAGATCCGCGCGGGCCTCGACGAGATTCGCCGGCAGGCGGCTGAACGCGGCCGGTCGGCGGACGACGTGAAGTCGCTGACGGTGCTGCGGATCGTGACGGCGCGCTCGTCGAGCGACGCGAAGGAGAAATACCACCTGCTGCAGCAGCACTATCACCAACACGCGCAACTCGTCAGCTACGCGGGCGACACCGGCATCGACATCGACCGCTACGCGGACGACGAACCGCTTACGACGCAGACGGAAGGGCTCACGTCCTACGTGATGAGACCCGACGGCAGCGGCAAGCCGCTCACCGCCGGCGACGTGCGGCGCAAGTTCGCGAGCGTCACGCGCGGCACCGACCTGATCCTCGTCGGCTCGCCCGACGAGGTCGCCGATCAACTCGCCGAGCATGCGCGGCAGTCGACGACGAGCGGCTACATGCTCAATCCGCTTATCAGCCCGGGCACGCTCGACGATTTCGCCGAACTGATCGTGCCGGAACTGAAGAAGCGCGGCCTGTACCGGACGACGGCACCGGCCGGTACTTTCCGTTCACGCCTGAGCGGACGGGATCGGTTGCCTGATACTGCGTATGGTTCGTCGTTCAGACACTCGGCCGTGGGGTTGGTCTGACCTCAAGCAATTCGGTGCCGGTAACTTCAGCGCGCAACCGACGCTCCGGTGTCGTGGAACGTTCGGACGACGGTCGGGGGTTGATCCGCTTGGCGGGTGGTGAGGTGCAAGTTTTTCGTGTACTAAAACGACAAGCGAGGGCGCGCCTTGATGAGCGATGCAAGGCGTACTGAAGCCTGGTGAAGCAGGCTCACCCCGGTGTGCCCTGATCATTCTCGCGGGGCATACGCTTGATGCGCATCGATCAGCCGGCCTTCTTGGGTTCCCTTTTTTCTGTCGCGGCTCGCGGACCAGATGCTGCTCTTTCTGGTGCCGCTCGTCGTCTTTCAGATCACGCATAAAGCGACGTGGCCCGGGCTCGCATTTTTCATCGAAGCGTTGCCGCGATTCATCGCCTTTCCGGTCTGCGGTGAATTGAGCGACCGCGTGCCGCCCGTTCGCGTGCTGCGAGCGAGCCGGACCAGTCGTGCCATCGCCTGCATGATCGGCATTGCCGGCTATGTCGCCTGGAGCGGAATCGGGTGGCTGATCGCGTTGTCCGCCGTCTGCGGCGCACTCACGAGTCAGGGGCTTGTCGCTCGCGAAGTGCTGCTGCCACAGATTTCTACGCAGCAGCGCTTCGAAAAAGTGCTGTCATATACGCAGCTTGCCGAGCAGTTGGGAGTCGTGCTCGGGCCGATCGTCGCGGCGGCACCTAGAAATCCGAACGCACGGTCAACATCACGTTGCGCGCATCGCCGAATACGCTGTAATAGGTGCTGGGCGGACGAATGTAGTACCTGCGATTGAACACGTTATTCAATTGCAAGGACGCCGTCACGTGCTTGGTGAAACGATATCCCGCTTGTGCGTCGAAAACCGCATAGCCGCCCTGTTCGACGCCACGCGAAATCCGCGTTTGAGCGAGCATGCCGCCCCCGATCGAGAATCCGCGTAACGGGCCTTGCGAGAGCGTATATCGGGTCCACAGCTTGAACAAATGCTTCGGATCCGTGCCGTCGGTGAGATCGGGCGAGTCGTTCTCGTAGTGTGCGTTCAGATACGTGTAGCCGGCATAGAGATTCCAGTCTGGCGTCGGCTGGCCAGTGAGTTCGAGTTCGATACCCTGATTGCGTGCCTTGCCTGCGGATACGTAATAGAACTGATGGGCAGGGTCGGCAACGGCGCGGTTGTCGTCGTTGATGCGGAACAGCGCGGCGTTTGCATTCAGGCGGCCATCGAGCAGGCTGCTTTTTATGCCTACTTCGTACTGCTCTCCCGAGCGCGGCGGCAGGCCCGGCCCCGAGTACGTGCCTTGCGTTTGCGCATCGAGGAACCGCGCGTAGTTGGCGTAGGCCGTCAGCGACGGCACGATGTCCCACAGCAATCCGGCGGACGGCAGGAAGCGATGATTGACCTGTGCGTTGGTCGTCCAGTCCGCGACGCTCGGCAACGTCGACTGCGTGCGGTCTTGCAGGAACGCCTCGCGGCCGCCGAGCACGAGCGTCAGCGGCGTGGCGAGCTTGATACGCGCCTGCGCATAGACGCCGTATTGCACGGTGCGGTGATTGGTGCCGAACGTGTACGGTACGTCCACGGCGGGTACCGCATTGGGATCGTAGAGACTGTAGGCGCCACCGTACGGGCCGCTCAACGCGCGGTAACCCGATTGCGCGCCCGATGTCATCACGGCGTAGTTCGCGCCGATGATCAGCGTATGCGTCTGCCCCCAGAGGCGGACCGGGCCGGATACATTGGTGTCCGCGCCGAACCAGTCATAGCTCGTGCGCTGCCGCTGGTCTCCGAAGCGCGCGAGGCCGTTTGCGGTCGCGCCGGGGCCGGAGTACGCGTAGTAGGCCTTGGAGAGTTCGTGGCGGTAGAACAGCGTGGTCGAAGATTGCCACGCGTTTTCGAACCGATGCACGAGGTTGGCGTTGACCTCCTGCAACGAGGTGTACGCGTAGTTCCAGCTCGGACTGAAGTTCCGCGTATATTCGCTCGGCACGCGCCCGGTGAGCGCGGTACGCGTGCTGTTCAACACGCCGCCCGCACCGTAATCGATGCCGGAAATCGGCGAGACCTGATAGCCGCCCGAGAACGACAGCGTCGTGCGCGGCGTGAGGTCCCAATCGAGCGCACCATAGGCCATCACCTCCTTGCTGCGCGTGCGCTCGATGGATTGCATACCGGTGCTGCCCACGAGAACGGCGCGTCCGCGCAGCGTGCCGTCCTTGTTCAGCGGCCCGGTGACGTCGATCATCTGGCGCACGCTGCCGAACGAATCGACCTGTGTTTCCGTGCCGAGATGGAACTGATCCTGAGGGCGCTTGCGCACGAGATTGACGACGCCGCCCGGCTCGCCCATGCCATCGATCGAGCCTGCCGGGCCGCGCAGGATTTCGACGCGGTCGTACATCGCCAGATCGAATTGCAACTGATACTGCAGGCCGCTCAGCGTCGGGACCCCATCGAATTCAATGCCGAGCTGCGAGCCGCGCGCGCGGAAGTACGCGGTACCGTCGCCGTAGTCGATCGAACTGACGCCGGTCACGGAGCGCAACGCCTGCTGGATGGTCGTGATGTTCTGGTCGTCCATCCGCTCGCGCGTGAGCACCGAGACCGAGTTCGGCGTCTCCTTGATCGATTGCGCGACTTTTCCGCCGATGGTGGCCCGCTTTGCAGCGTAGTTGCCGCTGCCTTCGGTTGTCGCATCGGCGTCCTTTGTGCCCACCACCGTCAAGGCGGGCAGCATGCCGCCGACGGGGGCGGGCGAGCCTTGCGCGTTCGCCCACGAGGAGGCGAGGCACAGCGCCGAAAAGGCGAGCGGGGCACCGCTGCGTCGTCCCGTCGTCACGCGCCGCGCGCGCGGGTGGTCTATTCTCGTTGTCATGGTTGATCATCCCGATGTTGAAAAACGTCGAACTGCTTCCTCCCGCCAGCGGCGGGTTGAAAAATGGGGGGGACGATCTTTATCGACGGGCATCTGACGGCCTCGTCTGTCTTGAATCCATGCACTACCGAACAATCGCCAGGCCGACATCGTGGTCGATCCCGCGACCCGTGACGCAATTACCGCCGCAACCCGCGCAGCATCACGAGCGCGACGAGCCACGGTCCGCCGAGCAGCGTGGCGACGAGGCCGGTCGCGATTTCCTGCGGAAAAACGATCTGCCGCCCGAGCCAGTCCGCCGTCACCATCAGCAGCGCGCCGAGGGTTGCGGCCAGATAAAGCTGCGGCACGGGGCGGCGCGCACCGGAAAACCGTGCGATATGCGGCGCGATCAACCCGACGAACGACAACGGCCCGACAATCACGGTGGCCGCCGCCGTTGACATGGCCGCCAGCAGCAGCAATGCGAAGCGCGCGCGACCCACGGGCACGCCGACGCTCGCCGCGACGTCCGTGCCGAGCGCAAGAGCGGCGAGCCAGCGTCCGGTCAGCGGTGCAACGGCGAGCGTGAGGAGCGCCAGTGCCGCGACGCTCCATGCGATGCCGGGCGCGACGTAGTAGGTGGATCCGATCAGCAGATCGACGAGCACGCCCGCGCGCGGATCGCCGCTTGACATCAGCGCGCCGACTACCGCGTTGAACAGCGCACTGATCGACAGCCCGACGAGCAGCAGGCGCTCGGGCGCGAATCGCGCGCGCCGTCCGAACCAGACGAGCAGCACCAACGTCGCGAACGTGCCGGCCACGCAGCCAGCCACCAGCGCGGCGGGAACGAGGCGGTGACCGAGAAACAGTACGGCGACCATGCCGAACATGCCGCCGGAACCCACACCGAGCACGTCGGGACTCGCCATCGGATTCGCGCTCATGCGTTGCAGCAGTGTTCCCGCGACTGCCAGCAGAGCGCCCGCCGCCAGCGCCGCGACGAGGTGGGGTACGCGCCAGAACAGCAGGCTTTCGATTTGCGTGAGCGTGGCGACGCTCGCGCCGGTGGGGCCGCGAGAGACCGCCAGCGACAGCAGGCATGCGAGCGGCAGCAGCATGGCCCATACCAGCGCCATCGCACGAGGCGCGCGGCGATCATGCCGGGGGCCCGCTGCAGCATGCGCATCGGGTCGCGAGCGCAAACGCGGCAGCAACCCGACGAGCAGCGGTACGCCCACGATCGCGGTCGCGCTTCCGGTCGCGATCACGTGTGCGGAAAACAGGTCGGCCCGCGCGGCCGTGCGCACGATTTCATCGGTGAGCCACAGCAGCGCCGCGCCGGTGAGCGGTGACCACACTAGCCGCGCGCGCAATTGCCGCGCGCCGGCCAGGCGGGCCAGCAACGGTGCGGCCAGGCCGATGAAGCCGATGACGCCCACTTCTGCGACCACGAACGCCGTGAGCGCGACCGCGACGAACAACGCGGCGCCGCGCACCCATCCGACCGCGACACCGAGATGGCGCGCCGTCGTGTCGCCTGCGTCGAACAGACTCAGCGGGCGATAGAGCAGGGCGGCGCCGCCCGCGCAGGCGGCGAGCTGCATGCCCAGATGCAGCGTCGGTTGCCAGCCGTTCTGGTCGAGCGCGCCGCCGCCCCAGATCTGCAAGCCCGCAAGCCTGTCGAAATGCACCACCGAGATCGCGAGACTGATTGCACCGCAGTACAGGTTCACCACCATGCCGCCGAGGATCACGCCGAGCGGCGACATACGTTGCGCCCATGCCAGCGCGAACACGACGAGCATCGCGGCCGCGCCGCCCGCGAGCGCCAGCGTGCTTCGACCCATGGCCAACCAGCCGGGCATCCAGATCGTCGCGACAGACAGCGTGAGATACGCGCCCGGGAACACCCCGAGCGTCATGGGTTCAGCGAGTGGATTGCGCAGCACCTGTTGCATCAGCGCGCCCGCGAGACCGAGTGCGGCGCCGCACAGCAGTGTCATCGCGACGCGCGGCAGCAGGCTGTAGTGGACGAGCAAGGCCCCCACGTCCTGCGTGTCGGCGGTGGCCGCGAGCGCGCGCCAAAAGGATGCGCCCGCCAGTGCGCGATGCACGTCCGTGGCGGTGAGGCATGCGGCGAGTACGGCCATGGCGCCGACCAGCGCCAGGCGCCGATCGCTTGTCCGCGCGACGCGTCCGGCCAGCACGAGGTTACGCAAGGTCGCCTCCGCCGTGCTCAAGTGTGGCGAGGGCGATCGAGACGGCCGCGGCGAAGCGGCGCATCGACACGAGTCCGCCGAAGGCCGCGATCACCGGCAGTACTGCGACGCGTTTCTCGCGCACGGCAGGCAGCGCACGCCACAACGGGCTCTGGTTCAGCGCGGCACGCACGGCGGCGCGCAGCGGCCCGATCAGCAGAATGTCCGCTTGCGGGACATCGAACAGGCGTTCCAGCGCGACGGTGGCCGAGCCGGTTACGGAGGTGCGCCATGGCGTGGAGGCCGCGCGGCTCGCCGCGTCGCGAGGATGGGCCGCATTGTCGACACCGATGCGTGCGAGCACGTCGTCGAACAGGCTACCCGCGCCATAGACGCGAAAATGTCGCTCGTCGAGTGCTTCGGCGACGATCACGGCTCGCGCCGGGTGAGCCCCGGTGCTCGCGATCCGGGTGGCCACCGACGCGAATTCCTGTTGCGCGGCGGCGATCAGCTCGGTGGCGCATAGCGGCGCCCCGATTGCGCGCCCCATCGCGGAGGTTTCGTCGCAGAGCACCTCGAGAGGCCGTGCAGCGCTCATGTATGTGCCCAGCGTGAGCGTCGGCGCGATGCGTCGTAGCGGCGTCATCAACGCCGCATGCGCCGGCGTGACGATGATGAGATCCGGCGCGAGCGCGAGCAGCACTTCGAAATTCGGCTGATAGAGCAGGCCGACATCGGCGACGCCGGGCGGCAACGGCGGCGTCACGATGCCGCTCGCATACCAGTCGGGCAACGGAATGCCGACGGGCGCGCGCCCGAGCGCGAGCAGCGTTTCCGTCAGTTCCCAGTTGAGCACCACGATGCGGTGCGGGAACCGTGTGACCGCGGCAGCGACGCATGGCGCGGAGAACCGTGTGCCGGAGCCGGCGAGCACGGTGAGCGCGACGAGCAGTTGCCGGCGGCGCGGATTCGCAACGAGCAGGTTCATGCCGGAAACCCCAGGCGCCGCCCGCTGACCGGATCGGCGCTCACGCGCATCGGCACGCCGTAGATCGATTCGAGGTGGACAGGGTCCATGATGTCGGCGGCGCGCTCGCGCATCAGCAGACGGCCCTCGCGCAGCGCAACGATGCGGTCGCAGAACCGCGCGGCCATGTTCACGTCGTGCAGAACGACGACGGCGCTCATCGCCCTCGTCGCGCAGAGCGTGCGCACGAGTTCGAGCACGGAGAGCTGATGGTTGAGGTCGAGCGCCGACGTCGGTTCGTCGAGCAGCATGCAGCGGCAGTCCTGTGCGACCAGCATCGCCAGCCATGCACGCTGACGCTCGCCGCCCGACAGTACGTCGACGGGGCGATCGGCGTGACGGAGCACATCGGCTGCACGCATCGCGCGCTCGACGTGCTCGGCGTCTTCGTCCCCGAAGCGTCCGAGCGCGCCATGCCACGGATAACGCCCGAGGGCGACCAGTTCGTGCACGGTCATGCCGTCGGTGGGCGGCGTCTGCTGCGGTAGATACGCGACCTGGCGCGCGAACTGGCGTGCGCCCCAGTCGGCGAGCGGCTTGCCCGCGTAGCGAATCGTGCCGGCAGTGGGGGCGAGCTGGCGAGCGAGCAATTTGACGAGCGTGGATTTGCCCGAACCGTTGTGCCCGACCAGCCCGGTCACGCATGCGGGTTCGATCGCGAGAGTGATCGATTGCAGCAGGGGACGGCCGCTGGCGACGTACGACACGCGTTCGAGCGAGAACGTCGCGGTATTGCCGGTGTCGCCGCATGCGGAGCGGGCTGCTTCGTCGCGCACGATATGGCTCATGCCGCGCTCGCCATGTCGTTGCCGCCCGTACGCCGAGCATTGTCCGCGCCGGCCGTGTCCGCGGTAATCGCGGCGATGCGCCCGTTCTCGAGTTTGATGAGACGGTCGGCGAGATCGAAGTAGCGATCGTCGTGCGTGATGACCAGCACGGTCTTGCCGTTCGCCTTCAGCGCGGGCAACAGCGTGCGATAGAACACGTCCTTGAAGGCCGGATCCTGATCGGCCGCCCATTCGTCGAAGACATAGAACGGTCGATCCTCCAGGAATGCGACCAGCAGCGCGAGGCGTTTGCGCTGACCTTGCGAAAGGGCGAGCGTGGAGAACGTGCCGCGCTCGATGCGCACCTTGTGGTCGAGTTGCAGCGCGACGAGCAACGTACGCGCCATCCCTTCGCGTTCGCCGGTCAGGCAGAGCAGCGAATCGAACAGATGAAAATCGCTGAAGACCACCGAGAAACGCTGTCGATACGCGGCACGCGTCGTGTCGTCCACGGCGACGCCGTCGACGAGCAGACGGCCGCGCTCGGGCGCGTAAAGGCCGACGAGCAGCTTCGCGAGCGTGGTCTTGCCGCTGCCGTTGCCACCGACGAGATACACGAGCTCTCCGGCGTCGAACGTCAGATCGATGGGCCCGAGCGTGAACAGGCCGTCGTCGCTTTCGCGCACATAGCGATGTTCGACACCTTCGAACGCGATGCGCGAGAATCCTTCGGCCGGGGCTGGGGCGGAATCGGCGTGATTGCCTGGTTCGGCAGGCAGCGCCGCTTCAAGCGCGCCGATGCGCTCGAACGCAACGCGTGCCGAGTTGAGCGACGGTAGCGCCGCGAGCAGCCCTTCGACGGGCATGATCAGATAGAGGAACACGAGCGCGTAACCCGACATGACGTGTGCGTCGGCGCCGAACAGATGCGCGAGCACGAAAGTCGTCAGGCCGACGAAGCCGAACAGCAGCAAATTGCCCCAGCTTGCCGCGAGCGCGTGCAGCACATAGCCGCGCGTGCGCTGCACGCGCACCGCTTCCACGTGCGGCGCGAGCTCGCTGCCGACGAACGCGTTCGCGCGGGCGCGATGCAGCTTGAGTTCCTTGGCGCCGTCGAACAACGCACGAAACTGGTTCAGCAGCGTGTCCTCGCGGTCGCGCGATGCGCGCAGATGACGCAGCGCACGGGCGCTCACCAGCTGCGTGCCGAGCGTGCCGGCCCCGAGCACGCCCAGCGCGACAGCAAGGATCGGCAGCGAGAGCATGCCGAGGTACGTGAGACAGCCGACGATCACGGCGCCCTGCATCGCAATGGAGGGCAGGCTCACGAAGAACACGACGATGCTGTCGAGATCCTGGGTCAGCGCGCCCACCGCGCGGGCCGCGCCGCACCGCTCCAGATCGCGGAACGACGCGGCGGTAATGCGCCCGATCGTCTGCATGCGCAGTTGAGCCTTGACGCGCTGACCGAGATACATGAATAGCGCCTGCGAGCCGATGCGCGTCACGAGCACCAGCGCGGCAAGCAGTACGAAGCGCATGCCCAGGTGCATCAGCTGTGCGCCCGACGCTTGCAACGCCTGATTGATGAGTGCCACGAGCGCCGCGTTCGCGAAGCCGCTCGCGAGACTCGCGAGCAGCGCGACCGGCAGCAACCAGCGTGAGTAGCGGAGCAATGAGGCAATGAGAGGCATAAGTCGTCGAAGGTCGTGCGGACGTGCTGGTTGCACGTGTTGTGTCTCAGAAATAAGAATGAGACGTATTAAACGTGGCGAGCGGGATTTGGCCGTAACCATTGATGGGTAAGGAGATTAATGCCTCCCGCAGCCGAAAGGTAGACAGGCGATATCGATTTTTTGACAGAATTTGGTGAATTTGAAATATCATGGCGCACTTCCTTTCGAACGTCTCCGATGAAGGCCTTTCTGCTCAAGCGCTATCCGCTGGCGCGGGTGCCGCTGCCGCGCCAGGTGGCCGCGACCCTCGTGAACTACCGTCAAGGCGAACGCGTGGCTTGGCATCAGCATCGCCATGGCCAGCTGGTCTTTGCAGCGAAGGGCGTCGTCCGCGTGCTCACGCCGGCCCGCACATGGACGCTCCCGCCGTCGCGGGCGGTGTGGCTGCCGTCGGACGTCGATCACGAACTGCACGCGGTGGGTGACACCGCGCTATGCAGCGTCTATGTGGAACCCGAAGTGTTTCCGTGGCCTTGGGAGGAGCCGGCGGTCATCGCCGTGTCGGCGTTGCTGCGGGAACTCGCGCTCACGGTGGTCGACGGGGCGGATACCTATACGGCCACGAGCCGTGCCGGGCTCGCCGCGTCGTTGCTGATGAAAGTGCTCGCGGAAACGCCGAGCCTCGCCGAGCCGGGTGTGCCCTTGCCGCGCGACGAGCGCCTGCTCAAGCTGTGCGAGCACATGATGAACGACCCCGCGAGCGATCTCACGCTGGACTTCTGGGGCGAGCAATTCGGCGCGAGCGGCCGTACGCTCGCGCGCCGGCTGCATGCCGAGACGGGGCTGACGTTCGTGGCCTGGCGGCAGCAGATGCGCGTCGCGGAAGCGATCACGCGCCTCGCGCTCGGCCAGTCGGTTGCGCAGGTGGCAAAAGATCTCGGGTATCGCAGCGCGAGCGCGTTCATCGTCATGTTCCGACGGATCACGGGCGAATCGCCGCAGCGATATCTCGCAGCGAGCTGAACAGGCACGATTCGGGCCGGCCCGGCGACGCAGCGCGCCGGACACATGCGGCCCGATCGGGATTCCTCGCCGCGCGCTTACCCCCGCCCGACGAACGGCATGGCCGTCGCCATGATCGTCATGTTCAGGATGTTGGTATCCAGCGGCAGGTTCGCCATCTGGACGATCGCGTTCGCGACGTGCGTGACGTCCATGCGCGCCTCGGGCGCGAGGCTGCCGTCGGCTTGCGGGACGCCTTGCGTCATCCGTTCCGTCAGCGACGTCGCGGCGTTGCCGATGTCGATCTGGCCGCACGCGATGTTGTACCGGCGGCCGTCGAGCGCCAGCGCCTTGGTGATTCCGGTCACCGCATGCTTGGTGGCCGTGTACGCGATCGTATCGGGGCGCGGCGCATGCGCCGAGATCGAGCCGTTGTTGATGATTCGGCCGCCCTGCGGCGTTTGCGCTTTCATCACGCGCCATGCGGCCCGCGCGCACAGAAAGACGCCGGTCAGGTTCGTCGCGACGACGCTGTTCCACAGATCGAATTCATATTCGTCGAGGGAAACCGCGGGCGCGTTGCGGCCGGCATTGTTGAACAGCACGTCGAGCCGGCCGAACTGCTGCGCGATCTGCGCAAACGCGTGGTCGACCGATGCTTCGTCGGTGACGTCCGCAGGAAACACGTGCGCGTCGCCGCCGGCGGCGCGGATCGCGTCCTGCGTTTCGCGCAACGAGGCCTCCGTGCGACCGAGCAGCGCGACGGTGAATCCCGCGTGGGCGAGCGCGACGGCCGCTGCGCGACCGATGCCGGAGCCGGCGCCCGTGATGGCTGCGAATTTCTTCGAGACAGACATGGCTTGATTTCCTGCTGGTTGAAAGAAGGCGAGGCGGCCGATGACCGGGATCATCGCCGCATCCGGCAATGTAGTCGAATTGCGCGGTGCGCATGTCCGGGCGACATCGCAACGCACGTTCGGCTGACTACTTCGTCCGGCCGGGCGCGGCCTTTCGTGTCCGCGTGCCGGTCTGCGCAAACAGATCGACCACGACGTCGCGCAGCCACCGGTTCCCCTCGTCCTGATTGACCCGTGCATGCCAGAGCATGTGAATCGGCGTCCCCGGCAGCGCGACGGGCAGTGCGCGCCAGCCCAGCGAAAACGGTGCGGCGAGCTGCTGCGCGAGATGCTCGGGCACCGTCGCGATCAGGTCGGTGCGCTGCAGGATGTAGCCGACGCTCATGAAATGCGGCACCGTCAGCCGCACCTGGCGCGCCACGCGGCGGCGCCTCAGCCATTCGTCCACCTGCCCGTGACCGGTGCCGGCCGACACCACGACCAGATGTTCGGCATTGCGCCATGCGTCGACCGTCAGCGGCGCGTCCTCGAGCGGATGCCCCCGCCGGAACAGGCACACATAACGCTGATCGAACAGCCGGCGCTGATAGAAGCCACCCTTGAGCTGCGGCAGCAGGCCGATCGCGAGATCGACGCGGCCGTCGGCCATTTCGTCACCGAGGTTGATGCTCGTGTTGCGCACGGTATTGAGCGCGATGCCCGGCGCCGCTTGCGACAGGTGTTCGAGCAGCGCGGGCAGGAACACGACTTCGCCGATGTCGGTCATGCCGATCGTCAGCGTGCGCGTGGCGCGCAGCGGATCGAAACCGGTCTCGGGATTGAGCGCGGCGTGCAGGGTCGCGAGCGCGTGCGACACGGGTTCCGCCAGGCGCAGCGCGAACGGCGTCGGCACCACGCCGCCCGGCCCGCGCACGAACAGCGGATCGCCGAGCCGGCGGCGCAGCTTCGCGAGCGCGTTGCTCACGCCCGGCTGGCTCATGTTCATCTGCTCGGCGACGCTCGACACGCGCCGTTCCTGCATCAGCCGCTGGAAAAGCAGCAGCAGGTTGAGGTCGATATCGCTCAGTTCCATGGGTTTTGCCTCGCCCGGTTCATTGCATCCAGTGATGATGCAGATTCATTTCATTTTATTGTGGAATGAAAGTCGGCTCCCGAGAATACCGGTACGGCCCATGCAATCGGCATGGCCGCTGCGCACGTCGCACACCCCACATCGGAATATCGGAGACACCTTCATCATGCAGACGAACCTGAAGATTGCGATCGTCGGCGCCGGGATCGGCGGGCTGACGCTCGCGCTCGCGCTGCGCGAGCACGGCATCGACGCTCAGATCTACGAACAGACGGAGGTGCTGCGCGAAGTCGGCGCGGCCGTCGCGCTGTCGGCCAATGCGACGCGCTTCTACGAACGCATGGGCCTGCGTGCGGCCTTCGACGCGGTGTGCGCGGACATCCCGGGGCTCGTCTATCGCGACGGCCGCAGCGGCGCGTTGATCGGCCATCATCGCGGCGAACCCGACTATCGCCGGCAATTCGGCGGCGCGTACTGGGGCGTGCATCGCGCGGATCTGCAGGCCCTGCTGTCGAAGGCGGTCGGCCTCGACAGCATCCATCTCGGCCACCGGTTGACCGATCTCGTGCAGCACGCCGATCGCGTCACGCTGGCATTCGACAACGGCGTGCGCATCGACGCCGATCTCGTGATCGGCGCGGACGGCGCGCGCTCGATCACGCGGCGCTGGATGCTCGGCTACGACGATGCGCTGTATTCGGGCTGTTCGGGGTTTCGCGGCGTGGTGCCGGCCGCGCGGCTGAGCCTGCTGCCCGATCCCGAAGCGCTGCAATACTGGATCGGGCCGCACGGGCACCTGCTGCACTATCCGATCGGCGCCGGCGGCGACCAGAATTTCCTGCTGGTCGAGCGTCATCCGTCACCGTGGCCGTCGCGCGACTGGGTGATGCCGTCGGAAGAGGGCGAGCAACTGCGTGTATTCAGGAACTGGCATCCGGCGGTGGTTCAGATGATCACCGCTGTGCCGATCAGCCAGCGCTGGGGCTTGTTCCATCGGCCGCCGCTCGGCCGCTGGAGCCGCGGGCGCGTGACGCTGATCGGCGACGCCGCGCATGCGCTGGTGCCGCACCACGGGCAGGGCGCGAACCAGTCGATCGAGGATGCGGTGGTGCTGGCGGCGCAACTGGCGAAGGCCGGGCCGGGCAACTGGCGAGAGGCGCAGGAAGCGTACGAGCGGCTGCGTCGCGGCCGCACGCGCAAGGTGCAGTACGCGTCGATTTCCGTGGCCGATGTGCTGCACCTGCCCGACGGGCCGGCCGCGCAGGCACGCAATGCGCGTCTGGCCGAGCGCGACAGCGTGCTGCATCACCTGGACTGGATTCACGATTTCGATGCGCTCGCCGGGGAGCCGGACGAGCGCCAGGGCGGCACGTGGCTTTGAGCCCGCCGTCAGGCCCGGGCGCGCCGGGACGGCGTGCGCGGCGCATGAGACAGGGCGCCGGCCTGCGGCCGGCCGGTCACCGTCGCGCCGGGTGAAAACGGGCGGGGTAGCGCCCGCCCGCCGTCACTTCACGCACTCGAGCGCGTACTTCAGTCCCGTCCCGAGCAGCCCGCGCCATACGTCCCACGTATGCCCGCCATCGACGATGCGCAGTTCGGCCGGGTTCTGCGCGCGGCGCAGGTGCGTGTACAGCACGCTCGATTCGGCCTGGATGGTCAGGTCGTCGTCGCCGGCCGCGATGAACATCGGGATTCGCCAGCTGCGCGCGAAATAGCCGCGCATCAGTGCCGGGTAGTTGAGTTCGTGCCACACGCGCGGGTCGAACTGCCGGTCGCCGAACACGCCGACGTAGCGCGCGGCGGAATTGAGCGGCGGCTCGTTCGCGTAGATCGCGGGGCTCAGCAGCATCGCGCCGCAGAACAGCCCCGGTTCGAGCAGCGAGAAGCGCAGCGCGCCGAACCCGCCCATCGACACGCCGCCGATCGCTCGGCCCGCGCGCTGGTTCGACACTGCGAAGTGCGCTTCGACTTCGGGCAGCAGGTCGTTGAGGAACGCGCTCTGCATCTTCTCCTTGCGGTCGACGTACCAGTCGGTGCCGCCCTGCGGCATCACGATCACGACGGGCGGAATCTCGCGGCGCTCGATCAGCGTGTCGGCGGTGGCCTGCAGCCGGCCCTGCGTGACCCAGTCGTTCGCGTTGCCGGCATTGCCGTGCAGCAGGTACATCACCGGGTAGCGCGCGCCTTCCGGGTTGTAGCCGGGCGGCAGGTAGACCGTGTACGACCAGTCGCGCTTCAGCGACGCCGACCGGAACGTGCGCAGCACGACGCTGCTGCCCGGATTGAGCGCGGGCTCCTGGGCGGCCGACGGGGTCGTCGCGGTCTGGACGGCGGGCGGCGGCGCGGGCGATGCCGCCGGCGCGGGCGGCGTGGCGCGGGCGGTGGCGATGGAGCCGGCGATCAGGGCGAGGGCGAACGGAAGGGCGAGTCGGCGCATGTCGAATCGTTTCAGGAGAGGCGCCGGCTATCGTAGCAGCGGCGCATGACGGCGCGGCGCGTCATCGCCGCGATCGGAACGGCAGCCGCGCGACGAGCGGCCCGTAGAGTTTGGCGACGAGATACAGCAGGCCGATCGCGACGACGTCGGCGGTCAGCCCGAGTTTCACGTCGAGATAGCCCTCGGTCGCCTGGTAAAGCAGCGAATCGACCGCGAGCGAGATGCCGGTGCCCGCGACGAAGCACAGCAGCCCCTGCCGGCCGATCGTGCCGATCCACGGCATCGCGTGCGCGACCTTCTTCATCCAGCCGAGGTGGACGAGCTTGGCCGCGAGCCACGCGATCGCGAGGAAGTTCGCGAGCCGCAGCGCGCCGAGGTTCTGCTTGATCGACGGATCGGTCGGGAACGGTTCGATGCGCAGCCGGTAATACGCGCCGGCCGCGACGATCGCGAGCGACACGGCCGTCAGCAGCCAGCCCTGCGGCTTGGGCGCGAGCGTCTGGTAGACGGGCTGGCAGCGCGCGATCACGCCGAGCACGAACAGGAACTGCCACGCGAACGGGTTGAAGTCCCACGGCGCGCCTTCGACGGTCGGCAGGAAGCGCGCGACATGCGGCGCCGCGAACCACAGCGAGCCGCTGAACGCGAGCAGCAGCCATGGCTGCGTGCGTGCGAGCGGCAGCGTGAGCGGGACGAGCAGCGCGAAGAACGCGTACATCGGCAGCACCGACGCGAGGTACGGCTGGCGGCGGAACAGCAGGATGTCGCGCAGCGCGGCGAGCGGCTTGTGGAGCAGGCCGTCGAGGTCGTTGGTCGGCATGTTCGGGCCGTCGATCGCGAACGCGTTCAGCACGGCCGTGATCAGCAGCATCAGGCCGGCCGTCACGAGGAACGCACGGTAGATCTCGAACGCGCGCCGGATGAAGCGCTGGCGCGCGGCGGCTTCGTCGTGCCGCTCGGCGAGCGAGTTGTACGCGATCGCGGTCGCGAAGCCGCCGAGGAACACGAACACCTCGGCTGCGTCGCACAGCGCGTACGCGTGCAGCGTCACGCGCGACAGGATGCTGCCGCCGATGTGGTCGACGACGATGACGAGCAGCACGAGGCCGCGAAAGAAATCGAGCTCGGCGTAGCGGCCGGCCCGGGCCGGCGCGGTCATCGGGCCGCCTTCCGGCGCGGGCCGCGTGCGCGGCCGGCACACGCCGCGCATGAATCGGGGTGAAGCATGAATTCGTGAAGAAATGACGAACGGATGCGCATTGTGCCACCGATGCGCCAGGGCTCGGGTTTACGCGGATGGCGGCGCGTCCCGCCGCTGCCGATAAGCCGGGTCAGGCCGTCCGCGCGACGGGGCAGTTGGACGAGCGCAACGTTTTGCGCAGGGTTCACATGCCCCGATGGACGGACGGTTTGCGACGTGACACCATTTTGTCCTCACGCGGCCGCACACCGCGTCGTCCGCCCTGCGGGCCACACCTACAACAGATCGAACATTCGCCGGGCGCGCGACACGCCCGGCCCCGGCTCCGGAGATTGGTCATGAAGAAGCACGTCTTTTTTACCGCTGCGCTGGCTGCTTTCGCCGCGCCGGTCTTCGCCCAGAACAGCGTGACGCTGTACGGTGTGATCGACGAAGGCTTCAACTACACGAACAACGTGAATGTGAATGGGGTCGGAAAGTCGAATTACCAGCTCGCGAGCGGCTACGCGCAGGGCAGCCGCTGGGGCCTGAAGGGCAGCGAGGATCTCGGCGGCGGGCTGAAGGCGATCTTCACGCTGGAAAACGGTTTTGACGTCAACAACGGCCGGCTCGGGCAGGGCGGCCGCATGTTCGGCCGCCAGGCGTTCGTCGGGCTCTCCGAGTCGCGCTTCGGCACGCTGACCTTCGGCCGCCAGTACGACTCCGTCGTCGACTATCTGGCGCCGCTCACGGCCAACGGCAACTGGGGCGGCACGCTGTTCTCGCACCCGTTCGACAACGACAACACGGACAACTCGTTCCGCGTCAACAACACGGTCAAGTATGCGAGCGCCGACTGGAACGGCCTGACGTTCGGCGGCACGTACAGCTTCAGCAACAGCACCGGCTTCTCGAACAACCGGCAGTACAGCCTCGGTGCGCAGTATTCGCTGGCCGGGCTGCAGGTCGCGGCTGCGTACCTGCAGGCGAACAACCCGGGGGTCGGCAGCGCGGGCGCGATCACCGCGGATGACGCGAACTTCGTCGCCGACCGCCTGCGGATCTTCGGCGGCGGCGTCAACTACACGTTCGGCCCGGCCACGGTCGGTTTCGTCTATACGAAGACGGACGTGAAGAATCCGGTATCGACGGTCTACCTGCCGGCTTCGACGTTCGCCGGCCTCGGGCTGACCGCGACGAAGTTCCAGAACTTCGAGATCAACGGCAAGTACCAGCTCACGCCCGACTTCTATCTCGGCGCGCAGTACGTGTACACGGACGGCAAGTTCGATGCCGCGGCCGGATCGTTCAAGCCGAAGTACCACACGGTCGGCCTGATGGCCGACTACAGCCTGTCGAAGCGCACCGACGTCTACCTGCAGGGCGCATGGCAGAAGGTTGCCGGCGACAAGACCGGCACCGCGGCCGACGGCGGCTACGTGGTCGGGACGGACGGCCCGTCGGCGTCGTCGAACCAGTTCGCGGTGCGCGCCGCGATCCGCCACAAGTTCTGAGCGTTTCGACCGGCCGGGGCCGGTGCCCCGGCCCCAGCCCGCGTCAGCCCGCCCGGTACGGGCCGCCGAGCGTCTCCGCGAGCCAGTCGACGAAAATCCGCACGCGCGGCGCGAGATGCCGCCCGGTCGGAAACACCACCGACACGGGCAGCGGCTCTGCATTCCATTCCGGCAGCACCTCGACCAGCGAGCCGTCCGCCAGCAGCGGCCCGAGCCCTTCGCGCGGCGCCTGGATCAGCCCGAGGCCCGCAAGACAGCACGCGAGATACGCCTGCGAGCTGTTGACCGACACGACGCTGCGCATCTTGACCGCATGCAGTTCGCCCGTATCCATGTCCGCATATTCCCAGTCCAGCTCACGGCCCGTTCGGCTCGAGAAATAGCCGACCGCGACGTGGTCCGGCAGCTCGTCCGGCGAGCGCGGCGTGCCGTGGCGCGCCAGATACGCGGGCGCCGCGCAGTTGATCTGCGCCAGCTCGCCGATGCGCCGCGCGACGAGCGACGTGTCGGACATCGTGCCGACCCGCACCGCGCAGTCGATGCCGTCGGCGACGAGGTCGACGAAGCGGTCGGTCGTGCCGATCACGACGCGCAGGTCGGGGTAGCGTGCATGGAAATCCGGTAGCGCCGGAATCATCTGGTTCACCGCGAAGCGCTCCGGCAGGTCGACGCGGATCGCGCCGCGCGGCGTCGCGCCGGCGTCCTCGAACAGCGTTTCCGCATCGTCGAGATCGGCCAGCAACCGCATGCAGCGCTCGTAGTAGGTCGCCCCCTCGGCCGTCAGCGCGACGCGCCGCGTCGTGCGCTGCAGCAGGCGGACCTTCAGGTGCTTTTCCAGATACTGGACGGCGTTGCTGACCGTCGGGCGCGGCAGTTGCAACTGCTCGGCCGCTTTCGTGAAGCTGCCGAGATGGGCGACGCGCGCAAAGATGCGCATTGCATGCAGATGATCCATGCGGGGCGGGGGTGTGGGCGGATGGACAGGCTCCATTGTTAATCAGCGTCGAATGGTTTGGTGGAGTGTTTCGCATTTATCGCGCGTCGCGATGCGCCCAGAATCCGGCCTGTTGATTCATCACTCGAGGAAACGGACATGGAGATACGTGAACTGGGCCGGTCGGGCCCGCGGGTATCGGCGCTCGCGCTGGGCTGCATGGGGATGTCGGACTTCTACGGGCCGGCCGATCGCGCCGAGAGCATCGCGACGCTGCACGCGGCGCTCGACCACGGCATCACGATGCTCGACACCGGCGATTTCTACGGAATGGGCGACAACGAGATGCTGATCCGCGATGCGCTGCGCGGCCGGGCACGCGACCAGGTGCTGATCAGCGTGAAATTCGGCGCGCTGCGCGATCCGGCCGGCGGGTTTGCGGGCTACGACGCGCGGCCGGCGGCGATCCGCAACTTCGTCGCGTACTCGCTGAAACGGCTCGGCACCGACTACATCGACATCTACCGGCCGGCGCGCGTTGATCCGGCGGTGCCGATCGAGGAGACGATCGGCGCGATCGCCGATCTCGTGAAGGCCGGGTACGTGCGCCATGTCGGCCTGTCGGAAGCCGGCGTCGACACGATCCGCCGCGCGGCGGCCGTCGCGCCGATCTCCGACCTGCAGATCGAATATTCGCTGCTGTCGCGCGGTATCGAGGCCGGGATCCTGCCCGCGTGCCGCGAACTCGGGATCGGCGTGACGGCCTACGGCGTGCTGTCGCGCGGGCTGCTCGGCGGGCGCTGGAGCACGGCGCGGCAGGGCGAGCGCGATTTCCGCGCGGCGAGCCCGCGCTTCCAGGGCGAGAACCTCGCGCACAACCTCGCGCTCGTCGACGCGCTGCGCGCCATCGCCGACGAGAAGGGCAGCAATCCCGCGCAGGTCGCGATCGCGTGGGTGCTGTCGCGCGGCGGCGATATCGTGCCGCTGATCGGCGCGCGCAAGCGCACGCAGCTTCAGGACGCGCTGCAGGCGGCTGAGATGCAACTAACGGTCGATGACATCGCGCGCATCGAAGCGGCGGTTCCCGCCGGGGCGGCTGCCGGTGAGCGTTATCCGGCCGCACAGATGGCTCACCTCGACAGCGAGCAGGGACGGGGGACATTCACGGGGACTGATCGACCGGGCCGGTAGCCGGCGCACGCGACCTGCGTTGAACGAAGGCAGGCGTGCGCCGGACGGCGGCGGCGCGGTGTGCGAATGTGCGCGCGCGCCGGCCGCGCCGGTTCCGCGCGGCCGGCCCGAGCCAGCCTCAGGCAAAGCCAGATGGCGGGCGGCGCGATCGGGGTTCACGATCGGCGCCGTACTCATCCGGACGGAATGCCTTTCATGCACATTGATACGCTGACGATCGTCGCGGTGGTTTTCCTGCTGGCCGGCGCGGTCAAGGGAATGATCGGGCTCGGCCTGCCGACCATCGCGATGGGCTTGCTGACGCTCGCGATGCCGCCGTCGGCCGCCGCGAGCCTGCTGCTTGTGCCGTCGTTCATCACCAACGTGTGGCAGTTGTGGCTCGGCCCGTCGTTCGGGCCGCTGCTGCGCCGGCTGTGGCCGCTGCTCGCCGGTCTGACGATCGGCACGCTGACGGGCGGGCTGCCCGCGCTCGCGGCGGGCAGCACCTGGACGCATGCGGCGCTCGGCGTGGTGCTGATCCTCTACGGGCTGTGGGGGCTCGCCGCCGCGCGGCTGCCCGCGCCGGGGTGCCACGAAAAATGGCTGTCGGCCGTGGTCGGCTACCTGACGGGTGTCGTGACGGCCGCGACCGGCGTGTTCGTCGTGCCGGCCGTGCCGTACCTGCAGGCGCTGCGGCTGTCGAAGGACGACCTGATCCAGGCGCTCGGGCTGTCGTTCACCGCGTCGACGATCGTGCTCGGCCTGCAGTTGCGCGTGACGGGTGCGCTGGAGACGGTCGATCTCGGCGTGTCGGCGCTCGCGCTCGTGCCGGCGCTGGCGGGTATGGCCGGCGGGCAATATGCACGGCGCGTGATGAGCGAGAAGGCGTTCAAGCGCTGCTTCTTCGTCGGGCTGATCGCGCTCGGCGCGTACATGGCGGTTTCGGGGTGGCGGTGAGCGGGCATCGCCGGCGAGCGTGATGCCCGCTGTCCGTGACGATCCCGAAGCCGGTCGTCGAAACCGGCTTCGGGCGCATTCACCGGGCGCGGGCCACCCCGCTCAGGCCGGGTCGGCGTACTTCAGCGTCCACCCGAACGTACGGGTCGCGCCCGCGCCGAGTGCGAACGGCTTCGTCGTGCACGCGAAGTTCGAATGCAACTGGCCGATCGGCGTCGTCGACAGCGGATTCGTCGTGCCGTTCACCGTATCGAAGGCGGACAGCGCGCAGTTGTCGAACCCGGTCGCCGCATAGCCGGTTGCGGGGCTGTTCGCGTACGTGACCGACACGCCGTCGCCGTTGGCCTGCGTCGAGGCGAAATCCGCGAACGACGTGAAGTCCGTTTCGACCGACAGGTTGCCGGTGAGCGTGCCGGTGCTCAGCGTGTCGCTGCGCGCCACCGAGCCGTGCGCGAACGTCAGCACCGTATGCACCTGGAGATCGAGATCCGTCGTGTACGCCGCGTTCTTCGATGCGAGCCGGAACTTCGCGGTATCGAACGACACGATCACCTGCCCGTTGCCTTGCTGGACATTCAGGTTCCTGTAGTACGTGACGGGAATGTAGGTCTTGCCGTTGTACGACACCTGCGGAATCAGCAACGCGTAGCCGAGATCGGTCGTGCCGTAGGTCAGCTTGTCGGAGGACGGCACCGGGTAGTACGGCGTGAACGAGTTGTAGTCGGGCGCCTGGCTGAGGTTCAGGTTGATCACGCGCCGGCCGTCGCGCACGGTCACCAGCGCCGCGCTGTACGGATGCGCGGGGTCGTTCGGCTGGTTGTACCAGGTGAGCGTGTAGTGCGGGAGCGCGTCGAGCCATGCGTTGTAGTCGGCGTCGGCCATCGGTGCCTTGCCGCCGAAGCCGAGCTTGTTCCACCACGCGTTCACGTACAGGTACTGGTGCAGCAGGCTGAAGTTCTCGCCCATCACGCGCGGCTTGCCGCGATACGCGTCCGTGCCGCGACCCTTGACCCACATGTTCACCGAGGGCGTCGGCAGCGACGGGTCGTACCAGAACGTGTCGAAGCGATGCGCCGCCTTCGTGATGAACGTGTATGCGACCTGCTTCTCCTGGTCGGACAGCACGCCGGCGTTGGCCGCGGCCGTCAGCACTTCCATGAACGCGGAATCGCCGTACGGGCCGATCGAGCGGCCGTAGTTGAAGCCTTCGCCGTCGCCGTTCAGCTGCGGCAGGATCAGGTCGACGGACTTGCGCAGATATCCCTTCAGTTCCGGCGTGAAATTCGCTTCGTTGCCCATCTCGAACGTGCGCTCGGTCACTTCGCCGATCAGCAGCGTGCTGTAGCGGTCGAAGCGCGCCTGGTCGTAGTAGGTCGTGTGCGTGTTCGACGCTTCGTCCGAGAACCCGCCCGACGAGTCGTTGCGGATATGGTTCGTGAGCGTGTACAGCAGCGCGTCGCGCGCGCCCATCGTCGCGACCGACGGATCGGTCTTCGACGCGAACGACGGGCTGCTCCAGCCGAGCTTCTGGCGCAGCCCGGCGATTCCGTAGGACACCGCGTAGTAGTTCTGCGCGGTGTTGAGCGACGCGATGTCGATTGGCGTGCCGGCGGCCGGGCACGTGTCGACCTTGCCGCTCGCGTCGGGGCCGAACATGTCGCAGAACCGCAGCCGCTGCTGCAGCGTCGCGAGCATCGCGTCGCTGAAGACTTCGTTGAGCATCCCGTGCGCCTGCAGGTTGTTCAGCGCGACGAGATAGTAGTACTCGCCCCACGACGTGTTCGCATACGCATAGTTGCCGCCCGACTGCGCCATCATCGCGGTCGTGATCTTCTGGTAGGTCGCGAGGTAGCTCGCGTATTGCGGATCGTTCTTCGACTTCATGTCGATCAGGATGTATGACAGGCCGAGCGCGAGCTTGCCGGGCAGGAATTTGTCGCCGGTATTCGTGTCGAGCACGTGGACGGGCGTGCCGTCGCCGAGATCCATCGCGACCTGCGTGAAGTCGGGCGACTTCCGGATCAGGTCGAACAGCGCGCGCATCTGGCCCATCATCGTGATCGGCGTATCCGTGCCGGCCGGCACGCGCGTATCGGCCGCGCCGTAGACGAGCGCCTGCAGCGAGTTCGCCGCGAGCGCGGAGGCGGGCGGCGACGTCGGCGTCGAGTTCGACGGCGGGGACGACGAAGACGGCGGATCGGTGATGTCGTTGCCGCCGCAGGCACTGACGAACAGGACGGAAAGGGCGCTGAGCGCGGCGCCGAGCGCGAATCTGCTGCGCGGATGCATTGTGTCTCCAGTCTTGAATAGTGATGAGGGACGGGCGGGGGTGGCCGTCGCCGCGCTCGATGCCCGTGCCTGGCCGCCGCCTTGCAACCCTGATCCCTGAAGACGGACGGCCTGAATCACTACTCGAGCGGGCAAGCGTTCTCCCTGCGCGGGCCGTGGCCGGCGTCGCGCGGATGCATTGGAAAACGTTTTCCAAATTTAGGCATCGAGCGGCGTGATGTCAATGAACTTTCACGTCGAACGCGCCGGGAAAAACCCGGATGGCGGGGTACGAGGAAATGGAGCGACAGATTGGAATGCCGCAAAAATTACGGGGATTTCTTTCGGTCGTGACGAGGTGAAGCGCGGGAGGTCGATGCGGACGCGGCGAGCAGAGAGACTATCCGGCGACATATGCGCGCCGGATTTAGAGAGAAAACGTTATCCATAAGAATCGAAGTGAATCGTGCATGCATCGCGGCATCGACCGCGAGCGACGCGCGTCACCTCGGCGCGGTTTCGCCGGACAGGAACGCGACGAATTCGCGCGTGTACTTCGGCAGCGCGTCGAACGACCGCGCGCACAGCTTCAGGCGACGGTGGCTCCACGGATCGGACAGCTCGACGAGCCGCACGTCCATTGTCTGCATCGCACGTTCGGCCGCATGGCGCGACACGATGCCGATGCCCACGCCGCTGGCAATCACGCGGCAGATCGCATCGAAGCTCTTCAACTGCACGCGGTAGCGGATCCGCTTGCCGAGCGCGCGCGCCTGGTCGGCGAGATGCACCTGCAGTGCGCTGCCGTCGGTGAGGCCGATGAAGTCGGCGTCGGCGATCGTGTCGAACGCGACCTTGTCGTGTGACGCGAGCGGATGCGCGGCCGGCACGACGACGATCAGCCAGTCCTCGCGGAACGGCTTCTGTTCGAGCCCGCCGAGCCCGACCGAATCGGCGACGATGCCGACCTCGGCCGTCTTGTTGCGGATCGCATGCACGATCTCCTGGCTCGAGCGCTCCTCGACGCTGATCGACAGCTTCGGATGATGCGGCAGGTAGTCGGCCAGCGCATCGGGCAGGTATTCGCTCAGCGACGCCGTGTTGCACAGCAGCCGGATATGCCCGCGCAGCCCCTGGCCGTATTGCTGCAGTTCGCCGCGCATGTGGTCGATCTGCTGCAGCACGGTGCGCGCGTGGTGTTCGAGCGCGCGGCCTGCGTCGGTGGCCTGCGCGCCCGACTTGGTCCGGTGCAGCAGCGGTACGCCGAGCTCGTCCTCCATGCCGCGGATGCGCTCGCTCGCGGCCTGCAGCGTGATGTGGGTCCGCTCGGCGCCGCTCGTGATCGTGCCGGCCTCGCAGATGTTCAGGAAGAGCCGCAGGTCGGTCAGGTCGAAGCGCATGATGGGTGGGGGCGATCGCGTTGGAATGGCCGATAAGTTAGCAGGGAACCGCGGCCGGGGTCTCAGGCTTAGCCTGAGGCCCGATTCGCCGGTTCCGTATTTTCGGGGCGCGATCGATGACGGATCATGGCCGCACATCAACCGGGGGAGCCTGTCATGCGGATCGATCCGTCGTGGGGCGTGTCGTTCAAGATCGCGCTGCACGTGCTGTTCCTGTGCATCGGCATCGCGTGGGCCTGTTCCGAACTCGCCGCGTGGCTGCGTTGAGCGTCGCGGCGCGCAGCAGTGGCAGGCTGCGACGCCTATCAAAACGAGTTCGTCATAGTTTTACGAAACGAAAATTCTTCCGTTTTCACGCGAAAAAACCATCAAGTTTTTCCGAATCGGACCGTATTACCGGTAGCGAATGCCGGCCGGCATCCGGTTCGTGATCGTTTGTCATCATTGTTTTCATCCGGTTACACGTCGGCCGTTCCGTTTTTGAGATGCTTGAAAGATTGTCAAACCGGAGTCGGATCGTCCATGAAATCGCACGAGATTCACCGTCACGCGGCGTGGCTGCCGGGCCTGGCCGCCGTGCTCGTCATGGCCGGTTGTGCAAGCACGCAGTCCGTTCCGCCGAGCGACACGTTGGCGGCACAGTCGTTACCGTCGAGCCCGCCGGCCGTTGCGCCGGCGGCCGCCACCCCGCCTCCCGCGCCGATTCTCGTCGCGCAGAAGTACGTCGTGAAGCGCGGCGACACGCTGACGGGCATCGCGTCCGCGAACGGCTGCAGCATTGCCGACCTGCGCACCTGGAACAAGCTCGGCGCGAACGGCAGGCTGCGCATGGGGCAGGTGCTGCGCATCGTCAGGCAGCAGCCGTTGCCGCCGCCGGGCGCCGCCGGCATGCAGGTGGCCGCCTCGTCGGCTGCGAGCAATGGCGCGGGGAGCAGCCCGGCATCGGCGCAGGCCACCGCGTCGACCGCGAGCGACCGTCAGGTCGTCAAGGAAACGAAGCGGCATGCAGGCGGTGTCGCGCTCAAGTGGCCCGCCAACGGCAAGATCGTCGACGGGTTCCGGCCGGGGCAGAACCGCGGCATCCAGATCGCCGGCCGGCCGGGCGACCCGGTCCGCGCCGCGGCCGACGGCCGCGTGATGTACGCCGGCACCGGCCTGAACGATTACGGCAGCCTGATCATCGTCCAGCACAACGCGGATTTCCTGACCGCCTATGCGCACAACCGCAAGCTGCTCGTGAAGACGGGCGACATCGTGCGCCAGGGCGACGAGATCGCCGAGATGGGCGACCTCGACAACTCGCGCGTCGCGTTGCTGTTCGAAGTGCGGCGCGACGGCAAGCCGGTCAATCCGATGCCGTACCTGCCTTCGTCGCAAGGGTGAGGCCAGGTCGTTTCGCTGGAACGTGGCGGCGGTCGCTGCTACGCTAGGGCCTGTTCATGCGAGTCCCGTGCTTCGCGCGGGGCCGACGGCCGTCTTTCGGGGATGCGCGGTGAATGCTGTCGCGGGCCGGCCGCCGGCGCGAACGGGGGCGCTTCGTTAAGGCGTGCCCGCGTCGCTTCGTGCCACCGTTTCCGACAGAAGACAGAACACACCTCATCCATGGAACACTCTCCGACACGCCGCTCGCTGTTGCTTGCCGCCGTGGCCGCGCCGTTCGTCGCCGCGTGCACGTCCGCGCCGGTCGCCGACCAGGGGCGCGCCCACGCCGCCCAGGCCGAATTGACCGCGCTCGAGAAGGCGTCGAATGGCCGGCTCGGTGTCGCCGCGCTCGATACGTCGAACGGCGTGCGCATCGCTCACCACGCGCGCGAACGCTTCCCGCTGTGCGGCACGTATGCGGTCGTCGCGGCCGCCGCGATGCTCGCGCGCGGCTCGCTCGACGCGTCGCTGCTGCCGCGCCGGATTCTTTACCGCCGCTATGAAATCGTGTCGGGCTCGCCGGTCACGGAAAGCCACGTCGACACGGGCATGACGATCGAGCAGCTGTGCGTGGCGATGCTGCAGTCGGGCGACAAGGGGGCCGGCAACCTGCTGATGGGCGTGCTGGGCGGCCCGCAGGCCGTCACGTCGTTCGCGCGCGCGAGCGGCGACACGTCGTTCCGCCTCGATCACTGGGAACCCGAACTGAATCACGCGGCGCCCGGCGACGAGCGGGACACGTCGACACCGGTCGCGATGATCGACACACTGCAGCGGCTGGTGCTCGGCAACACGCTGCCCGAACCGCAGCGCGCGCAGCTGACGGAATGGATGGTCGGCGGCGCGCGCGGCGCGACCGGCATCGCGGCGGGCGTGCCGCCGGGCTGGCGCATCGCGGACAAGGCCGGCACGGGCGGTTACGGCACGACGGCCGACGTCGCCGTGCTGTGGCCGCCGTCGCGTGCGCCGATCGTGATGGCCGTATCGTTCACGCAGCCGCAAGCCGCGGCGGCGGCCCGCGCGGACGTCGTCGCGTCGGCGGCGCGCATCGTGGCGGGCGCGCTCACCGCGACGGCCTAGGGCCAGCGCAAGCCCGTTATTAGCGTGAACAGGCCCTAACGCCTCGCGCCTCGCGCAAAACCGGCGTTTGGCTTATCGTGTCGGACAGCGCGCGCCGGAGCCGGCGCGCGGCCCTTTCGCGCCGTTTTTGCGTTTGCCTTCTTCATGCACCGACTTCCGCCCCTGCACGCACTGCAGATCTTCTCGACGGTGGCCCGCCACCGCAGCTTCACCCGCGCGGCCGAGCAGCTGTGCGTCACGCAAGGGGCGGTGAGCCGGCAGATCCAGACGCTCGAGGCGCATTACGGTTTTCCGCTGTTCAAGCGGCATGCGAAGGGCCTCACGCTGACGGCGGAAGGCGAGCAGTTGCTGCCGGTCGTCAACGAGAGCTTTGCGCGGATCGAGGACATCTCGATGAAGCTCACGCGGCAGCGCACCGATCTCGCGCTGAAAGTGCCGACCTGCGTGATGCGCTGGATGCTGCCGCGCATCATGCGCTTCCAGGACGAGCATCCCGATCTCCACGTGCAGATCACGACCGCGTGGCAGCACGTCGTCGATTTCTCGACCGAGCCGTTCGACGCGGCGATCGTCTACGGCACGTCGCCGGGCGCGGGCGTGTTCGCGCTGCCGCTGTTCGACGAGCGGCTGACGCCCGTCTGCGCGCCCGAATTGCGGCAGACGTCGCCGCTCGACTCGGTCGGCGACCTGGTGCGTCACACGTTGCTGCATCCGACCCGCGACCATCGCGACTGGCGCGCCTGGCTCGATTACGCGGGCGAGCGCGGCGTCGATCCCGCGCGCGGGCCGACGTTCGACACGCTCGATCTCGCGACGAACGCGGCGATGCAGGGCTTGGGCGTCGCGGTTGGCGACGTGACGCTCGTCGACGACGACGTCAGCGCGCGCCGGCTCGAACGGCCGTTCGATCTCGTGCTCGAGACGGGCGCGCGCTACTTCTTCGTCTATCCCGAGAACATCGGCAACCAGCAGAAGATCCGCGCGTTCAGCGACTGGATCGCGCGCCACCGCGACTGAGCGGCGCCGCGCGCGTTCACCGAACCGGCGAGCGGAACCCGCCGGGCGTCGCGCCGGCGAGCGGCTTCACTGGTATGTCACGACCGCGATCATCGGTGCGTGATTGTTGCCGGGACGGTTCGGTAAAACGATTGCGCGCGAGGCCTGAGTAAAGGTCGTGGTCTTGATCGCCTGCTGGCTCGCCGCGTCGACGAACGCGATCTGGCCGGTTGCCGGGCGCGGACAGTCGGCGCGTACGCGCCCATTGGCGAGATCGGGCGTATCGAGCGCGAACGAGCAGGGCGGCTCGACGATCATGCCGGAGAAGTGGATGATGCCGGACGCGCCGGCGGCGAAGGACGAGGAAGTGGCCAGAAGCGAGGCAGCCAGGGCGAACGAGGCGGCGATATGGCGGTGCTTCATGACAGGCTCCATAGAGGAAGCGCGTCGCAGCGGGGCCGCTCGGGTGGCAGTCCGTCAACGCCGCGATGCTGTATGCGTAAACGGCAAAACCATTGGGCCTCTTGAATGAAAAAATCGAAATAATGACTATAGGCAAACGATTGCGAATTGCTTGAATCAATGTAGGCCGAATCTGCGCAATCGCAAGTCAGGGAAAAGCCGGGGGGATAAGATCGAACGGCGAACGGTCGTCGCGACCGTTGTGCGGGCAACGGGCTCGCGCCGTCCGGAATGCAAAAACGCCGCTCGTCTCGAGCGGCGTTTTGCGTTGGGGCGAAGGTGCGCCGTTCAGTTCATGCGCTTGCGTACCGCGCCGACGATCACGAGCAGCACGATCGCGCCGACGATCGACGCGATCCAGCCCGCGCCCTGGCCCGGCGAGTACCAGCCGGCGGCGCGGCCGACGTAGCCGGCGATCAGCGAGCCGACGATGCCGAGCACGGCGGTCATCAGGATGCCCATCTTGTCGTCGCCGGGCTTGAGCGCGCGGGCGAGGAGGCCGACGATGAGCCCGACGACCAGGGTTTCGATGAATTGCAGCATGAACGCCTCCCTATTGCGGTTGAGCTGTTGATGAAACGAAGTTGACCCGTGCGGCGCACAAGGGTTCCATGCGGCGGCAAGCCGGCGCGTGGCGTGCCGAGTATCGCATGGCGGCGCGACGTGCGGATGTCACGCAGCCGGCGCGCCCGGCGCAGGCTCGAGACGACGATAGCCTTCGGTTGCGTTCAGCAGCGTGCGCGTGTAGTCGCGCGCCACCTGCCCGGCCCGCACGTCCTCGATCCGGAGCTGCTCGACGATCTCGCCCTGCTGCATCACGGCGACGCGCTGGCACAGGAAGCCGATCACCGCGAGGTTGTGGCTGACGAGGATCATCGTCAGGTTGCGTTCGCGATGCAGGCGTCGCAGCAGGTTCAGGATCTCGGCCTGCACCGACACGTCGAGCGCGGACGTCGGCTCGTCGAGCAGCAGCACGCGCGGCTCGACGATCAGCGCGCGCGCGATCGCGACGCGCTGCCGCTGGCCGCCCGACAACTGGTGCGGATAGCGGAACCGGAACGTGGGGCCGAGGCCGACCTCGGACAGCGCACGGGCGATGCGCGCATCGGTGTCGCTCATGCCGTGGATCGACAGCGGTTCGCGCAGCGTCTGGTCGACCGTGAAGCGCGGATGCAGCGACGCGTACGGGTCCTGGAACACCATCTGCACGTGGCGGCGAAATGCACGATCGGGCGTGCCGCCGACCGGCCGGCCGTCGATCGACAGGCTGCCGGACGCGAGCGGCACGAGGCCCGTCAGCGCGCGCAGCAGCGTCGACTTGCCGGAACCCGATTCGCCGACGAGCCCGAACACCTCGCCGTCGCGCACCGCGAAGCTCGCATCGCGCACGGCGTCGACGTGACCCGTGCGGGTCGGGAAACGGATCGATGCGTGATCGACGTCGATCATCGTGCGGCCTCCTGTCGATCGGCGGGCGTGCCGGCATGCGGCGCGGGTTCGAGCCACGCCGGATCGCGCCGCAGCACGGGCAGTTCGTCCGGCGGGTTCGCGAGCGGCGGGTTCGCCGCGAGCAGCCCGCGCGTATAGGGATGGGAAGCGTTGCGCAGGTCGCGCGCGGCGCAGGTTTCGACCACGCGGCCCGCGTACATCACCGCGACGCGATCGCAGAACGACATCACGAGCGGCAGGTCGTGGCTGATGAACATCAGGCCCGTGTCGTGGCGCGCGATCATCGCGTCGAGCACCGCGAGCACCTGCATCGACACGGCGACGTCGAGCGCGGAGGTCGGCTCGTCGGCGATCAGCAGGCGCGGGCCGGTCGACACCATCATCGCGATCATCACGCGCTGGCCCATGCCGCCCGACAGCTCGTGCGGATACGCATCGGCGACGCGCGCCGGGTCGCGGATCTGCACGGCCGCGAGTGCATCGACGATCCGCTCGCGCAGCGCGCGGCCGCGCAGCCCGGGCT
This sequence comes from Burkholderia sp. 22088, assembly GCF_052045915.1. Taxonomy (NCBI): domain Bacteria; kingdom Pseudomonadati; phylum Pseudomonadota; class Betaproteobacteria; order Burkholderiales; family Burkholderiaceae; genus Burkholderia; species Burkholderia sp. 22088. Next base: position 218,046 of record NZ_JBQEPY010000010.1, read on the forward strand.
CGTGCAGCCGGAACGCTTCGCCCATCTGCTTGGCGACCGTCATCACCGGGTTCAGCGAATATTTCGGGTCCTGCAGGATCATGCCCATCTGGCTGCCGCACAGCCGCCGGCGTTCGCGCGGCGACATCGCGAGCAGGTCGTGGCCCGCGAAGCGCATCGTGCGCGCCGACCAGCGCGCGGCGTCGGGCAGCAGGCCGAGCAGCGCGCGGCCCGTCAGCGATTTGCCGGAGCCCGATTCGCCGACGATGCCGAGGCGTTCGCCGGGCGCGAGCGTCAGCGACAGGTCGCGCACGGCATCGGTGACGGTGCCGTCGTGCCCGCGAAAGCCGATCTTCAGGCCGTCGATCTCGCACAGCGGCGCGGGCGTGGGGGCGGGGTTCATCGGCATGTCACGCTCCATGACGGGGATCGAAGACATCGCGCAGCCCGTCGCCGAGCAGGTTGAACGCGAGGCTCACGAGCAGGATCGCGCAGCCGGGCAGCGTCGCGACCCACCACGCGTCGAGCAGCACGTTGCGGCCCGACGCGACCATGAAGCCCCACTCGGGGCTCGGCGGCTGTGCGCCGAGGCCGAGGAAGCCGAGGCCCGCGACGGTCAGGATGATGCCGGCCATGTCGAGCGTCGCGCGCACGATCACCGACGACATGCACAGCGGCACGATGTAGCGCAGCAGGATGCGCGGGCCCGACGCGCCCTGCAGGCGGGCGGCGTGGATGAAGTCGGCCTGCGCGATGCGGATCGTCTCCGCGCGCGCGAGCCGCGCATACGCGGGCCACGCGGTGATCGAGATCGCGACGACCGCGTTGATCACGCCGGGCCCGAGCGCGGCCGCGAATGCGAGCGCGAGCACGATCTTCGGGAACGCGAGCGCGATGTCGGTGATGCGCATCAGCACGCTGTCGACGAAGCCGCCGCAATAGCCGGCCGTCGTGCCGATCGCGAGGCCGATCGGCACGACGATCACGACGACGAGCAGCGCAATGCCGAGCGTGAGGCGCGAACCGGCGATCAGCCGCGAAAGGATGTCGCGGCCGAGCTGGTCGGTGCCGAGCCAGTGCGACGGCGAGCCGGGCGGCAGCAGCCGGTCGGACAGCACCTGGCGCAGCGGATCGTGCGGCATGATCAGCGGGCCGACGATCGCGACGACGATCAGCGCGACGAGGATCGCGAGCCCGAACAGGTTGAGCGGGTTGCCGGCGAAACGGCGCCAGCGGCGATACGCGAGGCCGAGTGCGGCCTGCGAGCGCGAGGCGGGTGCGTCGGACAGCAGCCACGCGCGCAGCGTGAGACGCTCGGCGTTCATGGTTGGACGACCTTCGGCATGGGCGATGAAAGAAGCAGGGTGGAAGCTGTCATGTCGTGTCGGCGTCTCAGCGCGCGCGCGGATCGAACACGCGGTACAGCGCGTCGGTCAGCAGGTTGACGGTGATGAACATCGCGCCGATCACGAGCGTCGCGCCGAGCACCGCGTTCATGTCGGCGTTCAGCAGCGCGCCGGTCAGGTACGAGCCGAGCCCCGGCCACGCGAACACGATCTCGGTCAGCACCGAGCCTTCGAGCAGGTTGCTGTAGGTGAGCGCGATCACGGTGAGCAGCGGCACCGCGATGTTGCCGAACGCATGCCGCCAGATCACGCGGCGCTCCGGCAAGCCCTTCGCGCGCGCGGTGACGATGTATTCCTGGCTCAACTGGTCGAGCATGAACGAGCGCGTCATGCGGCTGAGATACGCGACCGAGTAGTAGCCGAGGATCGCGGCGGGCAGCGCGATGTGCGAAACCGCGTTGCGGAACACGTCCCATTCGCCCGCGAGCGCCGCGTCGATCAGCAGGCTGCCCGTGCGCGGGTCGACCATCCCGTCGTACACGGGATCGAGCCGGCCCGGCCCGCCGACCCAGTGCAGCCGCGCGTAGAACAGCAGCAGCCCCATCAGCCCGAGCCAGAACACCGGCACCGAATTGCCGATCAGCCCGACGAAGCGCGCGATGTGATCGATCGGACGGTTGTGCTTCACGGCGGCCGCGACGCCGAGCGGCACGCCGATCGCGATGCCGATCAGCGTCGCGATCGTCGCCAGTTCGAGCGTGGCCGGGAATACGCGCTTGATGTCGTCGAGCACGGGGTTCGCGGTCAGCAGCGACATGCCGAGATGGCCGTGCAGCACGTCGCGCGCATAGATCAGGAATTGCGTGACGAGCGGCTTGTCGAGCCCGAGCGCGATGCGTTCGGCCGCATACGCCTCGGCCGACGCGCGATCGCCGAGGATCGCGAGCACGGGGTCGATCGGCACCTTGCGGCCGATCACGAACGTCAGCGCGAGCAGCCCCGCGAACGTGACGGCGAGCGTGAGCGTCCAGCGCAGCACGCGCAGTGCCCAGCGCACGGCCGGGCGCCGCGCGGGCAGCGTGCGCAGGGCTTCGAGGGAGGAGGCGGGAGTCGACATGCGGTGAATCTTATTGCTTCTTCAGGTTGCGGTACGACACGAGATCGTTGATCGGCCCGACTTCGAGCCCGCTCACGCCGGGCCGCGTCGCGACCTGCGCGACTTTCTCGAACATGATCACGAACGGAGAGCGCGCGAGCATCTCCTTCTGCATCGCCTGATACCGTTGCGCGCGTTTCGCGGCGGTCGGCTCGGCGAGCGCGGCGTCGGTTTCCTTCGTCAGTTGCGGAATGTCCCAGCTGTTGCGCCAGGCCAGCATTTTATAGCTCGACTTGTCGGAATTGTCGGGGTTCCACGCAAAACCCTGCGCGTTGCTGTGCGGATCGATGTAGTCGGCCGACCATTCGCCGATGTAGATGTCGTGCTGGCGCGCGCGGTATTTCGCGAGCGTCTGCTTGTTGTCGCCGGGGATCAGCTGCACCTTGATGCCCGCCTGCGCGAAGTTCGCCTGCACGGCCTGCGCGATTTCGGTGTACGGATAATCGTTGCGCACGTCCATCGTCACCGAGAACCCGTTCGGCACGCCGGCCTTCGCGAGCAGCGCCTTCGCCTTCGCGACGTCGAGCCGGTACGGGTTCGCGTTCAGCGTGCCGAGGAAGCCTTCGGGCAGGAAGGTCTGGTGGACCTTGTAGGTCGTCTTCACCACGTTGCCCTGGATGCCCGCATAGTCGACGAGCCACTTCAGCGCTTCCTGCACGTCGGGCTTCGCGAGCGTCGCATTCTTCGTGTTCAGGCCGAGATACAGCAGCGTCGCCTGCGGCGATGCCGACACCTTCGCCTTGCCGGATTTCACGACCGACGCCAGATCGTCGGGGCTCAGGTCGCGTGCCGCATCGACGTCGCCGTTCTCCAGCAGCAGGCGCTGGCTCGCGGCTTCGGGCACGTGGCGCAGCACGATGCGCTTCATCGCGAGCGGCAGCCGGTAGCCGTCGAAGCGCTGCAGCACGACGCTGTCGCCGGCGGTCCACTTGACCAGCTTGTACGCGCCGGAGCCGGCCTCGTTGGTCTTCAGCCACGCGTTGCCGAAGTCGCTGCCCTGCTGGTGCGACAGCAGCAGCTTCCTGTCGAGCACCGAGGCGGGCCAGGAGCCCAGCACGTTCAGGACGAAGGTCGGCGCGTACTTCTGGTCGGTCGTGACCGACACCGTCAGGTCGTCGAGCTTCTTCACGTTGGCGACGACGTTCGCCTTCGTGAGCCCGATGCCGGTCAGCACGGCCGCCGGCCCCTTGTCGAGCAGCACCGCGCGCTGGATCGACCACGCAACGTCGTCGGCCGTCAGCGGGTTGCCCGAGTGGAACTTGAGGCCGGGGCGCAGCTTGAACGTGTAGGTCAACCCGTCGGTGCTCACCGTCCACGACTGCGCGACGTCGCCGTTGAATTTCGACGGATCGCGCAGGTCGACGCGCACGAGCCGGTCGTACGTGTTCGCGACGTATTCCTCCGGCACCAGCTCGTAGACCTCGCCCGGGTCCAGCGTCGTGAATTCGTCGAGCAGCGTGGCCATCACGAACATGTCCTTCGGCGTTTCCGCATGCGCGGCGGACAGCGGAACGGCGGCGAGAACGGATGCGGCGGCCAGCGCCGCGACGAGCCGGGATGTCAGGGGTTTCATCTGCGCTCCATGTGTCGTTGAAGTCGTTGAACGTGAACGGTGGGGAGAATGCGTCGGGCCATCACATCAGGCGCCACGGGCCGCTTGCCGCATTGTCGATCTGGGGCAGCGCATGCGAGCCGGGCAGTTCGTAGTGCCACCATTCGCTGTCGATGTGCGCGAAGCCGGCCGCGTGCATCACGCCGAGCAGCAGCAGGCGGTTGCGCTGCACGGCTTCGGGCAGCCCCGCGTGGAAGTGGCCGGATGCGGCGACCATCTCGTCGAAGCCGGTGCCCATGTCGAGCGGCTCGCCATCCGCGCCGACGAGCGTCAGGTCGAGCGCGGTGCCGCGGCTGTGATTCGAGCCGCGGCCGAGATCGGCGACGAAGTTCGGATCGGGCAGGAAATCCCACAGCACCTGCTGCGCCTGCGGCGGCCGGTACGCATCGTAGATGCGCAGCGTGAAGCCGGCCTGCGCGGCGACGTTCACCGCGCGGCGCAACGCGGCCTCGGCCGGCGCCAGCAGCAGGCAGTGCGCGCGGCGGTAGATCGGCTTGCCGGTCAGGTTGCGGTCGGTCGCGTAGACGAGGTCGATGTCGACGCGATGGGTGGCGGGCGTGATTTCGACGAGGCGGTGGTCGTTCATTGGCGGTTCGGGTTCGGTCGGGCTCGCTCAGGATTCGAATTGGTCGAACGTGTGCTGCAGTTCGCGGTTGCGCGCGACGCGCCGGTCGATCGCGGGGCCGAGGCGGTCGACCACGGCCGTGATCAGCAGGTTGAACAGGCAGGTGAGCGGTGCGAGCGAATCCCAGAACTGGCCGACGTCGGTCTTCACCTGCAGCAGGTCGGCCGGCCAGTCGCGCGCCCACGGGCACGAGAGGTCGGTGACCAGCGCGAACGGCTGCCCGCGCTCGGCGGCCGCCTGGCAATAGCGGCGCGCGCTGCGCGAATACGCGCGGGTGTCGGTGACGATGCAGTACGGCCGCTCGAATTCGGAGTTCAGCGAATCGACGTACGAGCCCGACTGGCCGTCGGAATAGAACACGCGCGGGCGCAGGTATTCGAGGTAGCTGCTGAACGCGTTGCTGATCCCGCGCGTCGACTGGATGCCGAGGATGAATACCGCGTCCGCATGCGCGATCCGGTCGGCGACCTGCGCGAACACCGGGCCTTCGGCGAGGCGGTACACGTGGCGGATCGCGTCGAGCTCGCGCTCGAGCGACGATGCGAGCGGGCTGTTGCCGGCATCGCCGTTGCCGTTGCCGTGGGCCGGTTGCGTACCCGCGACGCGGCGGTATTCGTCGAGCCGGTCGGTGATCATCCACGGGCGATCGCCTCCGCCGCGCAGCTCGCGTTTCAGGTCGTCGAGATTGCGGTAGCCGACGCTGCGCAGGAAGCGCCCGACCGAGATGCCGCTCGTGCCGGCCTGCTGCGCGATCTGGTCGGCCGTTTCGAGCCCGAGCCGGTCGAGGTTCGCGAGCATGTAGCTCGCGATGCGCTTCGCGGTCGGCGTGAGCTCGGCGTAGCGGGATTCGACGGTACGGGCGAACGCGCAGGTCATCGGCTGTTAGATCGTTGTCGTCTGATGATCGAATGTCATCCATCTAACGAAGCCAAAATCATTCGCGCCAGCGGATAAAAACTATGGTGTGAGGATAGGTGATAGGGTCGGAAGTGCGTTCGACGGTGGGGCGGTCCGCGCCGGAAGGGGCTTGGTTTTATCTCTGTCAGGAATAATTTGCGTTTATGTCTGATGGAGATAATTTGCGTTTATGTCTGTCAGGCATATACTGCATTTATTGTCTTCGGGGATCCATGCCGTGAACTTCATCGTCAATACGTCCGCGCAACTGGGCGAAATCCTGTCTTCCGCGCGTCAGGCAAAGGGCCTGACACAAGCGGAAGCGGCCGGGAGAATCGGCGTGGGCCAGTCGCGCCTGTCGTCGCTCGAAACCACGCGTACCGAAAGCCTGTCGCTTAGTCAGTTGCTCGAGTTGACCGCGCTATACGGTCTCGAACTCAGCATCCGCACGAAGGACGGGCACGACGCAGCCGACGTCGAGTGGTAAGCGATGGGACGCAGAACGCACACGCGCGCATTGTCGATCTGGACGAACGGCCAGCGGGTCGGCACGTGGCGGATTCCCGCGCGCGGCGACATGGAACTCCTGTACGACGCCGACTGGAAACAATCAGCCGTCGGCCGCCCGTTGTCGCTGTCGCTGCCGTTCGGTGTCGGCGAAGCACCGCTGCGCGGCGAACGCGTGAATCACTTCTTCGACAACCTGCTGCCGGACAGCGATGCCATTCGGCGCCGCCTGGCCGCCCGGTTCGGCACGGCGACGACCGAGCCGTTCGATCTGCTCGCCGCGCTCGGCCGCGACTGCATCGGCGCGGTGCAATTGCTCGGCGAGGACGATGCGCCGACCGGCCTGAATCGCATCGACGGTACGCCGCTGTCGGACGACGACGTGGCACGCGTGCTCGATCAGGCGAGCGGGGTGGCGACGGCAGGCGGGGACGACGACGATTTCCGGCTGTCGCTGGCCGGCGCGCAGGAAAAGACCGCACTGCTGTTTCATGACGGGCGCTGGATGCGCCCGCATGGCGCGACGCCGACGACGCATATTCTGAAATTGCCGCTCGGGCTGGTCGGCAACAAGCGGGCCGACCTGACGGCCTCCGTCGAGAACGAGTGGCTGTGCCTCGCGATCCTGCGCGCGTTCGGCCTGTCGGTCGCGCAGGCGGAAATCGTGCGTTTCGGCGCGCACAAGGTTCTGTCCGTCGCACGCTTCGATCGTGCGTTTCATCGCGATGGCGGGTGGCTGTTGCGCTTGCCGCAGGAGGACTTCTGCCAGGCGCTCGGCGTGCCGCCTCATCTGAAGTACGAGTCGCACGGCGGCCCCGGTGTGCCCGATCTCGCAGGCCTCCTGCGCCGCTCCGAAACGTCGCGGGAAGATCTCGACACGTTGTTCGCCGCCCTGATCGTGTTCTGGATGCTTGCCGCACCGGACGGGCATGCGAAGAACTTCAGCCTGCGCCTGCTGGCGGGCGGCCGTTTCCGGCTGACGCCGCTTTACGACGTGATGTCGATCTGGCCGGTCGAAGGCGACGGCGCGAACCAGTGGTCGTGGCACAAGGCGAAGCTCGCGATGGCCGTGCACGGCAAGCGCAAGCACTATGCGATGCGCGACATCACGCGACGGCACTTTAGCGCGATGGCCGAGCACTGCCTGCTCGGCGATATCGCGACGCCGATCGTCGAACGGCTCGTCGCGATGACGCCGCATGTGATCGAATCGGTCGCCGCGGCGTTGCCGCCCGGCTTTCCGGCACGGGTCGCGGAACGGATTCTGGGCGGCTTGAGGTTTGCCGCGCAACGGCTCGACGCGATGCCGCGAGAGTGAACCGCTTCCGGTCGCGGCGCAGGTCGCCGGTTTCCGGCGTATCCGCATCCGCACGGGCCCGCTCGAAACGATCGGTGATTCGAATCGGCCGCGTCGTATCCCGATCTCGTGTTGTCGCCATGCAGGGTCGTCACGACCGGGCGCAATCGTATCCCCTCATTTACCGAAATCCGTTCCCTTCCCGCCATCCCGCTGCACCGCAATAATTACAAAATTAAAGTCGATCAGCTTAAGTCATTAATTCAGGTTAATAATTCATTTAATTTATTCGTCGAATTGTATTTAACTTGCGTGACGGGATGTTCGATTTTCGATAATCCGAAAAACGGCATGTGTTCCGTAATGGGAATTCACTTGATCGCAAGAATGAAGGAGAAGTCATGACGAATCTTTCTCGACGCAGAATGCTGGCGAATACGGCCGGCGCCATTGCCGCCGCCGGTATTGCGGTATCGGCCAAGGCCGCCTCGTTCGGCAATCCGGACAGTCCGCCGGAAGGCGCGGTCAATGCGCGCAACCGTCAGAGCCTGACCGATCCGGGGCCCAAAAATCCGGCTATCGCCAACCAGTTTCCGTCCTTTCAGGATCCGCCGGCCACCGATATCAACGGCATGCCGTTATTCTGGGCCTCGTTCAATAATGCGCATAAAAGAATTCAAAATGGCGGATGGGCGCGTGAAGTCACCCAGGACGATTTTGCGATTTCCGAAACCATTTCCGGCGTCAACATGCGCCTGACGCGCGGCGGCATTCGCGAGATGCACTGGCACCAGCAGGCCGAGTGGGCCATCATGCTCGACGGCCGGTGCCGGATCACGGTGCTCGACGAACTCGGGCGGCCATCGGTGCAGGACGTGAAAACCGGCGATCTCTGGTATTTCCCGCCCGGCCTGCCGCATTCGCTGCAGGGCCTCGGCACCGACGGCGCCGAATTCCTGCTCGCGTTCGATAACGGCCGCGCGTCCGAATTCAACACGCTGCTGCTGACCGACTGGGTCGCGCACACGCCGCCCGACGTGCTCGCGCTCAACTTCGGCGTGCCGGCCGACGCATTCCGGAACATCCCGCTCGACAACCTGTGGATCTTCCAGGGCGACGAACCGGGCCCGCTCGCGGAAGCCCAGCGCGCATCGGCATCGGCGGCAGGGGCGCCGCCGCATCCGTTCATCTTCTCGCTCGGCGACATGAAACCGGTCAGGAAGACCCGCGGCGGCGAAGTGCGGATCGCGGACAGCACGAACTTCAACGTGTCGACGACCGTCGCGGCGGCGCTCGTCACCGTGCATCCGGGCGGCATGCGGGAGCTGCACTGGCACCCGAACGCGGATGAATGGCAGTACTACATGCAGGGCGAGGCACGGATGACCGTGTTCGACACGGGGCCGAAGGCGCAGACGGCCGACTTCCGCGCGGGCGACGTCGGCTACGTGAAGAAAAGCCTCGGGCACTACGTGCAGAACACCGGCAACACCGATCTGGTGTTCCTCGAGATCTTCAAGACCGACCGCTATGCGGAAGTGTCGCTGTCCGACTGGCTCGCGCATACGCCGCCGAAGCTCGTCGAAGCGCACCTGAACGTCGCGCCGGACGTGATCGCGCAGTTTCCGCGCAACCGTCCCGACGTCGTGCCGCTGTAACGCCGCCGCTGCCGCCGCGGCCGGCAGCCGACATGCCGGCCGCGGCGCCCGACCTTCAGGAATCCTGCCTCATTCGAACGGAACACCACCATGATTCCCGTCACGAACAAACCTGCCGGCAGCTTCGCGCTGCCGAGTCTGCCTGCCGGGCACACCGGCCACACCGGCCACCCCGACGGCGCGGCGCGTGCCGCGCTGGAAGGGCGCCGCACCGGCGTCGCCGCGCTGCTGCCGTTCGTCGGCCCGGCCGTGATCGCGTCGATCGGCTATATGGACCCCGGCAACTTCGCGACCAACATCCAGGCCGGTGCCGCGTACGGCTACCGGCTGCTGTGGGTCGTGCTGGCCGCGAACGCGATCGCGATGCTGTTCCAGGCGATGTCGGCGAAGCTCGGCATCGTGACCGGCCGCAATCTCGCGGAGCTGTGCCGTGACCGGTTTCCCGCGCCGGTCGTATGGGGGATGTGGGTCGCGTCCGAGATCGCCGCGATGGCGACCGATCTCGCCGAATTCCTCGGCGGCGCGCTCGCATTCGGGCTGTTGTGCCACCTGTCGCTGTTCGCGGGGATGATCGCGACGGCGCTCGCGACCTGCGCGATCCTCGCGCTCGAAAAGCGCGGCTTCCGGCCGCTGGAAGCCGCGATCGCGGCGCTGGTCGGCGTGATCGGCGCGTGCTATCTCGGCGAACTGCTGATCGCGCCGCAGGACTGGCATGCGGCCGCGTTCCACCTGGTCGTTCCGCAGATTCCGGATCGCGCGGCGCTGACGATCGCGGTCGGGATCATCGGCGCGACGATCATGCCGCACACGCTGTATCTGCATTCGGGGCTCACGCAGGATCGCACCGCGCCGCGCGACGATACGGAGCGGCGGCGGCTCGTGCGCTTCTCGAATCGTGAGGTGGTCGTCGCGCTCGGGCTGGCCGGGTTCGTGAATCTCGCGATGGTGATGATGGCGTCGTCGGCGTTTCACGCGAGCGCGCCGGGCATGACCGACATCGGCGACGCGTATCACACGCTGATCCCGGTGCTCGGGCCGGCGGCCGGCGCGCTGTTTCTCGTCGCGCTGCTGACCTCGGGCGTGTCGAGTTCGGTGGTCGGCACGATGGCCGGGCAGGTCGTGATGCAGGGCTTCATCCACCGCCGCATGCCGGTCTGGGTGCGGCGCGCGGTGACGGTCGTGCCCGCGTTCGCGGTGGTCGCGCTCGGCTGCGACGTCACGCGCGCGATGGTCGCGAGCCAGGTGGTGCTGAGTTTCGTGCTGCCGATGCCGATGATCGCGCTGCTGATGCTGTCGGCGCGCGCGGACGTGATGGGCGCTTACGCGATGCGGATGCCGCTGCGGATCGTCGCCGGCGCGGCAACGGTCGTGATCGTCGGGTTGAACGCGTACCTGGTGTGGGCGGCATTCAATTGACCGGCGGCGGGCCGCCGCCCGCTGCCTACTGCTGCATGTCCGGCGCCTCGCGCAGCCGCCAGATCGCATTGCACTGCTGGCCGCCGAGGCTCGTCGAGCGCAGCGTGACGACGGTGCCGGGCGCGATCCGGTACGTGAAATGCGCCGTCAGCTCGGTGCCTTTCCGCTGCGGCTGCCCGTCGACCAGCACTTCGCACAGCAGCGGCGACGGCGACCCGGACGGGTGCGTGACATAGACGTTCAGCCGCGCGATGTCGCGTGTCGCGGTGAACACGACTTCGTGGTTCCCGCTGCCGATCAGCATCGTGCCGCCGGGTTCGTCGATCGCCTGCAGGTAGGCGCCCGCGCTTGTCTCGATCGTTGCGGCCGCAACGGTCAGCCCGGCCGAGCGCACGTAGTCGGTTGCCGCGATGCGCGCGGCGACCGCGTCGGACTGTGCCGGCGTGCCGTCCGACAACGCGAACGGCACGCCGTCGCGCAGCGCGGCGTCGACGTGGTTCGCGTAGTAGCGCCAGCGGTCGAGGAAGCGGATGTCGCCGGTCATGTGCAGCGCGCGGATCGGCTCGCCGTGATACCGGAGCGTCGTCGTGCCGGTGCCGGCATCGAACGCTTCGTGAATGCCGTACTTGCTGACGAAGTTCTGGACCGGATCGAGCAGTGCCGTTTCGCCCTGGGCGCTCCACAGGTGCAGGAACGTCGTATCGATCCCGAAGCATTCCTGGAAATCGGTGCCGATGCGGGCGGTGCAGTCGCGCAGGTGGCCGGCGTAGCGTGCCCACGCGTCGGCGGTCCCGGCAACGAGCCCGGCCTGCAACGCGCTGCCGTGGCGTGCTGAGACTTCGTCGACGACGAGGCGCCAGTGATGGTCGCGCCGCTCGCCGATCAGCGGCGTGACGACGAACGTGCAGAACAGCGGGTCGGGGCACGCGTGGAGCCGGTCGTCGCCGATCTGCGAGAACAGGTCGAACCGCGGCGCGCAGAACCAGATGTCGGCGTCGTACAGCGCGAGCTTGCGGATCTGCGGGTTGCGTGCGCAATACTCGGCGGCCTCGATGAAGCGGCCGACCGGCAGCGCATACGCGCTCGACGCGTCGATCACGTCGACCGACTGGCTCGCGAGGATCTGCCGCTTGCGTTCGGACAGCCCGTAGCCGATCACCGCGATCCGCCCGTCGTAGCCGGTGTGCCGCAGCGACAGCAGGAACGGCACGAGCATCTCGTACCACGCGCGGTTGTTGTCGTTGATCGCCACGCAGACCGCGTGTTCGCTCGATTGCATGTTCGCCCCCCGTTGCGCGCGCCCGGCTCAGTAGCCGACGTGGCGCTCGCAGACGACCGCGCCGCAACCGCGGCTGTCGTGATACGTAATATGAAACTGCTTGTTGTCCCACAGCCACTGGAACACGGCCTGGTACACGCCGGCCACGGTCATGTCGTGCAGCACGATCTTCTTGCGCGCCAGCGGGCCGAAACGGTTCAGTTCGGCGAGCGTCTGCTCGTACGTATGGGTGGTGTCGATGAACAGCAGGTCGGCGGCGAGCGGCTCCATCGCGAGATCGTCGGCGATCCGGAATTCGAAGTCGATCGACAGGTCTTTCGCCGCCTGCTCCAGTTCGGGCCGGATCTGGAAATACTCGTCGGAGATGTCGACCGACACGAGGCGCTTCGGCTGCGCGAGCAGGAAGGCCGTCGTGGTCAGCCCGGTGAACACGCCGAGCTCCAGGATGGTGTCGCATCCGGCGGCCGTTTGCGTATAGAAGTCGAAGCGGGAGGGGCTGTCGCCGAGCCAGCCGATCGGCTCGATCTTGTACTGAAGGAACTCCATTCGCAGTTGTTGTAGCGTGCGCATCCTGTTTTCCTTGGCGAAGCGGATTGGCGGATTCGATGGTCCCGATCGTCGCCGGTTGCGGCCGGCGTCCGTGGCGTCGCGCATTGTAGATCGCCCGCGCCGCACGGCATAGCACTGCCACGGCGGCCCGCGGCGATTACCCGCGCGCCGGCAGGGCCGGACGCGCGGGCGGGCGCCATTATTTCGCGAGCGTGCGGTATGACACGAGGTCGTTGATCGGCCCGATTTCCGGCCCGGTCACGCCGGGGCGCGTCGCGACCTGCACGACCTTCTCGAACATGATGATGAACGGCGAGTTCGCGAGCACGGCCTTCTGCAGCGCTTCGTAACGCTGCGCGCGTTTCGCGGGCGACGGCTCGACGAGCGCGGCCTCGGTGTCCTTCGTCAGTTGCGGAATGTCCCAGCTGTTGCGCCACGCGAGCATCTTCGTCGGCGACTGGTCGGAGTTGTCCGGATTCCACGCGAAGCCGCGCGCATTGCTGTTCGGGTCCATGTAGTCGGGCGACCATTCGCCGACGAAGATGTCGTGCTGGCGCGCGCGATACTTGCCGATCGCCTGCTTCGCATCGCCCGGAATCAGCTTCACGCGGATGCCGCCCAGCGCGAAGTTCGCCTGCAGCGCCTGCGCGATCTCGAGGTACGGATAGTCGTTCGGCATGTCCATCGTCACGTCGAAGCCGTTCGGCAGGCCGGCCTTGGCGAGCAGCGCCTTCGCCTTCGCGACGTCCTGCTTGTACGGCCGCGCGTTCGACGCGCCGAGGAAGCCTTCGGGCAGGAAGGTTTCATGCACCTTGTACGTCGTGCTGACGATGTTGCGCTGGATGCCGTCATAGTCGACCAGCCATTTCATCGCCTGCTGCACCTCGGGTTTCGCGAGGTTCGGGTTCTTCGTGTTCAGGCTCAGGTACAGCAGCGCGGACACCGGCCACGATGCGACCTTGATCTTGCCGGCCTTCGTCAGCGCGGCGAGGCTGTCGGGGCTCAGGTTGCGCGCGGCGTCGGCGTCGCCGTTCTCCAGCAGCAACCGTTGCGCGGACGCTTCGGGCACGTGGCGCAGCACGACGCGCTTCATCGGGTACGGCGTGCGGTATTTCTCGAAACGCTGCAGCACGATGGTCTCGTTGGGCGTCCACTTGACGAGCTGGTACGGGCCCGAGCCCGCGTCGTTGGTCCGGAGCCAGCCGCTGCCGAAATCGTTGCCCTGCTGGTGCGACAGCAGCAGCTTCTTGTCGAAGACCGATGCCGGGCATGCGCTCAGCACGTTGAGCACGAAGCTCGGTGCGTACTTGCGGTCGGTTTCGAGCACGACGGTCTGCGGATCGACCACGCGCACTTTCTGCGCCACGTTCGCTTTCGTGAGGCCGAGGTCGGCGAGCACGCCGGCCGGCCCCTTGTCGAGCAGGATGGTGCGCTGCAGCGACCACGCGACGTCGTCGGCGGTGACCGGGTTGCCGGAATGGAACGTGAGGCCGGGGCGCAGCTTGAACGTGTAGGTCACGCCGTCGGCGCCGACCGTCCACGATTGCGCGATCTGCCCGTCGAAGCGTGTCGGGTCCTTCAGATCGACGCGCACGAGCCGTTCGTAGGTATTCGCGACGTACTCCGACGGCACCAGTTCGTAAATCCCGCTCGGGTCGAGGGTCGTGAATTCGCCGAGCTGCGTGGCGACGACGAAGATGCCGGGCGGCGTGGCCGCCTGCGCCGGCAGCGCCGGAACAAGCGCGACGAGCGCGGCGCTGACGAACAGCCGGGACAGCAGGTGCTTCATGCGGGCTCCGTTGAAAGGGAATCGTGGGTGCGATTCTCTCATCGACGGCCACCCGGATGAAAATATTCAGCGTGCGCGCCGACGGGCCGGCGCGCAGGCGCGAGCCGGGCGGGCGCCCGGCGTCGGCGGGGTTCGGATCAGATCAGGCAGCGTGCGAGCGCGAAGCGCATCGTTTCCTCGGGCGGCTCGCTGCCCGAGCCGCGCACGACCTTGACGACCGAACCGTTGCCCGACGGCGTCAGCGTGACGAAGTACGAGTTCGAGCCGACGGCGATGTCGGTCACGCCGTTGTGCTGCGATTGCTCGGTGCCCGGCAGGCGGCTGTCGAGGCAGTTGGCGATTGCGTAGGCCGGACGTTGCGACGACACGTACATCATCGGCGCCGCGCCGGACGAGGCGGCCGAGTCGGACGACGGCGCGGAACCGCAGGCGGCGAGCAGGGCGGCGGGAAGGAGCAGCAGGAATCGTTTCATGGTGGGTCGTCGTGGGTCTCGTATCGAGGCTGGGGCGCGGGGTAGGCGAAACGCGAAGCTTCGCGACGAAACCGCCCGGAATCGGGCCATGTTTGACGGACGACGATGCGGCAGGCGGCTGACGACGGAGTATACCCGCAGCATTTGACGCCGTTGGCGCGTTGAAACGATTCGATACACAACAAGCACCCGCTGCCGCGCGGCGGCAGCGGGCGTTTCAGGGGGGGGCGAATGGGCACCTGCCGGTGTTGTCGATCTTATTGGCCGATCTGGTGGCTGACCGCATTTTCCTGCTGGTTCAGCACGTGCTTTTCGCTCTTCGTGATGTGGCTGCGATCCTGCGCAGCCATGTCCCGCTCTTCCCGGCGGATCTTGCGGTCGTCACGGTGCAGGCGCGCGGCCTGTGCGTGCGACATCTCGCCTTCCTTCACTTCGTGACGGATCCGGCGATTCTGGTTTGCGAGGCGCTGGTTGACCGCTTCGCGGCGCGGATGCGCCTGTTGCCACGGCGTGTCGGCGAACGCGGTGCCGGTCAGTACCGACATCAGGGTGGCGGCAATCGCGAGATGGCGGGTCAGGGCTCGCATGGTGTTTTCTCCTGTCGTTGCGCGCTCGAATCGTGGGCGCTTGTCCAGAAAACGCGGCGCGGGCACCGGCTGTTGACGTTTCCGCCTGTATCGATTGCAAGTCTTTATTACGTCGGCGCGTGGCGGCGCGGGGCCCCGGCGTGCGCGGCGCGGGCTCCGGCCGCCGCGCATGCGGATCAATGCGCGCCGGCCGCCGCCGCGTCGGCATCGCCGCCGCCCGAGCGCGACGGTTTCGTGATCCAGATCAGCGGAATGATCGCGACGAAGATGATCGCCGATACATAGAAGATGTCGTTCAGCCCCATCACGGCGGCTTGCGAATCGACCGACGTGTTGAAGAGCGCGAGCGCCGAATCGGGGCTCAGGTGCAGCAGCGAGCGCGTCGTGTCGACGTGTTGCGCGAAGGTCGGGTTGTCGATGCTCGCCTGTTCGGTGAGCCGCGCGTGATGCAGGATCGTGCGGTCGTTCCAGGCGTTGCTGATCAGCGACGTGCCGACGGCGCCGCAGAACGTGCGGCCGAAATTCGACAGGCCGGCGGCGGCCGGAATCTTTTCCGGCGGCAGCCCGGACAGGATGATCGACGTCAGCGGCACGAAGAACATCGCCATCGGGATGCCTTGCAGCAGCGTCGGCAGCACGAGGTCCCAGTGCGACACGTCGGTGTAGAAGGTCGTGCGCATCATGAACACGACCGCGAAGCCGACGAACGCGAGCGTCGCGATGTAGCGCGGATCGGTGCGCGGCAGCAGGCGCCCCATGACCGGCGTGAGCAGGATCGCGAACACCCCGAGCGGCGCGGTGGCGAGCCCCGAATCGACCGCGCGGTAGCCGAGATAGCCCTGCATCCACTGCGGCAGCAGCACGAGCGTGCCGAAGAACATCCCGTACGCGACCGAGATCGCGATCGTGCCGCCCGCGAAATTGCGCTGCGTGAAGAGCCGCAGGTCGACGATCGGGTTGGCCTCGTGCAGCTCCCACACGAGGAAGAACGCGAAGCCGATCAGCGCGACGATGCCGAGCGTGACGACGACGGGCGAGTTGAACCAGTCGAGATCCTTGCCCTTGTCGAGCATGATCTGCAGCGATGCGACCCACAGCACGAGCAGCAGCAGGCCGACCGTATCGATCGGCAGGCGGCGCGTGGCCGATTCGCGATCCCGGAACACGATCCACGTGACGGCGGCCGCGAAGAAACCCACCGGGATGTTGATGTAGAAGATCCACGACCAGTTGTAGTCGTACGTGATCCAGCCGCCGAGCGACGGCCCCGCGATCGGGCCGACGAGCGCCGTCATCGACCACAGCGCCAGCGCGCTCGACGATTTCTGCCGCGGCCACGCGCCGAGCAGCAGCGCCTGCGACAGCGGCGCGAGCGGCCCGGCGACCGCGCCCTGCAGGATCCGCGCGGCGAGCAGCGTCGGCAGGTTCGGCGCGATCCCGCACAGCCACGACGCGAACACGAACAGCAGGATCGACGTGACGAACAGGCGTACCTGGCCGAAGCGCTGCGTGAGCCAGCCCGTCAACGGAATCGACACTGCGTTCGCGGCCGCAAAGATCGTGATGACCCACGTGCCTTCGTCGACCGACACGCCGAGGTCGCCCGAGATGGTCGGAATGGCGACGTTCGCGATCGACGAGTCGAGCACGTTCATGAACATCGCGAGCGATACCGCGATCGTGCCGATCGCGAGCTTGCCGCCCGACAGCGGGGCTGGAGATGACGGAGTGGACATGGGTTTCCTGCGTAAGAAGCGTAAGGTGCTTGACGGCTGCGGCCCGTCGCGGCGGGCACGCGCCACCGCGCACGCACGCGCGCGAAGGCGACGCAGGCGCGGCGCGGCCGCTGAACGGAAAGGCGCACGGCGCGCGACGCGGCCCGGTAGCCGGGGCCGACGCGTACGATGTGCGGCTCGATCGGATGCACGAAGCCGTGGCGGGCTTCGGAAGGCGGGATGCTGCCGGTCAGGAAGGCGGGACGCGCGTGACGCGTCTGCGGGCAGCGGTCAGGCGGCTGGCGGCGCCGGTGGAGTCGTTGTGCATCGCGACAGGCTAACGATGTGGCGAGCCGCCATCAACACGGGCCGGCTCATTAATCGATTTCGCGCCGCGCAATAATCGGTGTGCGAACCGTGCCGAACCGAGCCGGTTACGGTGCGGTTCGCCATGCGGTGAACAGTTCCGCAAGGAAATCGACGAACGCGCGCACCTTGCTGTCGAGCGTCGCGCGCCGCGGGTACAGCACGTGCAGCTCGACGTCGTCGGCCCGGTGCCAGT
The DNA here is from genome assembly GCF_052045915.1 of Burkholderia sp. 22088. Taxonomy (NCBI): domain Bacteria; kingdom Pseudomonadati; phylum Pseudomonadota; class Betaproteobacteria; order Burkholderiales; family Burkholderiaceae; genus Burkholderia; species Burkholderia sp. 22088. The sequence continues at coordinate 235,493 of NZ_JBQEPY010000010.1, forward strand.
CGGGCAGCACGATTTCGAGTTCGTTCCGTTCGAGCCGGCGGGCCGTGTAGTGCGTCGAGGCCAGCGCGATGCCGCCGCCGCTCGCGGCCTGGCGCAGCACCGTCACCGATTCGTTGGTGATCAGCACCGGCCGCACCGGCACGTCTGCGACTTCGCCGGCCGCATTGGTGAGCCGCAGCGTCAGGCCGGGCGCGTCGCGGCCGACGAGCAGCAGGTCGTGCTGCGCGAGGTCCTGCGGCGTGGCGGGCCGGCCGACGCGGTCGAGATAGGCGGGGCTCGCCGCGAGCTTCGCCTGCGACCAGCCGAGCGAGCGTGCGATGTAGCTGGAGTCGGTCAGCACGCCCGCGCGCAGCGCGACGTCGAAGCCGTGCTCGACGAGATCGAGCGGGTTGTTGTCGTAGATCAGCACGAGCTGGACGAGCGGGTAGCGCCGGCGAAACTCGGCGAGCGCCGGCTCCAGTTCGAACAGGCCGATCGAGTAGGGCACCAGCACGCGCAGTGTGCCTTCCGGCGCCATGCGCAGCGCGCGGGCCTGACGGTCCGCGTCGAGCAGGATGTCCTCGGCGCGCAGGCAGCGCTCGTAGTAGTCGCGTCCGGCCTCGGTGACGGACACGCGGCGCGTGGTCCGGTACAGCAGCTGGACGCCGAGATCGTCCTCGAGCTGCTTGACCTTGCGGCTCACGCGGCTGAGCGGCATGTCGAGTTGCGTGGCGGCGGCGGTGAAGTTGCCGCGCTCGACCACGCGCAGGAATATGCGGATGCTTTCGAAGTTCATACGGGGTGCTTCCGTGTTCGACCTGCGCGCATCTTACCTTCGCCGGCCGGATCGCTCCGTGCGGCGGCGATTATCCTGCCCGGTGCAATAACGCATCCTGTCCGCGCCTCTTAGTGGCGGCGGCGCGCCCCCGTATGCTCGCCGCATGAAATTCGCCTTGCCCGATCTGCCGCCGCGCGCGGCTTTCCGCACCGTGCTGCGCGACGCGCGGCCCACGCTGCCGCCCGGTGCGATCGCCTTCGCGTTGCGCAACACGGCCGCCTCGCTGCTCGCGCTCTACATTGCCTTCCGGATGAATCTCGACGACCCGAAATGGGCCGCATCGACGGTGTGGATCGTCGCGCAGGGCAGCCGCGGGATGGGCTTGTCGAAGAGCCAGTACCGGATTCTCGGCACCGCGATCGGCGCGGTCGTCGCGCTCGTGCTGACCGGTGCATTCGCGCAGACCCCCGAACTGTTCCTGCCGGCGCTCGCCGCCTGGATCGGCCTGTGCGCGGGCGTCGCGACGTTCCAGCGGAATTTCCGCGCCTATGCGGCGGTGCTCGCCGGCTACACGGCCGCGATCGTCGCGATGGATGCGGTATCCGCGCCGCTGCACGCGTTCGACATCGCGGTCGCGCGGTTCCTCTACGTGGTGGTCGGCATCCTGTGCGGCGCGCTGTTCGATACGGTCTTCGCGCCGGGTACGCCGCTGGACGATGTCCGTACGCGCCTCAAGCGCTATCTCGACCGCGCGGCGGCGGTCGGCGCGGGTGCGCTGCGCCGCGAGCCGAACGTCGCGGCCGTGCACCGGCTGTTCGCGGATGCGCTCGAACTCGACACGGCGGCCGAATATGCGGCCACCGGCGCGCCGCCGGTGCGCAACGCGATCGGCCATCTGCGCACGGCGGTGCTGGGCGTGCTGTCCGCGCAGGCCGCGGGGCAGGCGCTGCACGATCACGCGGCGCGCAGCGGCGGCACGCCGGACCCGCTGGTCGCCGATGCCGCGCAGGTGCTCGACGGCGTGGCGGCGTCGGGCGAAGCGGGCGCCGCGCTCACCGCATTGCGGGCGCGCGTGGACGACGCGGTGCGCGCCGAGGCCGCGGAGCCGGCCGGCTCGGACCCGTCGCGCCTGCTCACGCTGGACCGGCTGGCGGCGCTGCTTGCCGGGTTCGACGCCGCCTTTGCGGGCAAGGCGCGGCTGGACCTGCCGAATCCGCCGGCGTCGCGGGTGCGCTATGCGTTCCACCACGATCCGGTGCTCGCGTGGCACAACGGGATGCGCGCGTTCATCGCGGTGCTGATCGCCGCGGCGTTCTGGATCGTGACGGCGTGGCCGTCGGGCGCCGGGTTCGTCGCGATCACGGGGGTGGTCTGCGCGCTGTTCTCGACGCGCCCGAACTCGGTGGGCGCCACCGTCGGCTTCCTGAAAGGAGCCGCCTGCGCGGCGGTCGCGGGCGCCCTTTGCAACTTCGTGCTGCTGCCGGCGGTGTCGGGCTTCGAGATGCTCGCGTACATCCTCGGCGTGTTCACGATCGGCGCGGGCATCGCGATGCGCCATCCGCGTGCGGCCGGCATCGGCAGCGGCTTCTCGATCTTCTTCTGGAATTTCACGTCGCCGGACAATACGGCGCGTATCGGCGACGCGACCTTTCTCAATTCGGCGCTTGCCACGCTGCTCGGCATCGCGTTCGGCGCGATGGTGTTCGCGCTCGTGTTCCCCGGCGATCCCGGCGCGAGCCGGCGGCGCCTGCATTGCGCGGTGCGCGCCGACCTCGCGCGCATCGCACGCAATCCACGGGCGTGGCCGGCGAGCGCGTGGCTGAGCCGCACGGCCGACCGTCTCGGGCGCGAGCTCGGCTTCGCGGGCCGTCTGCCGGCCACCCTCATCGAGCGCGACCTGCGCGACTTGCTCGCGGCCTGGACGATCGGCGACAGCCTGTTGGCGCTGGCCGAACTGGCGGCGCGCGAGCCGGCGGCGCGCCGTGCGGTCGCGTTGGTGCGGGGGCGGGTCGGGCTCGCGGATTTCGCCCGGCTCGAGCGGGCTTGCGGCGCGGCGGCCCGCGTGCTGCTGCGGCGCGTGACCGAGGTCGACAGCGACGACGGGCGCGCGCTGCTGCGCGGTGTCGTGCTGCTGCGGACGATCGCGGAGACGGCGGCCGCGCATGACGGCTTCCTGCGCGGCCGTCGGGATTGACGGGCTGACGGGTGGAAGGGCGGCGGGGCGCGCGAGCGGCGGCCCGCGCGTCAACTGAGGCGATAGGCCTTGCCGGGCGTCACTTCCGCCGGTAGCGGCTCGCGGTTCAGTTCGAGCAGCGTGCGCTCGATCGTCCGCGTCATGGCATCGAGCGCGAGATGGTTCGGCCCGTCGCCGAACGGTTCGGCGATCGCATGGGCGATCGCGTCGAGCGCGATCAGCGTATAGGCGACGAACACGGTGACGAACGGCGTTGCCGCGCCGATCGAATCGACGAGGCCGAACGGCAGCAGCACGCAGTACGCATAGATCGTCCGGTGCAGCAGCACGTCGTACGAGAACGGGATCGGCGTCGACGCGATGCGCTCGCAGCCGCTCACCATCGCGACGAGATCGTCGAGGCGTGCGTCGAGCATCCACAGTCGCGTATCGGCGAGACGCCCGGCGTCGGCGCGCGCGGCGAATGCTTCGCGCAGTTCGTGAACGATCGCGACCGGCGCATACCGGGCGGCGGCGATGCGCGTACAGGCGGCGCCGTCGAGCAGCGTGCGCAGGTCGGCCGACGGATCGGTGCCGCGCAGCTGATGCTTCAGCGCGTAGACGAACGCGACGACCTTGCGCACGAACGCCTGCCGCGACGCGTCGTTATCGTCGATCGCGCCGTAGCAGAGCGCCTGCGATACCAGCGTGCGCGTGGCGGTCAGCACGCCGCCCCACAGCTGACGGCCCTCGCGGTAGCGTTCGTAGCTCGCATTGTTGCGAAACCCGGCGAAGATCGCGAGCGTGAGGCCGATCAGCGTGAACGGCGTCGGGTTCAGCGGCACCTTCTCGCCGAGCACGCGGCCGCCGCCCCACACCGCGACGATGCTGATCGCGAGCGTCAGCACGAGTTGCGGCAGGATGGTCGGCAGCACCGACCCGTTCCAGACGAGCAGCATCCGCAGCCAGTGCTCGCGCGGACGAACGATCATCGCCGTGCTCCGTCAGGCGGCGATCGATGCCGGCGCGGCCGCGCGATGCAGCAGCACGGGTACCGACTTCGACGTCGGCGTGTTGCACACGTCGCCGACGCTGTCGAGCGGCACCAGCGGGTTGGTTTCCGGGTAGTACGCGCCGATGCAGCCGCGCGGGATGTCGTACTCGACGAGCAGGAAACCGTCCGCGCGCCGCTCGATGCCGTCGTGCCACACGGTTTCCATGTCGACCCATTCGCCGGCCTTCAGGCCGAGCATCGCGAGATCGTCGCGGTTGGCGAACACCACGCGGCGCTGGCCGAACACGCCGCGATAGCGGTCGTCGAGCCCGTAGACGGTCGTGTTGTACTGGTCGTGCGAACGCGTCGTCATCAGCGTCATCAGGCGTTCGCCGTGCAGCGCGCGGGCGCGCTGGATCGGCGTGTCGGCGGGCAGCGGGTGCGCGATGAAGTTCGCCTTGCCGGTCGGCGTGAGCCATTCGCGGTCGCGTGACGCGACGCGCAGGTGGAAGCCGCCCGGCCGCGCGATGCGCGTGTTGTAGTCGTAGAAGCCGTCGAGGGTGGCCTCGATCGCGTCGCGGATCTTCGCGTAATCGTCCTTGTAGGCGAGCCAGTCGATCTTGCCGCTGCCGAACAGCGCATGACCGATGTGCGCGACGATCGCGGGCTCCGACATCAGGTTCGGCGAGGCCGGCTTGTTCATCCCGTACGACACGTGGACCATGCTCATCGAATCCTCGACCGTCACGCCTTGCGCGACGTTGTCCTGCAGGTCGATCTCGGTGCGGCCGAGCGTCGGCAGGATCAGCGCGTCGCGGCCGTGGATCAGGTGGCTGCGGTTCAGCTTCGTCGTGATGTGCACGGAAAGATCGCAGCGGCGCATGCCTTCCCACGTGCGCGGCGTGTCGGGCGTCGCCATCGCGAAGTTGCCGCCGAGGCCGATCAGCACCTTCACGTGGCCTTCGAGCATGCCTTCGATCGTCTCGACGACGTCGTAGCCGTGGTGGCGCGGCGGTTCGAAATCGAACACGTGGCCGAGCCGGTCGAGGAACGCCTGCGACGGCTTTTCCTCGATCCCGACCGTGCGGTTGCCCTGCACGTTCGAGTGGCCGCGCACCGGGCACAGGCCGGCGCCGGGGCGGCCGATGTTGCCGCGCATCAGCATCAGGTTCGTCAGCATCTGCACGGTCGCGACCGAATGCTTGTGCTGCGTGATGCCCATCCCCCACGTCGCGATCACGCGTTCGCTGCGCGCGTAGAGCTGCCCGAGGCTGTCGATCTGTTCGTACGGCACGCCGCTTTCGGCGGTCAGCGCGGACCAGCTTTCGTTGCGAAGATCGTCGGCAAACGCGTCGAAGCCGGCCGTGTGCTCGCCGATGAACGCGGTGTCGAGCACGCGCGGCGTACCGGCGGCGCGCGCGGCGTCGTCGAGTTCGAGCACGCGCTTCGCGATCCCCTTGATCAGCGCAAAATCGCCGCCGATCGTCGGCTGGATGAACGTCGATGCGATCTTCGTGCCCGACATCGTCAGCATCTCGATCGGGCTTTGCGGATCGGCGAAGCGTTCGAGGCCGCGCTCCTTGAGCGGGTTGATCGACACGATCGTCGCGCCGCGCTTCGCGCATTCGCGCAGCTCGCCCATCATTCGCGGGTGGTTGGTGGCCGGGTTCTGGCCGAAGATCAGCAGCGTGTCGGCGTGCTCGAAATCGTCGAGCGTGACGGTGCCCTTGCCGACGCCGACCGACGGCGGCAGCCCGCGGCTCGTCGCCTCGTGGCACATGTTCGAGCAGTCGGGGAAGTTGTTCGTGCCGTACAGCCGCACGAGCAGCTGGTACAGGAACGCCGCTTCGTTGCTCGCGCGCCCTGACGTGTAGAACGCGGCCTGGTTCGGATCGGGCAGCGCGCGCAGGTGGCGCGCGATCAGCTCGAATGCGTCGTCCCATGCGATCGGCACGTAGCGGTCGGTCTGCGCGTCGTACACCATCGGGTCGGTGAGCCGGCCGTGCTGCTCGAGTTCGAAGTCCGTCTGTTCGAGCAGCTCGGTGACCGTGTGCGCGGCGAAGAATTCGGGCGTCACGCGCTTGCTGGTCGCTTCGGCGGCCACGGCCTTCACGCCGTTTTCGCAGAATTCGAACGTCGATGCGTGCTGGCGGTCGGGCCATGCGCAGCCCGGGCAGTCGAAGCCGTCCGGCTGGTTCTGGCGCAGCAGCGTGCGGTAGTTGCCGCCGGCGACTTTTTCCTTGATCAGGTTGATCGTGACGGCCTTCAGCGCCCCCCAGCCAGCGGCCGGGTGGGTGTACGGTTCGATGCGCGCGGTAGCGGATTTCTTTTTCATGATGCAACGGGTGTCGGGGTCGATGGCCGCAGAGTACGCGCGGCCCCTGTTCGGCTGTGTGTACACCTGTTCGCTTCAAAAAAGAGTACAGTTTCGGCCATTCAGGCAGTGCGGATCGCAACTGTGTTGTTGAAGGGAAGTTGAAAGGGAGGCGCGTGAAGCGTTACGAACAACTGGCCGACGATCTCCAGGCGCAGATCGAGCGTGGCGTATACCGGCCCGGCGAGCGGATTCCGTCGGTGCGGCAGGCGAGCCGGCAGCAGCAGCTCAGCGTCACGACCGTGCTGCGCGCGTACCTCGTGCTGGAAAGCCGCGGCCTGATCGAGAGCCGGCCGCAATCGGGCTACTTCGTCCGTGCGCGCGCGTCGGCGCCCGCCGAGGCCGAACTGCACATGTCGGCGCCGGCCGCGGAGCCGTCGGCCGTGGACGTGAGCCGGCTCGTGCTGTCGACGCTGCGTTCGATCGCGCGCGACGACGCGGTGCCGCTCGGCTCGCCGTATCCCGATGCGTCGCAGTTTCCGGTGCAGCGTCTCGCGCGCTATGCGCAGACGATCGGCCGCCGCCGCACCCGCTGGGGCGTGATCGACGATCTGCCGCCCGGCAACCAGGAGCTGATCCGCCAGATCGCGCGGCGCTACGCGGAGCGCGGGATCGCGGTCGAACCCGGCGAGATCGTGGTGACGATCGGCGCGACCGAGGCGATCAACCTGTGCCTGCAGGCCGTCGCGCGGCCGGGCGACACGATCGCGGTGGAGTCGCCGACGTTCTACGCGATGCTGCACGCGATCGAGCGGATGGGCATGCGTGCGCTGGAAGTCGCGACGCACCCGGGTGACGGCATCGATCTCGACGCGCTCGAACGAATCCTCGAACGCGAGCGCATCGCCGCGTGCATGGTGATGCCGAATTTCCAGAATCCGCTCGGCTTCCAGATGCCCGACACGCGCAAGCGCGCGCTCGTCGAGCTGCTGGCGAAGCACGACGTGCCGGCGATCGAGAGCGATGTCTATCACGAGCTGCACTTCGGCGACACGACACCGAGCGCACTGAAGTCGTTCGACCGCGACGGGCTCGTGCTGCATTGCGCGTCGTTCACGAAGAGCCTGTCGCCGCGCTACCGGATCGGCTGGGCGATGCCGGGCCGCTATCGCGACCAGGTCGAGAAGCTGAAATTCCTGAACACGCTCGCGACGCCCGCGATCGAGCAGCTCGCGATCGCCGAGTACCTGAAGCACGACGGCTACGACTTTCACCTGCGGCGCATGCGCAAGCTGTATGCGCAGCAGGCGAGCCTGATGAGCGCGATGGTGCGGCGCTTCTTTCCGGAGGGCACGCGGCTGTCGCAGCCGCAGGGCGGGTATGTGCTGTGGGTCGAGCTGCCGAAGCAGGTCGACGCGATGAAGCTGTATGCGCTGGCCCTCGCGGAGCGGATCACGGTCGGGCCCGGGCACATGTTCTCGGCCGGCACCGATTACCGGCATTTCATCCGGCTCAACTACAGCTATCCGTGGTCGCGGCAGATCGAGGATGCGCTGAAGGTGCTCGGGCGGCTCGCGTCGGAGTGCGCGGCGCGGTGAGGTGAGTGCCGCCATGCCCGGCGGCAGGCGGCCGATGACCGGCTGCCGTGTCGTGCGTCAGCCCGCGTGCGGCGCCTGCAGCCCGGCTTGTCCGGCTTGCACGACGCCGGCCATCTGCCGCATGTCGAAGCCCGACGGGTGCTGGTACACGCGCAGCCCGAATTCCGGCAGCACCGCGATCAGGTGATCGAACAGGTCGGACTGGATGGCTTCATAGTCGACCCAGGTCGTCGTGTCGGTGAAGCAGTACAGTTCGAGCGGAATGCCTTCGGCCGTGAGCGGCAGTTGCCGCGCCATGCAGGTCATGTCGCGGCGGATGCGCGGATGGCCCTTCAGGTAGTTCGCGACATACGCGCGGAACGTGCCGAGATTCGTCAGCTGGCGGCGGTTCGCCGGGCAGTCGCCGGCCGCGCCGAGCGTGCCGTTCCATTGTTCGATCGCGTCGACCTTGTCCTCGAGATAGTCCTTCAGCAGCGTCAGGCGTTCGAGCCGTTCGATCTCGTCGTTCGAAAGAAAACGCACGCTCGTCGCGTCGACGAACAGCGCGCGCTTGATGCGGCGCCCGCCTGCCTCGGTCATCCCGCGCCAGTTCTGGTAACTCTCGGTGATCAGTTTCCACGTGGGCACCGTGATGATCGTGTGATCGAAGTTCGCGACCTTGACGGTGTTCAGCGTGATGTCGATGACCGTGCCGTCCGCGCCGGCCGACGGCATCGTGATCCAGTCGCCGATCCGCAGCATGTCGTTCGACGACAGCTGCACGCCCGCGACGAGGCCGAGCAGCGTGTCCTTGAAGATCAGCATCAGCACCGCCGACATCGCACCGATGCCGGACAGCAGCAGGCCGATCTGCTTGCCGGTTGCGTCGCCGATCACGACAAGCGCGGCCGTGATGAACATCACGAGCTTGACGAGCTGCATCGCGCCTTTCAGCGACAGGCGCGGCTGGTCGCGCTGGTACGTGCGATGCGCGTGTTCGAGCGCCGAAAGCGTCGCGCTCACGGTCATCGTCACGAGGAACACGATCAGCGCGAACAGCGCCTTGTCGGCGACCTGCGCGGCCGTATCGGGAATGCCGGGCACCGCGCCGAGCCCGAGCTTGATCACGACGAACGGGACGATGCGGTTCAGCCACTTGAATGCGCCGAACTCGAACAGCGCGTCGTCGACGCGCGTGGCGGAAAGCCGCGCGAGCCGCGCGACCACGCGGAACAGCAGGAAATGGACGACGGCGGTGATCGCGCCGGCGGCGGCGAGCAGGATGAGGATGCCGACGAGCGGCGCAAACCAGGATTCGTTCAGGGTCATAGGGGCAAACAGGGGCCTTCTCGTGCGTTGAACCGGCGCCGCGACGCGGCGCGCGCCCGGTGAAGGGCGCATGAAAGGGACCGTGATTGTGCCATCGGGTTCCAGGCACGTCGCCGTGAACGCGCGGCGCGCGGCTCCCGGATCGGCTCACCATTGCGCAGGTCTCCTCTGCAATCGGGTGAGGGCGGGTGACGAAAGCGCGTCACCGCAAGCCGGTGCGCGCGCGGCTTGCCGGATGCGCCGCCGGTTCGTCCGGAATCGGCGCGACGCCGCTGCGGCGGGCCTGCGCGCTTCAATGCGCGTGCACGGCGATCCATGCAATCATGCGGGCGTCGCAGGGTTGTCGGCGTGCCGTTCGCCTTTGCGCGCGGGCCATCCGTCGACGGTGAGCGACACGTGCCGTTTTCGCGCACTTGCCATGCGATGCCTGCCGGGGGCACGATGCGCGAACGACTTCGCGAACCACGTCACCCCGTATTCACGCACTTCACGCATGCAAGATTCCAACGAAAGCCGCCCGTCAGGCGTGCGGCTGCTGAAAGGCATCCTCCCGATCCGCCGTGGCGGGGCCGTCCGCGACATTCTTGCGGGCATTTCGCTCGCGTCGATGGACATCCCGCAGGTGCTCGGCTACGCGCGCATCGCCGGCATGCCGGCCGTCACGGGCCTCTACACGGTGTGCCTGCCGCTCGTCGCGTTCGCGATCTTCGGCGCGTCGCGGCATCTGGTGGTGGCCGCCGATTCCGCGACCGCGACGATCTTCGCGAGCCGGCTGTCGTCGATGGCGCCGGCCGGCAGTGCCGAATACGCGGCGCTGGCCGGCATGGTCGCGCTGCTGACCGCCGCGATGCTGCTGCTCGCGCGCATCTTCAAGCTCGGTTTTCTCGCCGATTTCCTGTCGCGCACGGTGCTGGTCGGCTTTCTCGCCGGCGTCGGCGTGCAGGTGTCGATCGCGATGCTCGGCGACATGCTCGGGCTGGCCGTGCCGTACCCGGCGTCGCGCAGCCTGGCGCAGCTCGACTACGTCGTCACGCATCTCGTCCACACGAACCGGCCGACGTTCGCGCTCGCGGCGCTCGTCGTCGTCGCGATTCTCGCCGGCAAGCGGTTCCTGCCGCGCGTGCCGATGCCGATGATCGCGGTCGCGGGCAGCATCGCGGCGAGCGGCACGTTCGGATTCGCCGCGCACGGCATCGCGGTGCTCGGGCCGGTCGCGGGCGGGCTGCCGCCGTTGCGCTGGCCGTCCGTCACGTGGCAGCAGTTCCTCGATCTCGTGCCGGTCGCCGCGTCGTGTTTCGTGATGATCATTGCGCAGAGCGCGGCCGCCGCGCGCGTGTTCGCGCAGCAGTATCGCGAGGACGTCGATACCAATGCCGACATCCTCGGCCTCGCGGCCGCGAACGCCGCGGCGGCGGTGGGCGGCGCGTTCGTCGTCAACGGCAGCCCGACGCAGACGGCGATGGCCGACGGCGCGGGCGTGCGCAGCCAGATCGGGCATCTCGCGTTTGCGGCCGTGGTGGCGGTGGTCCTGCTGTTCTTCAGCACGACGCTGCAGTATCTGCCGCATGCGGTGCTGGCCGGCATCGTGTTCACGATCGCGCTCGGGTTGATCAACGTGCGCAGCCTCGCCGCGATCCGCAGGGAAAGCCCCGGCGAGTTCACGCTTGCGCTGGTCACGGCCGTGGCCGTCGTGACGGTCGGCGTCGAGCACGGCATCCTGCTGGCCGTCGCGCTGTCGCTGATGCGGCACGTGCGCCACAGCTACCAGCCGCACACGATGGTGCTCGAACCGGTCGAAGGGAACGGCAGGTGGCAGCCGGTGCCCACGCGGCGGGGTGCGATGACGGCGCCGGGGCTGATCGTCTACCGGTTCGGCTCCGACCTGTTTTTCGCGAACGATCACCTGTTCGCCGCCGAAGTGACCGAGCTCGTCGATGCGGCGCCGGTGCCGGCGCGCTGGTTCGTCATCGATGCGGGGGCGGTCACCGACATCGATTATTCGGCCGCGCGCACGCTGACCGATCTCGTCAGGATGCTGCACGCGCGCGGGATCGGCGTGCTGTTCGGGCGTGTCAACCGCTACCTGCGCGCGGACATGGATCGCCACCGGATCACGGAGATCGTCGGCGCGTCGTGCATCTTCCCGACGCTGCACCAGGCGCTCGAGGCCGCCGGCACGACGCCGGCGCCGCAGGAGCCGGGCACCGTGTAGCGTCGGCCCTATGCGGCCGCGCGCAGGCGCGCGAAGCCGTTGCGCAGGTGGCGCGCGAGTTCCGTCGCGGCCGGCGTGTGCTGGCCGCGCGGCAGATGAAGGTTGATCGCGAAGTTCGGCAGCGCGGGCAGGCCGCTGCCGGCCGGCAGGATGTCGAGGTCGGCCGGCACGGTCGACGCGAGCCACGCGGTGACGGCGAGGTCGGAGCGCACGGTCGCGGTGGTGGCGTCGATACTGCCGTTCTCGAACACGGTGCGCCACGCGCGATCGCAGCCGCGCAGCGCGTCGAGCACCGTCGGGCGGAACGCGCAGGTCGGCGCGACCATCGATACGGGCAGCGGCGTGTTGCGGTACGCGGTGCCGCCTTTCGCACCGACCCAGACCAGGCGGTCGACGGCGATGCACTCGCCGCGTGACGGCCCGACCGGCGCCTCGATCAGCGCGACGTCGAGTTCGCCCTGCGCGAGCCCCCGGTGCAGCTCCGGCGACGCCTCACACACGAGCGTGAGCGCGACCTGCGGATGCGCCTGCGCATAGCCTTTCAGGATCGGCGCGAGGCAGGTGCCGACGAGATCCTGCGGCGCGCCGAGGCGCACGGTGCCGTCGACCGCGCCGGCCGTCATGTCGGCCAGCAGCGCATCGTGCACGGCGAGCAGCCGGCGCGCCTGCCCGAGCAACCGCTCGCCGTCCGCCGTGAGCAGCAGGTTGCGATGCTCGCGGACGAACAGCGGGCCGGACAGCGTTTCGAGCCGTGCGACCTGCTGGCTGATCGCGCCTTGTGTCAGGTGCAGCGCGCGGCTGGCCGCCGTCATGCTGCGATGATCGGCGACCGTGACGAAGGCGCGCAGCAGCGCAATGTCGAGATGACGTGCCATGCGGCGCATTATGAACGCTAATGACAGGCATAAAAAGCTTTCGCTGTCGTAATGGCGGGATCGCGCGTAAAACAGGGCTTCGACGACGCCAACCGGGAGCTTCCGTGCCGTTCCGAGACTACCTGCCGCTGATGCTGTTCGTGATCGTGTCCACCGTGACGCCGGGCGGCGCGACGACGCTCGCCACTGCGTCGGGCGCGCATTTCGGCTATCGGCGTTCGCTGCCGATGATGGCGGGCATCGCGGCCGGCCTGGCGTCGATGGCCGCGGCGGCGGCGGCCGGGCTCGGCGGCGTGCTGCTTGCGCTGCCCGCGTTGCAACTCGTGATGAAGGCGGTCGGTTCGGTGTACCTCGTGTGGCTGGCCGTACGCATCGGGCGCGGCGGCAAGCCGCGGCTGGATGCCGAGGTGCACCGGCCGCAGGGTTTCCTCAGCGGCGTCTGGATGCTCTGGCACAACCCGAAAGGCTGGGCGATGACGCTCGGCGCGGCCGCGTCGTTCGCCGCGCTCGCGTCCGGCCCGGCCCGGCTCGGCATATTGCTCGGGCTGGCGTTCGGCGTGGCCGCGATGGCGTCGCTGTCGCTCTGGTGTTTCGCCGGGCTGCTGTTCGCGCGGGTGTTGCGCACGGAGCGGCAGTGGCACTGCCTGAATGCGGCGCTCGGCGTGCTGCTCGTGATCTCGATCGTGCCGATGTGGCTGCCGTAGCGGGGCGGCCGCACGTGTCGTGCGGCCGCCCGAAGGTCAGCGCGAACCGGCGCGCGCGGTGCCGGCCGGCTGCCCGCCCGCACCGGTCGACCACAACGGCAGGCGCAGCGTCGTGACGACGCTTGCCGCGTGCAGCACGCAAAGCAGGCCGAACGCCCACGCATACGCGTTTGCCGGCGTGCCGCCGCCCGCCGCCGATTCGACCTGCAGCCGCCATGCGAGGAACAGCGTGCACACGGTGGTGAACGTCGGGCCGCCGAGACGCTGCACGATATTGAGCGAGGTCGTCGCCATCGGCAGGTTGCGGCGCTCGACCGACGCATACGCGGCGGCGATCGACGGCGCGCCGATCGCGCTCTGGCCCATGCCGCGCAGGAACAGCGCCGGCACGAGCAGGTAAGGATCGTAGCCGGTCAGCGCGAGGAACACGAACGGCAGCGTCGCGAGGAGTGCGAGCAACGCGCCGGCCGAGGCCAGCCGGCGCACGCCGAACCGGCTCGTCAGCGCGCCCATCGACGGATACGTGACGAGCATGCCGAGGCCCATCGGCGCGAGCAGCCAGCCCATTTCACCGGGCGTGCGCCCGCACGCCTGGATCAGGAACACCGGAATCAGCATCTGGCCCGCGAACAGCGCGCCGTTCGACAGGAACTGCGTCGACGCGGCCGCGCCGAACACCTTGCCGCGAAACAGCGCAAGGTCGATCAGCGCATCGTCGCCGTTGCGCGTCTCGACCCGCAGGAACGCGGCGAGCAACAGCGCCGACACGACGATCGCCGCGATGCCGGGTGCTTCGTTGATCCGCTCGATGCCGTACAGGAACAGCACGAGCCCCGGCGACAGCAGCGCGAGGCCGACCCAGTCGAGCGTGCGCCGTTGCGCGTCGTCGCGGTCGGCGGGCAGGAACCGCGCGGCCAGCGCGAGCGCCAGCACGCCGACGGGCAGGTTCACGAGAAACAGCCAGCGCCACGACGCGTGTTGCAGGATCGCGCCGGCCACGACCGGGCCGAGGATCGGCGCGAGCAGCACGGGCACGGCCGCGTAGCCGATCACGCGCGCCATCTGCTGGCCGGCGACACGCGCGATCATCATCTGCGCCATCGGCGCGAGCAGCCCGCCGCTGACCCCTTGCAGCACGCGGAAGGCGATCAGCGACGGCGCGGACCATGCGAGCCCGCACAGGGCCGACGTGAGCGTGAATGCCGAGAAGCACCACAGATACAGCGCCTTTGCGCCGATCCGGTCGACGAGCCAGCCGTTCAGCGGCAGCACCAGCGTCAGCGCGAGCAGGTAGCCGCTCGTCACCCACTGGATCGTCGCGAGGCTCGCGTGCAGGTCGGTCGCGAGGCTCGACAGCGACACGTTGACGATCGTCGCGTCGAGCTGCGACAGCAGCGAGCCGAGCGTGGCGACCGCGCCGACCTTCCAGATCGACGGATCGAGCCGGCCGGCCGCGCGGCGCGGCGCCGGCTGCGCGCGTTCGCCGCTCACGCGCCGCGCCGATCGAGCAGCGCGACGATGTCCTGCGTCGTGCCCGTCTCGCCGAGGCGCGGGAACAGGCGCTCGACGCTGTTCGCATGCGCGTCCGCGTTGAGGTCGGTCATCGCGTCGATGGCGAGCGTGACGTTGTAGCCGAGTTCGTGCGCCTGCCGTGCGGTCGACTCGACGCCGATGCTCGTCGCGACGCCGGCCAGCACGATCTGCGTGACGCCGGCCGCCTTCAGGTGCGCGTCGAGACCGGTGCCGGTAAACGCGCCCCAGGTTTTCTTCGTCACGACGTGGTCGCCGGGCTGACGGTTCAGTTCGGGGACGAGCTCGGTCCAGTCGGGGGGCAGCGCGCCGGTGCGCGCCTGCTGCTGCGTGCGGCCCGGCGCAACGCCGGCGACGTTGACGAGCACCACCGGCAGGCCGCGGCTGCGGAATGCGTCGAGCAGCGCGCGGCTGTGTGCGACCACCGGCTCGACCGGGTGCGCGGTGGGGAGGGCGACGATGCCTTTCTGCAGATCGATGACGACGAGTGCCGTGTTCGTGTCGAGACGGGTTGCGCTCATGATGGGGGCTCCGTGGAAGGGACGAGAAAAGCCTTGCGCGCGAATGCTGCGGGGCGCGCGGGCCGGGTTCACTGCTCGCCGATGCGGCGGATCAGCGGGATTGCGGCGGCGAGCGTGTCGATGTCTGCGGGGTCGAGCTGCTCGATCGCGGCGCCGAGCCACTTGTGCTTGGCGGCGTTGCGCTTGAGCCGCGCGTCGAGGCCGGCCGCGGTCAGCCGGAACAGGATCTGGCGGCCGTCGGTCGGATGCGGTTCGCGCTCGACGAGACCGTCTTCCTCGAGGCTCGCGAGAATCGCCTTCATCGATTGAGGCTTCATCGCTTCGGCGCGCGCGAGATCGGCGGTCGTCATCGGCCCGTGCCGCTGGAGTCGCGCGAGCGCGCTCGTCTGGGACATGCCGAGCCCGTCGGATTCGATCTCGGAGCGGAGCCGGCGGACCAGCTGGCCGACCGCGAGGGTCAGGTCGGCAGCGACGATATCGGCGGAAACGCCGGATTTGCGTGGAGGGTTCATGCGGCGGATCATAGAACACGACAGCTAAACTTGCAAGTTTAGCTGTCGAATTGACCGCCGGATCGAGGTACGGCCGGGCGTGCGGTTACGCGCGGCGGAGCGGGACCGGTACGACCTCGTTGTATCTCGGGGTCGCGCTCTCGTGCAGCAGGTCGCCGAGGTATTGCGCGAGTTCGTCGGCGGCGAGCGCGGACGGAATGTGCAGGTTGGCCGCGCGTCGCTTGCCTTCGGTGCCGAGATCGAACACGGCCCAGCGGTCGTCCTTGCGCACGACGGCGAGTAGACGGCCAAATGCGTTGAAGCGGTATTCGTCCTGCATGGCTGCGCTCCCGTAGGTGACTGCGCCGGCCGCCCGCGCGCTCACTGGATCGAGCAGGACAGCCAGCGATGGATCTTGATGGCATCGCTCGAGACGCCCGCACGCGTCGGTGCGCCGAGCAGCACGACCGTTTCGCGGCGGCCCTTCACACGCATGCGCATCACGACGCCGTGCCCCGACTCGTTGATGAAGCCGGTTTTCTGCAGCCGGATCGGCAGGCGGCGGTAGCGGACGAGCGGGTCGGAATTCACGTACACCAGCTCGCCGTCGCCGGGGCGCACGGTGGTCGACGTATCCGTCGAGAAATAGCGGATCAGCGGGTCCTGCGCCGCCGCGCCGACGAGCTTCGCGAGATCCTCGGCCGTCGACACGTTGTGCGGCGACAGGCCGGTCGGCTCGCGGAAGTGCGTATGGTGCATGCCGAGCCGGCGCGCTTCGCGATTCATCGCGTTGACGAACGCGGCGCGCCCGCCCGGATAGTCGCGGCTCAGCGCGGCGGCCGCGCGGTTTTCCGACGACATCAGCGCGATATGGAACATCTCGCGGCGCGACAGTTCCGAACCCACCTGCAGGCGCGAGCCGGTGAACTTGATCGTGTCGCGGTCGCGCGCGGTGACGCGCAGCACGCCGTTCAGTGGACGGTCGGCGTCGCGCGCGACGACGGCCGTCATCAGCTTCGAGATCGACGCGATCGGCCGCACCGAACGTGCGTTGCGCGCCAGCAGCGGCGTGCCGGAGTCGACATCGAGCACGTAGGCCGCACGCGAATACAGGGCATTGACCGCGCGCGGGGAGTAGCCGCAGCTTGCCATCAGGCGCGGTTTCGCGGCGGTCGGGCGCGGGCGTACGGCGGTCGTGCGCTTCGCGCGGCGATGCGGGGCCGAGGCGGCGTGACGCTTGATCGTCTGATGCTTCGCACTCGGGCGACGATGCTTGACCGCCTTGTGCTTGCGGTGGGGTTTCTTCTTGACGGCTTTCTTGTGCGGATGCGCGTGGGCCTGCGCGGTGCGATGCGGCTGCGCGCGCTGCGCGGACGCGTTCGCGGCGAACGCGAGCAGCAGGAACGAGAGAGCGAGGATCAGCGTGGTCCGGGCGCGAGGCACGCGCGCGATGAGGCCGGTCAAGCGAAAGTCTCCTTTCCACGCGCGAGGTGGCGGCGCGGAATGCATGGGCGGTCAGTGGGTGCGGGAAATTATAAGGTCGTTCGCGGGAGGATGACGATAGCAGCCGGCCGTCGGCGCGCTGTTTTGCCGGCTGCCGCTGCGGTGCGCCGCGTTTCGCGTCGATATGTCGCGCCGGCGTGACAAACGATGGTACGGCCGGCAAGATGGCGAGCTCATCGTCAGGAGAACCCATGTCCCGCCAACCGCACGCGCTGCCCGTGCTGCCGCTTGCATCGATCGACAGCCTGTCCGCGACAGGTGAACTCGTTGCCTTCAACGTCGGCGCGGACGATGTGTTGTACACGGCATTTGCACTGGAACCGCTCGACGACCGGACACGCTCCGACGGCGCTTCGTTCGCGATCACGACCCCCTCAGCTGCGCAGCGCTATCGCTTGATTGCGTGGCGCGAAGGCGAAACGCTGCTCGATCTCGTCGTCGACAACGAACCGTTCGATATTCACGAGATCCAGCCGGTGGGAGACGATCTGCTGCTGGTTTGCTGTCGATCCTGCTATCGCGGGCCGGACGACTTCGACCTGAACGGCCGCCTCTATCGCCGCGACGGCACGCGTTGCGGAGAAATACTGCTGGGCGACGGCATCCGGTCCGTGCAGGTCACGGGCACGGGGGAAATCTGGACGTCCTATTTCGACGAGGGTGTCTTCGGCAATTTCGGCTGGGGGGCGCCGGTCGGGGCGTCCGGACTGGTCGCCTGGAGCCGGCGCGGCGAGCTGCTTCATGCGTTCTCGCCGCCCGAGGGGCTGGGCCCGATCGACGATTGTTATGCGCTCAACGTTCAAGGCGACCACGACGTCTGGCTTTATTACTACAGCGAATTCGCGCTCGTCCACTTGCGCGACCGGCAGCCTGTCGCGTCATGGCGTATTCCGGTCAAGGGCAGTCACGCGTTCGCGGTGATGGAAGACCAAGCGCAACACGGCGGGTTCGTGGCGCTGTTGTGCGGGGCATACGGCGATCGCGACGTGTTGCAGCTCGTGCGTCCGGGCACCGATGGCCAGGTACGGGTGGTACGCGCGTATCGCATGCTGAATGGTGGCTCGGCGCCCGTGGGTGTGGCACGCGCGGTCGGCCGTGGTCGTGCGCTGTACGTTGTCGGCACGGACGGCAACGTGTATCGGATCGACATGGCGGGGCTTTGCGCGGCCGGTACCGCTTAACGCGGCCAGTTCCGCCGCGACACGACCGCGAAACTGATCGCGATCGACCCCGTTACCACGCGCGGCGGCGGGTCGTCGAGCGCATCGCCGAAGCGAAAACGGCGGCTGCGTCCGTCGCTGCGTTCGGCACGACGTTTCGGTGCACGCGTATCGGCCGCGGCGGTGCGTTCGTTCGCGACGGCCACATCGCACGGCTGGTCGGCCACGCAGTCGGCGGCAAGATCGAGGGGCATGACAGTCGGTTCCGGGAAGGGCATGCCCGTATTGAACGTCATTGCATTCGATCGGTAAAATGAATGTTTCAATCGTTACGATTCCTTTTAAGAATGGAATTGAAACTGCTGCGTACGTTTCTGACCGTCACCGAGCTGTGCCATTTCAGCCGCGCGGCCGATGCGCTGCACATGAGCCAGCCGGCACTGAGCAAGCAGATCGGCGCGCTGGAGGCGAGCCTCGGCGGCAAGCTGTTCGAGCGCGGGCGGCACGGCGCGGAGCTGACGCCGTTCGGCGAGCGTTTCCTGCCCGACGCGCAGGCGCTCGTGCGCGATGCCGACGAGATCCTCGCGCGCGCACGGGAGGCGACCAGCGGGCAGCGCGGGCATCTGCGGCTCGGCATTTGCCTGTCGGTGCTGACGATCGTGCCGAAGCGGGTCGCGGAGTTTCGTCGCCGCAATCCGGGCATTGCGGTCACGTTGAGCGACCTGTCGTCGTCCGAGCAGACACGCCGGCTGCGCGCGGGCAAGCTCGATGCCGGGTTTCTGCGCCTGCCGGCCGACGAAGGTTTGTCGTCGTTCAAGGTGGTCGACGAGGGGCTCGCGCTGGCGGTGCCGCCGCATCTCGGCTTCAAGCGCGTGCCGGCCGATCTCGACGTGCTCAACGAGATCGGCTTCATCGCGCTGCAGCGTGCGCGGGGCCCGGGGCTCGCCGCGCAGATCGATCGATGGTGCGTCGAGCGCCGCTTCGTGCCGCACGTGACACAGCAGGCCGAGGACGTGCAGTCGGTGCTGACGTCGGTCGCGGCCGGTGTCGGCGTCGCGTTCATTCCGTCGCGCGCGCAGTACCTGCTGCGCGATGCGACGGTGCTGCCGCTCGATGGCCGGGACGCAAAGTGGCGCGTCGGGCTGGCGTGGCTGTCGGATCGCGACGATCCCGTGACCACGCGCTTCGTGTCGTTCATGCGTGCCGCGATCAAGGACGCCTGACGGGCGAAGCGATATAGTCTCCGCAATCGGCGCTGAATGCGCGAATGAATACCTGTCTGCAACGGACCGAACCGATGACCTCAGAATCCGACGAATCCCCGCTCGATCCCGCACTCGTCGCGACGCTCGCAACGCTGAACGACGCCGCGAGCGATCCGGCCGGCAAGACCTGGTCGTTGCCGAAGATCGCGAAACGCACGCAACTGCCGATGAGCACGCTGCGCCGCGTGCTGACGCAGCTCGACGCCGCGGGCCTGAGTACGACGACGCTGAACGAAGACGGCACCGGCAGCGCCGCGCTGACCGACGAAGGGCGCGCCGTGTGCGCGCAACTGTTCGGCGCGAACGACACGCAATGAAAAACGGGCCGCTGGAAGCGGCCCGTCGTCTGGCGGTTCGGTATGCGGTTCGATGCCGCACACCTGCGTGTCACCACCGCACCGTGACGCCGCCCATCACCGAATGATCGTAGGTCTGGTCGTTCAGCCCGCGCCGATAGCCGATGTCGAGATCGAGCCACGGCTTCGGCGAATAGATCGCACCCGCGATCGCGAACGCGGGATTCGCGCCGGCGCCGCGCTCCGTGTTGCGCGACGTGCCGATGTCGGCCACGATCTGCAGCTTGTCGGTCGCCTTGTAGATCGCCGCGCCCGACACGGCCCAGATCGACGTCAGGTCGCCCTGGCGATTCGGCTGGTACGTCATGCCCGCATTCGCGAGGAACGAAAACCGCGCGACGTCGAGCTGTGCGAGCAGCGTTGCGCCGGCACCCGCGCGGCCGGTGCCGAGCCCGCGCCGGTCGTTGCCGGTCGGCGTCGTCAGTTTCGGCTTCAGCGCGACCGACAGCGGGCCGCGTTCGACGAATCGCCATTTCATGCCGATCTCGACATCGCCGATTCCCGCACCGTTCTCGTCGGTCCGCGTTTGCAGATGCGTGTAAGGCACGTTCACGTAGAGATCGACGCGTTCGCCGAACCCGCGCGTGAGCGTCGCGTTCCACAGCTGGTGGCGGCCGTTTTCTTCCTGTTTCGAGGTTTCCTCGGCGTTGAACTCGAACTGCCAGTTCGCGTTGCCCTGCGTGCCCGTGTCGTCGCTGACGAGCGGATGGGTGGCGAGGGCGTCGAACGGCGCGAGGAGGGCGCTCGCGGCTGCGAGCGGAAGCATTCTCTTCATTGCATCACCTGTGTCGTGCATGGCGAGCCGGCCGGCCCACGCGCAGTGCGCGGGCCGACCGGCTTCAGGCCTAGACCATCAGAACCACTGCTTGTAGCGGCGCACGTAGATCGTCTTGACGATCTGCGCGAGCAGGATATAGCCGACCATCGTCGCGGCGAGCCACAGCCAGAAGGTGCCCGGCAGGTGCATGAAGCCGAGCGACTCCGCGAACGGCGAGAACGGCAGCCAGCAGCCGATCGCGATCGCGGTGAACGTCGACAGCAGCACCGGCAGCGCGGCCGTGCTCTGCAGGAACGGGATCTTCTGCGTGCGCAGCAGGTGCACGACGAGCGTCTGCGACACGAGGCTCTCGATGAACCAGCCCGAGTTCATCACGATCTGGCCGCCCGCACCGCCGTTCAGGTGATACATCGCACCCGCGCCGAATACCGTCCACATCAGGATGTACGTCGTGATGTCGAACACCGACGACGTCGGCCCGACCCACAGCATGAAGCGGCTGATGTTGCCGGCTTCCCACTTGCGCGGCTTCTTCAGGAACTCGGGGTCCATCTTGTCCCACGGCAGCAGCATCTGCGACGTGTCGTAGATCAGGTTCAGCACGAGCAGCTGCGTCGCGAGCATCGGCTCCCACGGCAGGAACGCGCTCGCGACGAGCACCGAGAACACGTTGCCGAAGTTCGAGCTCGCGGTCATGTTCAGGTACTTCAGGATGTTGCCGAACGTCTCGCGGCCCTTGATCACGCCTTCCTCGAGCACCATCAGGCTCTTTTCGAGCAGGATGATGTCGGCGGTTTCCTTCGCGATGTCGGCGCCGCTGTCGACCGAGATGCCGACGTCGGCGTCGCGCAGCGCGGGGGCGTCGTTGATGCCGTCGCCGAGGAAGCCGACCGTGTGGCCGTTCGCCTGCAGCGCCTTGACGATGCGTGCCTTCTGCAGCGGCGTCAGTTTCGCGAACACGGTCGTGCGTTCGACGACCTGCGCGAGCGTCGCGTCGTCGAGCGCTTCGATCTCCGTGCCGAGGATCGGCTTGCCGGGTTCGAGGCCGACCTGGCGGCACACCTTCATCGTGACGATCGGGTTGTCACCCGTCAGCACCTTCACGGCGACACCGTTTTCGCGCAGCGCGGCGAGCGCCGGTGCGGCCGATTCCTTCGGCGGGTCGAGGAAGGTCAGGAAGCCGCGCACGACGAGGTCGTGTTCGTCGGCGGTGCGGTACTGCTGGCGCTCGTCGCCGCGCGGGATCGTGCGCGTCGCGAGCACGAGCACGCGGAAGCCGTCCTCGTTGTACGCGCTGGCCTGTTCGAGCAGCCGCTTGCGCGCGACGAAGTCGAGCGGACGCACGCCGTCTTCATCCTGCACGTGCGTGGAGACGGCCAGCATCTCCTCGACCGCGCCCTTGCAGATCAGCAGGTGCGTGCCGCGCGTATCCTCGACGACGACCGACAGGCGGCGCCGTACGAAGTCGAACGGCAGTTCGTCGATCTTCTTGTAGCCCTGCGGCTTCACGCGCTCGCCGATCTCGTCGGCACGTGCGACGACCGCGATGTCGATCAGGTTCTTCTGCCCGCTCTGGTGGAAGCTGTTCAGCCAGCCGAGCCGCAGGATGTCCTCGTTCTTGTGGCCCGACAGGTCGAGGTGATGCTCGAGGATGATCTTGTCCTGCGTGAGCGTGCCGGTCTTGTCGGTGCACAGCACGTCCATCGCGCCGAAGTTCTGCACCGAATTCAGGCGTTTCACGACGACCTTGCGGCGCGCCATCGCGACCGCGCCGCGCGCGAGGTTCGCGCTGACGATCATCGGCAGCATCTCGGGCGTGAGGCCCACGGCCACCGCGAGCGCGAACGTGAGCGCGCTCAGCCAGTCGCCCTTGGTCAGCCCGTTGATCATGAACACGATCGGCACCATCACGAACATGAACTTGATCAGCAGCCAGCTCACGCTCGCGACGCCGCGGTCGAAGCTCGTCTCGATGCGCTTGTGGCTCACGACGTTGCGCGCGAGCGAGCCGAAGTAGGTGTCCGCGCCGGTCGCGACGACGACGGCCGTCGCCGTGCCGCTGACGACGTTGGTGCCCATGAAGCAGACATTCTCGAGATCGAGCAACGATGCCGACGTATCGGTCGCCGCACCGGCCGCGCGCGTGCCGGCGGATTTGCCCGCGACCGCGCCGAGCGTGTCGTACTTCTCGACCGGCAGCGCCTCGCCGGTCAGCACGGCCTGGCTGATGAACAGGTCGCGCGACGCGAGCAGGCGCACGTCCGCCGGGATCATGTCGCCGGCCGACAGGTGCACGATGTCGCCGGTCACGACTTCGCGCATCGGCACCTCGCGGCGGGACGGCTCCGACGTGTCGGTCACCGCGCGCTGTACGGTCGCGGTCGTGCGGACCATCGCCTTCAGCTTCTCGGCCGCGCGCAGCGAGCGGAATTCCTGCACGAAGCGCAGCAGCGCGCTGATCGTGACCATCGTCAGCAGGATCGTCATGCCGACGTAGTCGCGATCGTCGGGTGCGGCGAACCAGACGTCGGTGAAGAAGCTGATGGCGGCCAGCACCAGCAGCACGTAGACGAACGGGTTGTGGAACGAGAGCAGCAACTGGCGGGTCCAGTGCGGCGGCTTGTCGTGCGCGATTTCGTTCGGGCCGTCGTGCTGCAGGCGGCCGGCGGCCTGGTCGTAGGTGAGGCCGCGCGTGCTGGTGTTCAGCGACTTCAGCGTGTCTTCGAGCGGGCGGGCCGCTTCCTGCGCGGCGCGCATGATGCGCGGTTCGTTCTGCGGGCCGGCGCCGGCCTTGATGAAGCCGCGTTGTTTCTTGTGCGAGGTGTTGTGTCGTGTTGTCATGAGTCGCTCCTTGCGCACGAGGCGGCGGGCGGGGAGCGACCGTGACGTTATCGACGCACGAGCGCTCCCCGCCGCGTCGCGTCAGGCGCGATCGGCTGTGGATCGGTGATGGCGGGAACGCTCGCCGGCGCGTGCAGTGCGGCCGGAGGGGCGATGCGCGGCGTCGCACCGGCGAGCGATAATCGACTACTGTCGTCCGAGTTCATCTGCACTCCTGTCGGTTGCGGGTAATCGGCACGGGCGATCGAAGGCGACGCGCGCACGAAGGCGCGCGGCCGGACGGCACGCGAACGGAAGGCGCACGCGGCTGACGCTGCGCGCAACACGAACGCACGCGCGCGACGGCGCGGCGCGTGCGTTCGACAACATCGAAAATTCGGCGGGAGATCTGGCCGGTCAGGCCGGAAGGGCGCCGCATCCTGCTTCCCGGGATGCGGCAGAAGACGAGGCTCTGCGCGTTTTCCTCAGGCAGCAGTCAAGTTGGTCAGGCACCAACTACAACTCGCATCGGTGTTCACAGAACACTCCATGTAATTAGACGGGAGCGATGGTAATGGGTCGCTGTGCGAAGCGTCAACCCTTTTGTCGGTCGTTATTTCGGGAAACATGATCGGGGTGATGTGTGCGTGGCGCAGCCCCCGATTGCCGCGAATGAAACGGCCGCGCGCATGCGTGATCGGCATGCGCGCGGCCGCGTGGAAGCAGGGGCGGGTTACTGGCCGGCTGCCGCGATGGCGGCCCCTGCGTCGACAATGCCCGAGCCTGCCGGCATCGCGGTGCACGACGTGCCGGCCGCGAGCTTGGTCGTGCGCGCGCCGCCTTGCAGCTTCTGCTGGATCTGCGCGGGCGTGAGGGTGCCGTTCACCGACAACATCAGCGCGGCGACGCCCGACACCTGCGGCGTCGCAAGGCTGGTGCCGTTCGCGAGGCCGTAGGTGTCCGAGCCCGGCGTCGTGGTGCCGGTGTTCGACGTCGACAGGATGTTGACGCCCGGCGCGCTCAGCGAGACATCGGCGCCGAAGTTGCTGAACGACGCACGGCGGCCGGTCGCATCGGTGGCGCCGACGCTGATCACGCCGCGGCAGTTCGCAGGCTGGTCGAGCCCGGTCGACAGGCCGTCGTTGCCGGCTGCGACGACGACGGTCACACCCTTCGCGGTCACGTCGTCGATGGCCTGCTGGAACGTCGTGCTGCACGCGCCGACACCGCCGAGGCTCAGGTTGATGACCTTCGCGGGGCGCGGGTTCGTCGGCACGCCGTTCACCGGGATGCCGGCTGCCCAGCGCATCCCGTCGGCGATGTCGCTCGTCACGCCGCCGCACTTGCCGAGCACGCGCACCGGCAGGATCTGGCTGAGCCATGACACGCCGGCGATGCCGGTGCCGTTGTTGGCGGTCGCGCCGATCACGCCCATCACGCGCGTGCCGTGCCAGCTGCTGTCGCTCGGCTGGCTCGCGCAGTGATAGTACGGGCCGTTTGCGTTGTCGAGTTCCTGTTGCGTGACCCAGTCGCCCGGATCGGTTGCGTCAGGGTTGCGCGCCAGGCCGTTGTTGCTGGTGTTGACGTTGCTGATGAAGCTGTAGCCGGACAGCAGGTTGCCGAGCAGATCGGCATGCGGCCGGTAGCCGGTGTCGAGCACGGCCGTGACGACGGTCGGCGAACCCTTGGTCACGTTCCAGGCGGGCGGCAGGTCGATGCCGGCGGTCGGGTCGGACAGGTACCACTGCTGGTTGTAGAGCGGATCGCTCGGCGTGTCGCGGATCTGCATCGGGTGATCCGGTTCCGCGTAGTCGACGTCCGAATCGGCCGCGAATGCCTGCGCGAGCGCGGCTGCGTCGGTGGCTGCCATGCGCTGGCCGAGCGACAGCACGGCCGCGCCGTTCGAGATCGTCCGTTCGACCTGCACGTTCACCGGGGCTTGCCCGACCGTGCTCGCATAGGCACGTGCACTGCCGGCGACCGGTGCCGTCCAGCGCGTCATCGAGCGCTGGATGACCGCGTCGAGCCGCGTCCCGTTGTCGATGGCCGCCATCGCGCGCGTGGCCGTCAGCGTCTTCAGCTTGACGATCAGGTGATCGATCGGCGCTTCTGCCGGCGCGGCCTGCGCCGCCATCTGCACGGCGGCCTGCTGCGTCGCGCATGCATTGTTGCCGGCCGAGGCGGGCGGGGTCGTCGGAGTGCCGGGAGCGGGCGTCGGGGCGGGGGCAGGTGCCGGTGCCGGTGCCGGCGCCGCGTTGGAAGAAGACGGGTTGCTGCCGTCGCCGCCGCCTCCGCCGCCGCAACCGGCGAGGGGCAGGAGGGCGACGGCGGACAGCATGCCGGCGAGCATGCGCGCATGTGCGGAGCGCGCCAGCGCAAGATTGAAACGCTTGGTTCTCATGTTGAAACTCGATCCTCGTAGATAACCGTCGTGCCGGCGGTGGCGCTGGTCCGGCTGACCCGGACCTTGTCGTTTTTGTCTGGCGGCCGCGGCAAGCTTGCTGCGACGCGCCATGCACTGGGTAACGGCTGGCGCGGCGGCTTCTTGAGTGCGTTTCACGAGAAAAACCGGGGCTGGCGCAAACGATTACGTTGCTGCGCCGCAGCACGAACACGTGTTTGGAACGTATGGCACAGAAGGCGGGGTGAGCCCGCGTGCGGCCGGTCGGGCGAAATGTGCGGCGGGGGCCGGTTTGCGCGGCACGGCAAACGTCTTTCAATGCACGGTCACGGTGGAAGGTTGCTTACGCTTTCCCTGATGCGACGCGAATTTTGTCGGGCGTAGGATCGCGATTCGATCAACGTTTCGTCAGGAGAAAAGCATGGATCGCCGCTTATGCTGGCTGGCCGTCGCGCTGTCCTGTGCGCTGGCGGGTACCGCGCACGCGCAGGCCCTTACCGGCACGCTGAAGAAGATCAAGGACACGGGCGTCGTGTCGCTCGGCATTCGCGAATCGTCGGTGCCGTTCTCATATTCGGACAACCAGCAGAAGAACATCGGCTATTCGCGCGACATCGCATCGCGCATCGTCGACCAGCTGAAGACGGAATTGAACCTGCCGAACCTCTCGGTGAAGGAGATCCCGATCACGTCGCAGAACCGGATTCCGCTGCTGCAGAACGGGACGATCGATTTCGAATGCGGATCGACGACGAACACGCTCGAACGGCAGAAGCAGGCCGCGTTCTCGAACAGCATCTTTCTTTATGGCATCCGCTTCAGCACGCGCAAGGATTCGGGCGTGAAGGATTTCGCGGACCTGGCCGGCAAGACGGTCGCGACGACGGCCGGCACGTCGGACGAGCGCCTGCTGCGCAAGCTCAACGAAGAGAAGGCGATGAACATGACGATCATCAGCGCCAAGGATCACGCCGAAGCGTTCATGAACGTCACGACCGGGCGCGCGGTGGCGTTCGTGATGGACGAGCCGTTGCTGTACGGCGAGATCGCGAAGGACCGCAACCCGGGCGCGTATACGGTGACGGGCACGCCGCTGGTTCACGAGAATTACGCGTGCATGATGCGCAGGGACGATCCGGCGTTCAAGCGCGTGGTCGACGGCGTGATTGCGAAGATGCAGACGTCGGGCGCGGCCGAGAAGCTCTACGACCAATGGTTCATGCAGCCGATCCCGCCGAAGGGCGTGAGCCTCAACTATCCGCTGTCGGCGGAGATGAAGCAGCTGTTCAGGAATCCGACGGATCAGGCGCAGTATTGATCCAGTCGCCATGAGGGCGTGCGGTCCGAAACATTGCGTGTCCGGGCCTGCACGCTCGAATCCCTCCGGCCTCCGCGCCGGCGTCGCGGTGCGTATCCTGCCGCCGTGAAAGTCGTCTGGCGCGTTCGCGCCGGATGCTGAAACTCGTCCTTCGAGCCGTCGCCCATCCGGCGTTGCACCTCGCCGGGCATCCGTCAGGGCCCCGTCCGCGCCCGTCCTTTTCCCCGGCGTCTGAACCTGTGCCGCGCACCGAATCGCGGTCCGCACGCGTACACCTAGCTCGCGACCGGCCCCGCCGTTTGCCGCGTAAACCCGAATACAGATTTCAATTTGAACTGTTCAGAATCGGCTGAAATTGTTCAACAATTTTCGGCGGAAAATCCCGGAAAGCCGCATGGATCGGCGTTCGGGAGGCGTTGCGGAATTTCAGCGCGAGAGCCGAATAACCCAGGAGTTTCGCCATGTCCGCTCGTTTCCCGCTTCGACATTTCCTCCGCGGCGCGCTCGTGCCGCTGGCATTCGCGTGCTCGCTCGCGGCCGCGGCCCCGCTGCAGACGGTGCGGCCCGGCACGCTGCTGGTGGGTTCCGACCTCACGTATCCGCCTTACGCATACCTGGACGCGGGCAAACCCGCCGGCTTCGACGCCGAGTTCGCGCGGATGCTCGCGCGCCACCTGAAGCTCGAGCCGGTATTCCTCGATACGCGCTTCCCGGACCTGATCCTCGGGATGAAGGCGCGCCGCTTCGACGTCGTTGCGTCCGCGCTGTACGTGACGCCCGATCGCGTGAAACAGGTCGATTTCGTGCCGTACCTGAAGACGGGCGCGTCGTTGCTCGTCGCGAAAGGCAGCGCGTTCCTGCCGAAGACGCCGCAGGATCTGTGCGGCAAGCGGGTTGGTTCGATCAAGGGCGCGTCGTGGACGCCGAAGCTGCGTGCGGTGTCGCAGGACACGTGCAAGGCGGTCGGGCGCGGCGAGATCGCGATCCTCGAATTCCCGACGTCGCCGGAAGCGACGTCCGCGCTGATGTCGAAGGCGGTCGATGTCCAGATCGAGGATGCGGCCGTCGCGCAGGGGATTCCGAAGCAGACGAACGGGCGCGTCGACCTCAGTTCGACGACGCTGCTGTATCCGATCGTGATCGGGCTCGGCGTGACGAAGGGCGACGGCGGCCTGCAAGGCGCGCTCGAGGGCGTGCTGAACGACGCGAAGCAGAGCGGCGAATATGGCAGCCTTGTGAAGAAATACGGATTGCAGGAGCCCACGGCCGCCGACGTTGCCCACGCGCTCGGCACCGCGAAGTAAGCGCGCGGCACGCACGACCGGACCACCGCGCGCCGCGCCGGCGCGACTACCCGCAGCGGCCGCGCGATGCGTGCCGCGCGGCCGCATCACCTTTCGCGGTTGAGGAGTCTCCGATGCAGTTCGATTGGCACTATGCGTTTCAGCTCTTGTGGGACAAGGATTTCTGGCGCGCCTGCGTCGTGGTCGTCGAACTCAGTGTCGCCACGTGGCTGCTCGGCGTGTTGCTCGGCTTCCCGGTGGCGCTCGCGCGCCAGTCGCACCAGCTGCTGCTGAAGCGGGCGGCGGCCGTCTATATCTGGTTCTTCCGCAGCCTGCCGCTGCTCGTGCTGCTGGTCTTCATCTACAACCTGCCGCAGGTCTTTCCCGCGACCAGCGCGGTGCTGTCCGATCCGTTCAGGGCGGGCCTGATCGCGATGGTGCTGAGCGAAACCGCGTATTTCGCGGAAATCCATCGCGGCGGGATCCTGTCGGTGCCGCGCGGGCAGCTCGAGGCCGGGCGCGCGCTCGGCATCCGGTTCACCGGCATCCAGCGGCTGATCGTGATGCCGCAGGCGATCCGCATCGCGCTGCCGGCGCTCGCGAACGAGTTCATCACGATCGTGAAGCTCACGTCGCTGGTGTCGGTGATTTCGCTGGCCGAGATCCTGCTCGTCGGGCAGCGACTGTACACGCAGAATTTCCTGGTGTTCGAAACGATGCTGGCGGTGGCGTTCTACTACGTGCTGATCGTGACTGTGTTCAGCCGGCTGCTCGGCTATCTCGAACGACATCTCGACGTCAGCCGCCGCATGCCCGCACCGGCCGGCCACGTGGATCTCGCGTTGCCGCTGTCCGCGCCGGCCGTCGCACCGCGGCCGCGCGCGAACGCCGAATTCGCGCTTCGCCTGAAAGGCGTGCAGCAGCGTTACGGGCGCCATGAAGTGCTGAAGGACATCCATCTCGACGTCGTGCCGGGGCAGGTGGTGTCGATCATCGGTCCGTCCGGCTCGGGCAAGACGTCGCTGATCCGCACCATCAACGGTCTCGCGCCGGTGAATGCGGGCGAGATCGACCTGTACGGCGAGCCGTTCATCCGCGCGTCAGGCTCGCATCCGCCGCGCGTGTCGCACGAACGCATCCTCGATATCGGCATGGTGTTCCAGAGCTTCAACCTGTTTCCGCACCGCACCGCGCTGCAGAACGTGATGATGGCGCCGTGCTATCACCGGCAGGCCGATGCGGCGGCGATTCGGCTGCAGGCGCTGTCGCTGCTGTCGAAGGTCGGATTGCTCGAACATGCAAACAAGTATCCGCATCAGTTGTCGGGCGGCCAGCAGCAGCGCGTCGCCATTGCTCGCGCACTCGCGACGAGGCCGTCGATCATGCTGTTCGACGAGCCGACGTCGGCGCTCGATCCGGAACTTGTCGGCGAGGTGCTGAAGGTCGTCGAGACGCTCGCGAAGGAAGGGATGACGATGATCATCGTGACCCACGAGATGAATTTTGCGTTCAAGGTATCCGACCGGATCGTGTTCATGGAGAGCGGACGCATCCTGTACGACGTGCCGCCGGACCGGATTCGAGGCAGCGCGGACGCGCGCGTGAAGGACTTTCTGAAGCACGTTCACTTCGCATGACGAATGACGGGATGGGAGCAGAAATGGACCCGACGGATTTTCGCCTGGGTGGTGGGAACGAACACGTGAGTGCCGAGCGGCTGCGGGCGTGTCTTGAACGTGCCGACGCGCATCCCGGCGACATCGCGACCGCGTGGCTCGCGCGGCGCGACGCCGCCGCGGTTGCCGAAGCGGACGCCCGGGATACGTCGCGGCGCACCGACGCGGTCGGCGCGCTGCTGGCCGGCACCGTGCTGACGGTGAAGGCCTGCTTCGATTGCGAAGGTTGGGTCACGCATGCCGGTTCGCGCGTACTGGCCGACGAACCGCCGGCAAAAACCG
Source organism: Burkholderia sp. 22088 (assembly GCF_052045915.1). Classification (NCBI taxonomy): domain Bacteria; kingdom Pseudomonadati; phylum Pseudomonadota; class Betaproteobacteria; order Burkholderiales; family Burkholderiaceae; genus Burkholderia; species Burkholderia sp. 22088. Next base: position 265,812 of record NZ_JBQEPY010000010.1, read on the forward strand.
ACGCCGCGCCCGTGTCGGCGCTGCGTCGGGCCGGCGCGGTGCTGGTTGCGCAGACGGCGATGACCGAATTCGCGTATGGCGCGCTCGGCGTCAACCGTGCGTACGGGACGCCGACGACGCCGCTCGATGCGCGGCGCGAGCGGGTGGCCGGCGGCTCGAGTTCGGGCGCGGCGGTGTCGGTGGCGCTCGGTGCGTCCGACTTGTCGCTGGGTTCCGATACGAGCGGCTCGGCGCGCATTCCGGCCGCATTCTGCGGGGTGACCGGATTCAAGCCGTCGCACGGGCGCTACCCGAGCGACGGCATGCGGTTTCTGTCGACGAGCTTCGACGTGCCGGGCCTGCTGGCGGCGACGGTCGACCTGTGCCGGCAGGCGGACGTTGCGCTGCACGGCCGTGAGGCGCGGCGGCGACGGCCAGCGGGCATCCGCAATCTGAATTTCATCGTGCCCGAGCCGTTCATCACCGACGATATCGATCCGGAGGTCGGACGCACGTTCGACGCGTGGCTGTCCCGACTGTCCGCACAAGGTGCGCGCATCCGGTACAAGCGGCTCGATTGCGTTGCCGAGGCCGGCGCCGTCGCGCGCGCCGGCGGCATCATCGCGGCGGAAGCGTTCATGCTGCATCGTGCACGGCTGGAAACGGCGGCGGACCGTTACGATCCGCTGGTCGGCCCGCGCATCGCGTTGGGCGAGCAGGTGCGTGCGCACGACTACGCGGCGGCGCTGCTGCGTCTGGCGGCACTGGCCGACACGTACCACGCCGAACTCGGCGACGCGGACGCGGTGCTGACGCCGACCGTGCCGATGCTGCCCCCACGTGTGGCCGATCTGGCCGACGAAGCTGCTTACCTTGCGCAGAACGCGCGAGCGTTCCGGTTGACCGAGTTCGCGAACCGGCTCGACCTGCCGAGCATCAGCGTGCCCGGCGACCTGCGCAACCGGCAGCCGGTCGGCTTGTTGATGACCGGGCGGCGCGGCGAAGACGCACGGCTGCTCGATGTCGCGGCAATAGTCGAACGTGCGCTGACCGATTCCGCGTGACGCATTCTCCGGCGGCAAGGCCCGCCTTGCCATTTTTCATCGTCACTATTCAGAGGTACATATGATCGTCGTGAGATCGGCCGATATCGCCAATACCGAACGCCACGCGCGGGGCCCGGGCTGGGACAGCAAGCGCATGATCGTCAGGCAGGACGGCGTCGGCTATTCCGTCCACGAGACGCGTGTGCAGGAAGGCGCGGAACTGCATCTGCACTACAAGAACCACTTCGAAACCAACTATTGCGTGGCCGGCGAAGGGGAGGTCGTCGACACGGCGACCGGTGACGTACACCGGATCACGCCCGGCACGATTTACGCGCTGAACCTGAACGATTCGCACATCCTGCGCGCGACGCGCGGCGACCTGCATCTCGTTTGCGTGTTCAATCCGCCGTTGACCGGGCTGGAAACGCATCGGGAAGACGGCAGCTATGCGCTGCCGGCCGAAGAGCAAGCCTGACGACGCGGGCTGCCGGGCCGTTGCGCGCCGCTTCGTGCGGCACGCAACGGCAGCGCGGTGCTCGGGTTCAGGCCGCCTCGCGATGGCTGCGCTTGATGGCCTCGACGAGCATCCGCTCGGAATCGTCGAGATAACGCGCGAGCGTGGTGACGGCTTCGCCGCGACGGTTCTGCGTGAGCAGGTCGTAGATCTGGTATTCGCGCTGGATCCAGTCGTGCGTCTGCACGCGCTTCTCGTCGGGATCGGCAGCGAAGACGAGGCGCAACTGAGCGGAGATGGTCCGGAAGAACTCGTCGAGCAGCGCCGATTTCTGCAGCGCGACGATGTGCTGGTGAAACCGCAGGCTGTGCGTGCCGACGGCCTGCCAGTTTTCCTTGTCGAGCTCGCGCTCGGCCGCGCGAATGGCAGTCTGCATTTTATCGAGCAGCGCCGGCTGCGCGAGTTCGGCCGTGTTCAGCGCATGCAGTTCAAGCGTGCGGCGCGCGATGTAGAGATCGCGCACGTCCTGGCGATTCAACGTGCGCACGACGACGCCCTTGTGGCGCACGAATGTGACGAGCCCTTCACGGCCGAGCTGATGCAAGACTTCGCGAAGCGAGTTGCGCGACGTGTCGTATTCGGCCGCGAGGTCCATCTCGATCAGCGCGGTGCCGGGCGGCAGCTTGCCGCTGATGATGTGCTCGCGCAGTTGATGGCTGATCCGGTCGGCGACCGATTGTCCTCGCGCTTTTTCGCTTGCCATTCCGTTCGTTCGCTCCTCTCCTGATCGTGCGCCGCCGGCGTGGCTGGCCGCCGGCGTTTCGCCATTCTACGGGCTACGGGCCGGGTTACGCCGTTTTGTCGTGCTGCCACTCGGCCTGCGGCGGCTGCATCCCGTGCTGGCCGCGATAAGTCGCGACGGGCGGCTGCGACCAGCCTTCGAGCAGGCTCGGGTCGAGCCGGTATACCTCGACGCCGAGCGGCCGGCACACGTCGATCGGGTCGCGCGCGTCCGGCCCCCACATCGGTACCGACAGGTCGCCGCCCGGACACGTGGACATCGCACACAGTACGTCGATTTCCGCGAAGAACTCGAGGTAGTCGCCCGGTTTCGCGGGGCAGGCCTTCATGAAGTACTTGTCGGCGTCGTTCAGGCCCGTGCACTGAAACACGTTGAGCACGTCGTGCACGTCGAATTCGGTCAGCCCGTAGGGCGCGACCGCGCGCACGAGGTTCGAGTGGCAGTGGAAATGGAAATCCTCGCCGGTCAGTAGCTTGTTCACGTACGGGTCGCAGCGCGTGCCGAGCAGGTCGTGCACGCGGCCGCCGTCGCTGTCGACGCCATAGCCGGCGAGCGTGTCGTCGGTGATCGTGACCATCGGGCGCAGGTACGGCAGCGTCGACCAGAGCCGGTCGAACGTCGTCACGTGCGCTGCCTGCAACTGGCGCGTGCGCGATGCCCACATGCGTTCGCGCGGATTGTGCAGGTTCCACATGTTGAAGTCGGCGACTTGCGGGCCTTCGAGCGTGACGATCCGGAACACGTGGCCCGCCGGCACCGTCCACGCGAAGCCACTGCGGATCGGCACGACGTGCGACGCGATTCGTTCGCGCGCGTCCTGGCGCTGGGCGATCGCGGAATAAAAGGCGTGGTCGACGTTCAGGACGGAACCCTTGGTGACCTGGTAGGCGGCGGGGTAGTTCGGCATGACGCGGTGCTCTCGGGGAAGGTTGTTAAGTGCGGCAATCCGGTCGTCACCCTTTGTGGTGGCCGGTCAGGCGTCGATTTTCATGTTTGATTGTTCAACAATTTGTCGGCGCTTCGGGGAGTATAGGGCGAAGGCGGGGAGGTGTGTCAATCAGCGGAAAGTACGGAGACGGCAGGAGAGGTGGCGCGTTCCGGCTCGCGCGCGTCCGGCTGTGCCGCAATCGGCATTTCAACCTCGCCGATTCCATGGGATTCCGGTCGCGCTGCGCAACAACAGGCACAATACGCAATTGACTGCGCACGGCTGTTCGTAATTCGAACATGCGGGCGCGTGTCGCCGCCGTCAGAATCCTCCCCAGCCGTCATGAACGCCACGCTCAACTCCGCGCGCGAGTCGAACTCGCCGCGTTTCCTGTTGTTCCTGATCTGCCTGTTCGCGTCCGCGGGCCAGCTCGCAATCGACATCTACGTGCCTGCGCTGCCCGACATGGCACGGTCGTTCGCGACCACGCCGCAGGCGATCCAGTCGAGCGTGTCCGGCTACATGGCCGCCTACGCGCTCGGCCAGCTCATCTTCGGGCCGGTCGCCGACGCATACGGGCGCAAGCGCGTGCTGGCGTTCGGGCTCGTGATCTACACGATCGGCTGCCTGCTGTCGCTCGGCGCGCAGAACCTGGAGACGTTCGTGCTGGCGCGCTGCCTGCAGGGTTTCGGGATCGCGACCACCAACCTGCTCGCGAAGGCGATCATCACCGATTCGTTCTCCGGCCAGGCGCTGATGCACGCGTTCACGTACATGTCGATCGCGTGGGGGCTCGCGCCGATCATCGCGCCGGTGATAGGCGCGCACCTGCAGGAATGGTTCGGCTGGCGCGCGTGCCTCGTGTTCCTGCTGGTGTACTCGCTGGTGATGTGGGCACTGCTGTGGCGATACCGCGAAACCTTGCCGAAGCCGGTGCATCTCGAGCCGCGCACGCTGATGACGAACGCGGGCAAGGTGCTGGCGAGCCCGGTGTTCCAGAGCTGCTTCCTCGCACAGGGGCTGTGCTACAGCATCCTGCTGGTGTTCAACATCGTCGGGCCGTTCATGGTGCAGACCACGCTGCACAAGCCGCCGACCTTCTTCGGCTATCTCGCGCTCGGCATCGGGCTCATGTATTTCCTCGGCGGGCTGTCGAACCGCATTCACGGCCGCGGGCTGCCGAGTGCCGAGCAACGGCTGCGTATCGGCGCGCGCGTGATGGCAGGGGCATCGGTCGCGATGCTGGTGCTGGCGCTGACCGTCGGGCTGCGCGTGTGGACGCTCGCGACGCCGGTGCTCGTGATGGGTTTCTGCGCGGGCGCGATGTACCCGACGCTGATGGCCAAGGGCAATTCGCTGTTTCCGCATATCGCCGGCCTGACGAGCGCGATCCTCGGATGCGCGCTGCTGCTCGTGTCGTCCGCGATGATGGGGCTGGCCGGTTTCGTGTCGATCCATGTCCTGACGCCGCTCGCGGTCTTCTTCGTCGCGCTGTCCTGCATCGTCGTGTGGATGGTCACCAAGTTGCTGCGGTACCTGTCGCAGCAGCAGGCCGAGGCCGCGCCCGTCGCGTGCGGGCGTGGGGAGGCCGCGTAAATGCCGCCTGTCGACCGCCCCATGAACCCAATCCTGCTGAACCGCGTCGCCCGAACCGACGCCGCCGACCTGATCGCCGCCAATCGCGCGAGCCGGAACCATCATCTGCCGTGGGTCGACTCGTTCACCGACCAGGCGGGATTCGACCAGTGGTTCGGCCGCTGCCTGACGGGGCCGAACGTCGGCTTCGTCGCGCGCGAGCGTACGTCCGGGGCGGTGGTCGGCGTGGTGAACCTCAACGAGATCGTCGGCGGCGTGTTCCAGAGCGCGTATCTCGGGTACTACGGGATGGTGGCGTTCAGCCGCAAGGGGCTGATGACCGACGCCATGCGCGCGGCGATCGGTGTCGCGTTCGGCGAACTCGGGCTGCATCGGCTCGAAGCGAACATCCAGCCGGGCAACCATGCGTCGATTGCGCTGGTTCGGCGGCTCGGCTTCACGAAAGAGGGGTTTTCTCCGCGCTATCTGCGCATCGACGGCGCATGGCGCGACCACGAACGGTGGGCGCTGCTGGCCGACGACGCGCCCGAAGCGCGCGGCTGACGCGTGATACCAGGCAGTAACGGGCGACGTTCTTCCCGCCGCCGGCCGCTTGTCAAAGCGGATGCGTCGCGCCGGCCTGCGTGAGCAGCGAAACCGCAGCCGGATCCGGCATCCCGTTCGCGTCGATCGCGCCGGCTTTCGCGAGCGCGACGAGATCGCTGTCGACACCCGGTTGCCCGACCGTGAACGACGTGGTCAGGAACGCCGGCGCCGTGAGCGTGACCGAATAGCGCTGCTGCAGGTTCGTCACCACGGCCGATTGCGCGGCCTGTACGGTGTTCGCGCTGTTCATCGCCTGCTGGTAGCGCGGATTGCCCTGGAAATTGCCGATCAATGCGGCGGTGTTCGTGCCGAGCTGGGCGGCGAGATAGGCCAGCATCAGCTCGGTCTCGGGCGTCGTATTGAACGTGCCGCCCGCGTACGCGAGCGAATGCAGGCTCGTGCCGCCCGACGTCACGGTGACGACGCACGGCAGCGCGGCATTGACCGTCACGCGGTAGTTGCCGCCGCCGTCCGTCAGCGTCGTCGCCGAGCCCGTCACGCAGCTGACCGTCACCTGCGCGCTCGCGAGCGCGTCGCCCGTCGCGGCCGTGCCCGACAGCGCGACGGTTTGCGTGTTGTTGTTGTTGTTGAAGCAGACATCCACGCCGAAGCAGGCATCGCCGTTGCACGCCTGAAGCGCTGCGAGGGTGGCGAGGCAGAGCGTGCCCAGCGCGGGGCGGATGAAACGCCTGGGGTGCAGGTTCATGGTCGCTGGCCTTGAGGAGAGTGGGGCAACCGGCAGGCGCCGACGGTGCGGCGTCGTTCACATTCTATGTCCCGAAGCGGTGCACTGCTTGCCCGTTTCGGTCGTCTGGCCGGCCTGCGGCCGGACGCGGCCTGACGACGAGCGCGTCGTGCAGCGGCACGCTGAAATGACGAGATCCGGAAGTCGGCCGGAAACCTTTCAGTTCCTTTCACAATTGGTTATGCTGCGGGACGATTAAAAACGACGAGAGAACGTGCCGTTCCCGATGGAGCCGGCGCGCCGTTTCCGACATGAATTCGAAACGACAGACGGGCCGGCCGTGCGCGCCGGGCGGCGAAGGCGATCCGGCATCGCGGGCAGGCACGGCCCGAACCGGCATTCGGCACCCACGCGGCACCAGGGGCGTGACCGGCAGGTCCGGCTTCCGGAAGGCCGCTGCCTTGCTCGCGGGCGCGATCTTGCTGTTCGGCGGCACGGCCATCGCGGCGCCGGCCGAAGATGGCAGCGTTGCCGTCGCGGCGTCCATGGCCGCCACGCTTGCCACCCCGGCCCGGTCGGCCTGCACACACGTGGCCGCCGCCGCAGCCTATCCGGTTGCCTCGAAGCCGGAAGCCGCACCGCCGTTGAAAGGCCGCGTGACGGACACGACGGGCGTGCTGAGCGCGGCCTGCGCCTCCGAGCTGACCGACCGCCTCGCCGCGCTCGAACAACGGCTCGGCGTACAGGTCGCGATCCTGCTGGTCGGGTCGACCGGACAATCGACGATCGAACAGTTTGCGACCACCGTGTTCGACCAATGGAAACTCGGCAAGGCCAAGGTCAACAACGGCCTGCTGCTCGTCGCCGCGCTCAACGACCATACCGTGCGGATCGAAGTCGGCTACGGGCTCGAAGGCACGATTCCGGACATCGTCGCGGGCCGGATCATTCGCGAGCGGATCGTGCCGGCATTCCGCGAGAACCGCATTGAAGCCGGCATCAGCGATGCGCTGGACGCGCTGACGCACGAAATGATGCCGGCCGACGTCGCCGCGCCGGAGCAGCCTGCACCCGCCACGGCGTTCGGCGGGCGCGACGAAGCATACGAAACGGCCGCGGCGACCGCGACGGATGCCGCGAACCCGCCGCCCCGCGACGCGCGAGCCGGCGGCGAAAAATACCAGTCGAACGGCCTGCCCGAGCGGAAACGCCCGAACACGGGCGGCGTGCGGTTCTGGTTCCTGCTCGGGGTTGCCAACGTCGTGCTCGGCGTGGTCGCGCAGTGGCGCAAGCTGCGCCGCAGGGTGGCGCTCCTGGCCGCCTGGCTCGTGGCGGCCGTCGTGCCGGTCGTGATGCTGCCGGTCGGCGCGATCTTCAACGGCAATCTCGAAGCCATGCTGGGCGCCGCGGCGTTCGTTCCGGCGGCCGCCGGTGTCGGGCCGTGCCTGCTCGGCATCAACCTGTTCCTGTCGGCGCGCGTGCGCAAAATCACCGCGATCGTGGGCGGGACGCTGTTCATGATCGTCGCGATCGGGCGCGAAATGGACTATTCGGTCGGGGAAGTGCTGTCCGGCATCTTCGGCGTGCTGTGCGTACTCGCCGTGATCTGGGCGAAGCTGACGGGCAGTGGCTCGTCTTCGTCGTCATCCTCGTCCGGCTCCCGGTCGCAATCGGGTTCCGATTCGTTTCGCGGCGGCGGCGGGTCGAGCGGCGGTGGCGGCGCATCGGGCCGCTGGTAGCGTGCGCGCGCAGCCTGCCTGCGCGCCTGATTCCTTTCACCTGCCGCTCCACCCGGAGCGTTCAACCGGAAACAACCCATGATGAAATGGTTTCGAATCCTGCTCGTGTGCTGCGTGCTGACCCCGCTCGCGGGGTGCGGCTACAACGCGATCCAGTCGTCCGACGAGGACATCAATGCCGCATGGTCCGAAGTGCTGAACCAGTATCAGCGCCGCGCGGACCTCGTGCCGAATCTCGCCGCGTCGGTGAAGGGCTACGCGTCGCACGAGGCGCGCGTGCTGACCGAGGTGGCATCGGCCCGTGCGCGCGTGGGCAGCGTGCAGATGACGCCGGAGATGGCGAAGGACCCGGCCGCGCTCGCGGCGTTCGACCAGCGGCAGGGCGAGCTGTCCGGGGCGCTGAGCCGGCTGATGGTGGTGTCCGAGCGCTATCCGGAGCTGAAGGCGAACGAAGCGTTCCGCGACCTGCAGACCCAGCTCGAAGGCACGGAAAACCGCATTGCGGTCGCGCGCGGCCGCTACATCAAGACGGTGCAGCACTACAACGTGCAGATCCGCCAGTTCCCGGGCGTCGTGATCGCGAAGATCTTCGGCTACCAGCCGCGCCCGAATTTCAGCGTCGCGAACGAAGCGGCGGTTTCGACCGCGCCGGCACTCGATTTCTCCGCGCAGTCGCAGCCGCAGCCGGCAAAGGCAAACACGGCCGGCGAGTAAGGCCGGAGCGTCAGGTCGAAACGTCCGACCGAAGCGCGCATTCAGGGCTTGCGCGCGGCCGCCTTCGCGAACGCGCCGCGCACCTCGAAGCCGATCGCGTCGGCAACATTGCCGCGCGCATCGACGAGTTCGAGCCGGTGCCGGCCCGGCCACGGCATCCACGCGATGCGGTCGGCATGTCCGATCACCTTGTCGTCGAGCCGCCACGCGAACTTCGCGGCGTGCCCGGCCGAGCGCTCGAACCAGATCCGCTGATTCTTCGGCGGAATGTCCGGGTCGATCGCGAAGATCGTGCCGTCGGTCGGCGTGCCGATCGTCAGCGGCGCACGCGCGCCGTCCTTGCCCGGCGTGACGGGCGCGGCGAGCCGGATCGTGTCGACCGCCGTGCCCGCGACGAACCACTCGTTGCGTGACGGTTCGATGTCGCGCTCGAAGGTGATGCGGCGCGTCTCGACGCCGGCCGGCGCGCGCGGCGCGCGGCTCGGCACGTCGCGGTGCAGGTAGCCGACGACGGCCGACCACACCGGCGACGCGCCCGTGACGCCCGACACGTCCCACATCGGCGAGCCGTCCGCATTGCCGACCCACACGCCGACCGTATAGCGCGACGTGAAACCGACGGTCCAGTTGTCGCGCATGTCCTTGCTCGTGCCGGTCTTGACTGCCGAGAAGAAGCGCGTCGCGAGCGGATTGTCGAAGCCGAACGTGCGCACGCGCGCGTTGTTGTCGGAAAGGATGTCGGTCACGACGAAGCTGGCTGCCTCGCTGAACACGCGCGTGCCGTCGGCCGCGCGGGCGGGCGAGGCGGCCGATGCGCCGGATGCCGGTGCCGGCACCAGCCGGTCGACGACCTGGCGGGCGACGCCGCCGTTCGCGAGCGCGCGGTACGCGTTGGTCAGCGACAGCAGCGTGACGTCCGCACTGCCGAGCGCGAGGCTGAAGCCGTAGTAGTCGCCTTCCTGCGCGAGCGGCAGGCCGAGCGCGGTCAGCGTGCGCGCGAAGCGGTGCGGCGTGACGAGCACGAGCGTGCGCACGGCCGGCACGTTCAACGAGCCGCCGAGCGCGCTGCGCACGCTCACCCAGCCCTTGAAATCCTTGTCGTAGTTCTGCGGGATGTACAGGCCGCCGCCGGCGGCGAGGTTGATCGGCGCGTCGTCGAGCAGCGACGCGGCCGTCAGCCGTTTCTCGTCGATCGCCTGCGCGTACAGGAACGGCTTGAGCGTCGAGCCGGCCTGGCGCGGCGCGAGCACGGCATCGACGTCGCGCGCGCTCGACAGCGCGCCGGACGAGCCGACCCATGCACGAATCTCGCCGGTCGCGTTGTCGATCACGACGACCGCACCGTCCTGCACGTTGCGCCGGTGCGCGGGCGCGTTGAGTTCGGTCAGCGCGCGCATCAGCGTGTCGCGCGCGAAGCGCTGCAGCGGCGCGTCGAGCGTCGTGCGCACCTGCGCGCCGGCCGCCGGCCGGACCTCGGCCGCGATGCGTCGCGCGAAGTGCGGGGCGAGGGCGGCGCCGTCGTCGCGCGCGGCGCTGGCCGGCCGCGCGGTGACCAGCTGCACGTAGCCGTCGAGCGAAGCACAGGCCGGCTCCGCGTGCATGTCGCGCAGGATCCGGCACGCGCGCTCGGCAACCTTCGCGGGCGTGGCGTTGGGCGCACGCACGAGCGCGGCCGCGATCGCGGCTTCGCGTGCGTCGAGGCCCGACGGTGCCTTGCCGAACAGCACCTGAGACAGCGCGGCGAGGCCGATCGTCTCGCCGCGGAACGGCACGAGGTTCAGGTATGCCTCGAGCACCTGGTCCTTGCGCCAGCCGCGTTCGAGCAGCAGCGCGTTGACGGCCTGCGAGGCCTTCTGCGGCAGCGAGCGCTGGCCCGACCGGCGCGGCGAATCGCTGAGCAGCCCGGCGAGCTGCATCGTGACGGTCGACGCGCCGCGCGTGCGTTCGTTCCACAGGTTGCCCCACGCGGCGCCGGCGATGCCGCGCCAGTCGACGCCGCTGTGTTCGTAAAAGCGCTTGTCTTCCGATACGACGATCGCCTCGCGAAACGCGGGCGACACGTCCGCGAGCGACACCCAGTCGCCGCGCCGTTCGGTGAGGTCGACGCGCGTGCGCTGCAGCGGCGTGCCGTCGCGCGCGAGCAGCACCCAGTCGGAGCTGCGCCAGTTGCGGCGCACTTCGTCGTAGCCCGGCAGCGCATGCGCGACGAGCGGCGCGGCCAGCACGACGGCGACGAATACGCGGCCGGCGAAACGCGCCGGCCGCGGCAATACCTGATCGATCATCGCGTACTCGTTACTTGCCCGCGTCGGCCGGCTTCACGGTCATCGGCGGGTTCGGCCACAGGCCGTACACGGACGGCGCGTACAGCGCCTCGACACGCGTCGGCGGCAGCCCGAACGTGCCGACGTTGTTCAGCCGCACCGTGTACTCGACCGAGAATTTGCCCTTCGGCAGATAGTCGTAGTACGCACGGTAGCCGTCGAAGTCGCGCTCGATGAACGCCGGCCAGGCGCCGTCCGGCGTCTTCTCGCCCTGCGTCGCGGCTTCGGAGTCGCGGCCGAGGCCCGAACCGAGGATCGTCGAACCGGCCGGAACCGGATCGTTGACGACGACCCACGTCATGTCGCTCTGCGCGTCGATGTCGAGATGCACGCGCACGACGTCGCCGCGCGTCAGCACGCCCTTGACGGCGGGCGACACCGGCGTGACGGTCTTCGTGATCCGGTAGCCGGCCGCGAACGGCGAACGCAGCGGCACGGCCGCGAGGCTTTCGATCGTGGCCCACGGGCGGCCGGTGCCGTCTTGCGTGACGGACAGCGTGGCCGGTGCCTGCGACGCGCGCGGCCACGGCAGCATCACGCTGCGGGCCGCGGCGGCGCGGGTGGCCGGGGTGGCTTGCGTGGTCGATGCAGCCGGGTCGGCGGGCGCGGGTGCCGGCGCCTGCGACCACGAGATCGTGCGCTCGTCGCCGCCGAGCGCGACCTTCGTCGCGCCGGCAACCGGCGTGCTCTCGTAGGTGCGCGAGAAGCGCTCGACCGCGAGCAGGCCGAGCGCGTTCGACGTGGTCGTCTGCCATGCGCCCTGGCGCTGCAGGGCGAGCAGGCCGGCCGTCACGCGCGGCATCTCGTCCTTCCACGCCGGATCGCCGGCGAATTCCAGCGCGAGGCGGGCCGCGTTGGTCTCGTTACTGGTCATCAGCCACCACAGGTCGTCGTCGCGCGCGGTCGAGAACACGAGCTGCGTGCCCTGGTACGTGAGGCGTGCCCGCAGGATCTGCTCGACCTGCGCGCGTTTCTCGTCGCGTTGCGGGATGTCCTTCACGCGCGTGAGGATCGCGTGATAGTCGATCACCGCCGACGTCGGCCACTGGTTCGGCGCGATCTCGATCGAGCCGAGCATGCGTCCTTGCGCGGCGCCGTAGCGCGACAGCGCTTCGATCGCGGCGAGCTTGCGGAGGTCGCGATCCTGGCGCGGCGCCCACGTGTTGCGCTCGAGACGGCCGTCGACGAAGCGCGCGAGCCCGGCTTCGAGCTGCGTGCGAAGGTCTTCCGGCAGCGCGAAGCGCGGGTCGAGACGGCTCGCCTCGTCGGACACCACGAGCAGGTACGACGACAGCGTCGCGCTGCCGGCGTGCGAATCGTCGGACGACGGCGGGAAGTAGCTCGCGAGCCCGTCGCTGTCGAGATAGACGGGCATGCGGGCGATCAGCGCCTGCCATTGCGCGGGATCGCGCAGGCCGATCGCGCGCGACGTCTGCTGTTCGAGGCAGCGGTACGGATAGCGCTCGAACCAGCGCTTCACGCCGGGCAGTCCGTCGGCGAGCTTCGACTGCAGCGACACGGCGATGCCGCCGCGCGGCAAGCCTTGCGCGTTGTTCGCGGCGCCGGCCGGGGAGGCCACCGGCACCGTCAGCGTGCCGTCGACCTGCGCGAGCGTCGCCTGCTGTACCGTGACCGGCAGCGCGGGCACGACCTTCTGCGCGACCGCCAGCGCGTCGGACGCGCGCTTGCCGCCTTGTTCGGTCGCTTCGATGCGCCAGTTCAGCGCACCGGCCGCGTCGAGCGCCTGCTCGGGCACGGTGATCGTCCATGCGACTTCGGTTGCCGTATTGGCCGCCAGCGAGATGGTTTGCGGTGCGACATCGAGGCCCGTCACGCGCGGCGTCACGACGACCTGCATCGCGCGGTCGGTCGTGTTGCGCAGCGTGACCTGCGCGCGGAACGCATCGCCTTCGCGCACGAGCGGCGGCAGGCCGGAGATCAGCTGCAGATCCTGCGTACTGCGGATCGACGTGCTGCCGGTGCCGAAGCGGTCGGGGCCGACCGCCGCGATCGCGACGATCCGGAAGCGCGTGAGCGCGTCGTTCAGCGGCACCTCGACGGTCGCGCTGCCGTTGGCGTCCAGCGTCACGCGCGGATTCCACAGCAGCAGCGTGTCGAACAGCTCGCGCGTCGGCGCGCTGCCGCCGCCGCCGCCGGCCGGCACGGCCTTGCGGCCGAAGTGGCGGCGGCCGACGATTTCCATCTGCGCGGTGGCCGTCTCGACGCCGTACGCGCGTCGCCGCAGCATCGCGTCGAGCAGGTCCCAGCTGTTGTTCGGCATCAGTTCGAGCAGCGCCTCGTCGACGGCCGCGACCGCGATCTGCGTGCCGGCCGGCGCGGGCTGGCCGTTCGGCAGCGTGACCTTCACGTGCGCCTGCGCCTTGCTGCGCACGGTGTAGCGCGTCGCGTCGGTCGTCACGGACACGCCGAGACGGTGCACGCCGGTGCCGACCTTGATCTCGCCGAGGCCATAGCGGAACGCGGGTTTCGACAGGTCGACGAACGCGGTCGGCGCCTCATAGTGACGGCCCTCGCGCCAGAATGCGCGTGCCCATTCGACCGGTGCCTTCCAGCCCCACGTGAAGAACGAGTACCACGGCACCTCGCGAATCCGGCCGCGCAGCGCGAGCACCGACACATAGACGTTCGGCCCCCACGTGTCGCCGACCTTCAGGTCGACCGTCGGGTTCTTGCCGTTCAGTTCGACGATGTGCGTTTCCATCACGCCGCCGCGCTCGACCGCCACCAGCGCGGTCGCGTAGCGGAACGGCATGCGCACCTGGAAGCGGGCGGTTTCGCCCGGTTCGTACGAGGTTTTCTCGGGGATCACGTCGATCCGGTCGGTGTTGTCGCCGCCGAACCAGAGTTCGTCTTCGCGCGTGACCCATACCGAGGTCGACGCGTTCGACGTGCGGCCGTCGCCGTCCTTGGCCACCGCGATCAGCTGCACGTTGCCGGCCTGCTCGAGCGTCGCGTCGCAGGCCATGCGGCCCTTGTCGTCGGTCTTGCCCGAGCACAGCACGCCGAGGTCGCGGGTGTCGCTCTTGTTGTCGTACGCATAGAAGCCGCCGACCATCCGCTTGCGCGACGACGTCGTGATGCGCGCGACGCCCTTGATCTCGATCGGCACCGACGCGCGCGGCTTGCCTTGCAGGTCGACCGCCAGCGCCTGCACGGGCACGCGCTGGCCGACGGAGACCCAGCGGCCCGCCTTGATGCCGGCCACCACCGCGGCCGGCCACAGGATCGTGTCGCCGCGAATCGTCTGCACTTCGCCGTTCGGGTCCGCGAACGTCGCTTCGAGCGCGATGCGCTTCGGTGCGTCGACGTCGGGCAGGCCCTTCAGCGTGACCGAGCCCGCACCGTTGCGGTCGAGCGTCAGCGGCAGCTTGTCGGCGATCAGCTTCGTCGCGTCGGGATCGTTGTTCGACGACGACGCGTTGTCGCCGTCCTGCGAATCGTCGTCGGCATTGCCGTCGCTCGTGTCGGGGCGATACGGCGTGAAGCTGAAATCCTCGAAGCGATCGGCGAACGGCGGCGATGCCCACTTCATCAGCGCCGACACCTGCACGGGCAGGTTCGATGCGCCACCGCCCGACACGTAGTCGATCTGCACCGCGAGCGGCGCCTCCTTCACGGCGACGAGCGGGCTCTTCTGCGCGTCGCGCGCGCCGATCGATCCCTTCAGGACCGGCAGGCGGAACGCCTCGACGCGGAAGCTGCCGCTGTAGTAGGTGGACGTGGGCGAGTCTTCCGGGCCGCCTTCGAGCTCGACGCTGTATTCACCGAGCTTCGCGGCGGCCGGCAGCGTGAACTGCGAGTCCGCGCTGTGGTCGGCCGCCCATGTGAGCGGCAGCTTGTAGGTCTGGCCCGTGCCGAGATGCCGGATCGTCACGCGGGTCGGGTATTGCGACGGGAACGCGAGGCTCTGCAGCGTCTCGGACCGGATGAAGTGCTTCATCGACACGGTTTCGCCCGCGCGCAGCAGCGTGCGGTCGAACACCGTATGCGCGCGCACGGTCCGGGCGCTGTCGGTATCGGTCGGCACGTTGAAGCGCCACGATTCGATCCCGCGGTTCCAGCCCGAGCTGACGAACGCCATGTCGGGGCCCGTCTTCGGATCGTTCACGCGGGCCGACACGAAGTAGTCGTCGAAGCGTTGTTCCGAGTCGGACGAGTTGCAAGCGCGCTTCGATTCGAACGCGCCGTCGATCTTCAGCAGCCCCTGCGCATCGGTCGTGCCGGATGCGATTTCGTCGCCGTTGCAGTCCGACACGCGGATCTGCGCGTTCGGCACGGGCTTGCCCTTGTCGAGCGTCGTGACCCACACGAGGTTGTTTTCGCGGCCCTGTTTCAGGTGCACGCCGAGGTTGGTGACGAGCACCGTGGTGCGCACGTACATGCTCGACGGCTTCGCGAGCAGCGAGCGGCCGAGCGCGGGCGACGCGAGTTCGAGCACGTAGAAGCCGGGCTTGTCGATCGGCACGCCGACGACCTCGAACGGGCGCAGCGCCTTCGGGTCCGCCTTCGGCAGCGTCAGCGCCTGCACGCCGGGCTGGCCCTTGAGCAGGGTCAGCGAGCGCACGTCGATGCGGCGATCCTTCGGTGCGGGCGCCTTCTCGCCGGCCTCGCGCGGCACGTAGACGGGGTGCTGGCCCTTGCGTTCGAGCAGGCCGGGAATCTGGCTGTCGATCGAGCCGGCCGTCATCGACCAGTTGTCGAAGCGGTCGACGGTGCGCATCCACTGACGAATCGCGGTGTCGTCGTCGACCTTCAGGTTCGAGAACTGCGCGCCCTGGGTGTTGAGGCCGTCGATATGCAGGTCGGCCTCGACGTTGCGCAGCGTGACGGGCACGAGCGCGGGCGTATCGGGTTCGGCGAAGCGCTCGACGATCCCGAAGGTGCCCGACGAGAACTTCGCGAGCGGCGGCATCGGCGCGGTGCGCGTCGCGAGCGGGAACAGGTCGGCGTTCGACAGCGGCCGGTCGGTCACGTCGCGCAGGCCCGACGGCAATTCGACCGTCAGGCCGGCCTGCTCGGGCAGCGGCGGGTTGAACGTGACGGTGGTGACTTCCTCGCTCTTGTCGTCGGCCGCGAAGGTCGGCGACAGCGAACCGTCAGGGCCGCGCAGCTTGATCGCCTCGGCGTTCTTGCGCGAGATCGGCGCGTTGAACGACAGCGTGAGCGGGCGCAGCGGCGTGCAGGGCGCCTTCGCGTTCTCGCGTTCGCACGAGAAGCTCGCGGCGAACGGTGCGCGCACGGTGAAATCGAAGCGCCGTTCCGTTTCGTTCGGAATCCCGCTCGGGCTCGTGACGCCCTTGCCGTACACGAGCTGCATCTTTGCGCTCGCGGGCAGCGCCTGCGCGCACGACAGCGTCAGCACGCGCGCGGCATCCTTCTTCAGCCCGAAGTGATCGAGCAGCGCGTTGCGCGCATCGTCGGCGGCCGTGACGGGAATGCGGTTGCCGATGCCGGCCGCTTCGCACCAGATGTTCGCGAGCGCCGAACGCGGTTCGGCCGGGCCGTTCAGCTTCAGCACGAATACCTGGTGTTCCTCGATCTCGCGCGAGCCGGGGCGGACGTTCACCGGGAACGGGCCGCCCGTCTGGAACGTGAAGCGGCGCGGGCCGCTGGCCGCATTGCCGGCGACCGAACGCAACGCGTCGTTGAGCGCGACCGAGCAGCGCACGCCGGGCGGCAGGTCGTTTTCGAAATCGTAAACCCAGGTCTTGTCGTCGAGCCAGTGACCCTGGCCGCGCGCGGCCGCGGAATCGTTGCAGGTGACGCGTGCGGGATTCGGCGCGGACGCCGAGCCGAACGCGACCATCGGTTCGTCGAACTTGACGACGCTCTGCCGGACTTCGGTGACGGTGCCTTGCGGCGAGACGCTCACCGTGCGGGCCGCGCCCGCATGCAGCGACAGTGCCGTGGCGCCGCCGAGCGCCGCGACGGCGCCAAGGCGCCAGAGCAGCCGGGTGGTGTGGTGGATGCGTTCCGTTTTGTTCTGTTTGTCGTGCTGCTTCATCGCTCGATCGCCCTCGGAGGGAAGCTTTCTGTTTGATTGCACGCGATTCTAACCGACCGACATGCGCCTGCATCGTCGCGCGCAGTCAGTGTGTCGCCGGTGTACGACATGGGTGCGTCGGCCGCAACTTTGTCGCGCCGACGATACAAAAAAGCAGCGAAATGTCGATTGTCTCGGATTGCGGAACATTTAATGGACTATAAAAAGATTGTTCGATCCGATTTGTGCGCGTACATTTCAGGTCCGCGCCAATGTTTGAGAAATATCAAGCGTGGTTTTCCCGAATCCGGTGTTCGAGAGAAAAGGAAACATGCACAACGACAACACTCCCCACTCGCGTCGCACTGGCGACGCAGCCGTAACAGGCATCACTCGGCGTCAATGGCTGCAGGGCGCACTGGCGCTGACGGCGGCGGGCCTCACGGGCTCGCTGGCGTTGCGGGCCCTCGCCGACGATCCCGGCACCGCGCCGCTCGATACGTTCATGACGCTCTCCGAAGCATTGACAGGCAAGAAGGGGCTGAGCCGCGTGCTCGGCCAGCGCTTCCTGCAGGCCTTGCAGAAGGGTTCGTTCAAGACCGCCGACAGCCTGCCGCAACTCGCCGGCGCACTCGCGTCCGGTTCGCTGAATCCCGATCAGGAAACACTCGCGCTGAAGATTCTTGAAGCGTGGTATCTCGGCATCGTCGACAACGTCGTGATTACCTACGAAGAAGCATTAATGTTCAGCGTCGTGTCCGATACGCTCGTGATCCCGTCGTATTGCCCCAACAAACCCGGCTTCTGGGCCGACAAACCGATCGAGAGGCAAGCCTGATGGCCGATACCGATACGCAAAAGGCCGACGTCGTCGTCGTCGGCTCGGGTGTCGCAGGCGCGATCGTCGCGCACCAGCTCGCGATGGCGGGCAAGTCCGTGATCCTGCTGGAAGCCGGCCCGCGCATGCCGCGCTGGGAAATCGTCGAGCGCTTCCGCAACCAGGTCGACAAGACCGACTTCATGGCCCCGTACCCGTCGAGCGCGTGGGCGCCGCATCCGGAATACGGCCCGCCGAACGACTACCTGATCCTGAAGGGCGAGCACAAGTTCAACTCGCAGTACATCCGTGCGGTGGGCGGCACGACGTGGCACTGGGCCGCGTCGGCGTGGCGCTTCATCCCGAACGACTTCAAGATGAAGACCGTGTACGGTGTCGGCCGCGACTGGCCGATCCAGTACGACGACATCGAGCATTGGTACCAGCGCGCCGAGGAGGAACTCGGCGTGTGGGGCCCGGGCCCCGAGGAAGACCTGTACTCGCCGCGCAAGGAGCCGTACCCGATGCCGCCGCTGCCGTTGTCGTTCAACGAGCAGACGATCAAGAGCGCGCTCAACGGCTATGACCCGAAGTTCCACGTGGTGACCGAGCCGGTCGCGCGCAACAGCCGCCCGTACGACGGCCGGCCCACTTGTTGCGGGAACAACAACTGCATGCCGATCTGCCCGATCGGCGCGATGTACAACGGCATCGTGCACGTCGAGAAGGCCGAGCAGGCCGGCGCGAAGCTGATCGACAGCGCGGTCGTCTACAAGCTCGAAACCGGGCCGGACAAGCGCATCACCGCCGCGGTCTACAAGGACAAGACGGGTGCCGACCATCGCGTCGAAGGCAAGTACTTCGTGATTGCCGCGAACGGCATCGAGACGCCGAAGATCCTGCTGATGTCCGCGAACCGCGATTTCCCGAACGGTGTCGCGAACAGCTCGGACATGGTCGGCCGCAACCTGATGGACCACCCGGGCACCGGCGTGTCGTTCTACGCGAACGAGAAGCTGTGGCCGGGCCGCGGCCCGCAGGAGATGACGTCGCTGATCGGCTTCCGCGACGGCCCGTTCCGCGCGACCGAAGCCGCGAAGAAGATCCACCTGTCGAACATGTCGCGCATCAACCAGGAGACGCAGAAGATCTTCAAGGCCGGCAAGCTGATGAAGCCCGAGGAGCTCGACGCGCAGATCCGCGATCGTTCCGCGCGCTACGTGCAGTTCGACTGCTTCCACGAAATCCTGCCGCAGCCCGAGAACCGCATCGTGCCGAGCAAGACGGCCACCGACGCAGTCGGCATCCCGCGCCCGGAGATCACCTATGCGATCGACGACTACGTGAAGCGCGGCGCCGTCCACACGCGCGAGGTCTACGCGACGGCCGCGAAGGTGCTGGGCGGCACCGAAGTCGTCTTCAACGACGAGTTCGCGCCGAACAACCACATCACGGGCGCGACGATCATGGGCGCGGATGCACGCGACTCGGTCGTCGACAAGGACTGCCGCACGTTCGACCATCCGAACCTGTTCATCTCGAGCAGCTCGACGATGCCGACCGTCGGTACGGTGAACGTGACGCTGACGATCGCGGCGCTTGCGCTGCGGATGTCGGACACGCTGAAGAAGGAAGTCTGACCGTGCGGAAATCTACTCTCACCTTCCTCCTCGCCGGCTGCCTCGCGCTGCCGGGCCTCGCACGCGCGGCCGATGCGGCCGATCCGGCGCTGGTCAAGCGCGGCGAATACCTCGCGGTCGCGGGCGACTGCATGGCCTGCCACACCGCGAAGGGCGGCAAGCCGTTCGCGGGCGGTCTCGGCATGCCGATCCCGATGCTCGGCAAGATCTATACGAGCAACATCACGCCCGATCCCGAGACGGGCATCGGCAACTGGTCGGCCGAGGACTTCGAGCGCGCGGTGCGCCACGGGGTGTCGAAGAACGGCGACAACCTGTATCCGGCGATGCCGTACGTGTCGTACGCGAAGATCAACGACGACGACGTGCAGGCGCTGTATGCGTACTTCATGCACGGCGTCGAGCCGGTCAAGCAGGCGCCGCCGAAGAACGAGATTCCCGCGCTGCTGAGCATGCGCTGGCCGCTGAAGATCTGGAACTGGCTGTTCCTGAAGGACGGCGCGTACGAGCCGAAACCGGCGCAGAGCGCCGAGTGGAATCGCGGCGCGTATCTCGTGCAGGGCCTCGCGCACTGCAGCACGTGCCACACGCCGCGCGGCATCGCGATGCAGGAGAAGTCGCTCGACGAGACGGGCGGCAGCTTCCTGTCGGGTTCGGTGCTGGCGGGCTGGGACGGCTACAACATCACGTCCGACCCGAACGCGGGGATCGGCGGCTGGACGCAGCAGCAGCTCGTCCAGTACCTGCGCACCGGTACCGTGCCGGGTCTCGCGCAGGCGGCCGGGCCGATGGCCGAGGCGATCGAGCACAGCTTCTCGAAGATGACCGAAGCCGACATCGGCGCGATCTCGACGTACATTCGCACGGTGCCGGCGGTTGCCAGCGGCGATGCGAAGCAGTCGCGCTCGTCGTGGGGCAAGCCGGCCGAGGACGGCCTGACGCTGCGCGGCGCCGCACTCGCGTCGTCGGGCATCGATCCGGCGCGGCTGTATCTCGGCAACTGCGCGACCTGCCACCAGATGCAGGGCAAGGGCACGCCGGACGGTTATTACCCGCCGCTGTTCCACAACTCGACGGTGGGCGCACCGAATCCGACCAACCTCGTGCAGGTGATCCTGAACGGCGTGCAGCGCAAGGCCGGCAGCGAGGACGTCGGGATGCCGGCGTTCCGCCACGAGCTGTCGGATGCGCAGATCGCCGCGCTGACGAACTACCTGACCGGGCAGTTCGGCAATCCGGCCGCGAAGGTGACCGAGCAGGACGTCGCGAAGCTGCGCTGATGCGGCGCGCGACGAAGCAGGGCGATAACTGACAAGAGGAGGAGCACAGCACATCGGGTTGTTGCCCGATGCCGGTTGTTGCAGAGCGGGACGGGCGGCGCAGGCGGCCGCCCGTCCTGGTTCATTCGCAATCCGGTGCGCCGGGCGTATTTGCGCCATGCGCATCGCTTTCGTTGATCGACACCATGACACCGAATCAACCGTTTCTCGCGTCCCAGCGCGATGTGCTGCTGCTGCTTGCCCGGATCCTGCTCGTGATCCTGTTCATGATGTTCGGCTGGAAGAAGATCGTCGACTTCCCCGGTACCATCGCGTTCATGGGTTCGGAAGGCGCGCCCGCGCCGATCATTTCCGCCGCGATCTCCGTCGTGATGGAGCTGTTCGTCGGGGTCGCGATCCTGGTCGGCTTCCAGACGCGCGCGCTCGCGCTGCTGCTGGCGCTCTATACGATCGGCACCGGCATCATCGGCCACCACTACTGGACGATGACGGGCGGCGAGCAGATCAACAACATGATTCATTTCTACAAGAACATCGCGATCTCCGGCGGCCTGCTGGCGCTTTGCGCGGCGGGCCCCGGACGTTTCTCGATCGATCGCGGATAAACGGACCCGGGGCGCGCGCATGGGGCGCGCGCTGGAAGGTCGAGACTCCGAGGGGGCATCATTTTGCGACTCAAACATTTCGCATGGCTGATCGCGGCCGCCACACCGGCGGCCGCTTTTGCTCAGACGAGCGTGATGCTGTACGGCCGCATCGACGGCGGCATCGAATACCTGAACCACATCGCGCAGCCGAACGGCGGCAGCGCGACCCGCTGGAGTGCCGAAGGCGGCGACTGGGGCACCAGCATGTTCGGCTTGAAGGGCTTCGAGGATCTCGGCGGCGGGCTGTCGACGGTCTTCAACCTGGAGACCGCGTTCCAGGTGATGAACGGCACGACGGGCGGCGGGCGCATGTGGTCGCGGCGCGCGTATGTCGGGCTGAAGAGCGACACGTGGGGCCAGCTGCAGGCCGGCCGAAACCTGTTCATCGACAGCGACGGGGTGTGGGAATTCGACCCGTTCGTCCAGCAGGCGTTTTCGTCGGCATCGCTCGTGCGCGGCCGCAACTGGCAGCAGACCAGCAACAACATCGAATATCACAGCCCCGTGATCGGCGGCTTCGACGTGCAGGCGCAATACGCGTTCGGCAACCAGTCGCGCGGCTTCAACTATGGAGCGGCCGACGACTTCGGCCGCTCGGACGGGATCATGATTTCGTACCACTCGCCGGTGCTCGACGTGCGCGGCATCTACGACGAGCTGCGCGACAACAACGGCAAGTTCAGCAACATCTTCACCGCGTCGCGCGAATATTTCGTCGGTGCGAACGTCAAGGTGTCGAAGTTCAAGATCCAGGGCGCGTATACGCACTACCAGGCGCCGGACAGCCCGGCCGGGGTGGCCGATCGCGCCGATCACTACTGGCTCGGTGCGACCTACACCGCGACGCCGCAATGGGCCGTGACGGGCGGCGGTTACTACGTGAAGGTGGGCGACGGCGGCGGCGACGCGTCGCACGATCCGTCGGGGCACGCGATGATGTACGTGCTCGGCACCACGTACAACCTGTCGAAGCGCACGTTCCTGTATGGCACGGTCGCGTATGTGCGCAACGGCGGCAACTCGAACTTCTCGCTGCTCGCGACGCCGCGCGACGCGACGTCGGGTACGAGCCCGATGACGGGCGAGTCGCAGACAGGGGCGTATGTGGGGATGATGCATACGTTCTGAGCGGCGAAGGTAGACGCCTTGCACGCAACAACGCACGGGCGGTTGCCGTCCGTGCGTTGTTGCGTTGACGGTGTGACCGGTGCCGGTCAGAACGCGCATGCCTCGGTCGTGGTGAGCGTCGCGAACGGGCCCCCAAGCGTTGCGTTGTGATGCGCGACGATCCGCTCGGCCGGCAGTTCGGGCGTATCCATGCAGGTGTGCGCATCGGTCACGAGCACCGCGCGAAAACCGAGATCGCCGGCCGCGCGACACGTCGTATCGACGCAGTACTGCGTCTTCATCCCCGCAATCACGATCTCGCCGATGCCGGCCGCATGCAGCCATGCGGCGAGCGGCGTGCCGGTGAAGCAGCTCGACTGCGTCTTGGCGAACACGGTATCGCGTGCGGCATCGATTGCGAGTTCAGGCAGCAGTGCGGTCAGCGGCGAGTCGGGCGCGATCGACGAACCGGCGGGGCCGGTGTGCCGCACCGCGAATACCGGTGCACCGGCTTCATGCGCGCGACCGATCAACCGGTTGATGTTCGCGAGCACACGTTCGCCGTCGTACGGACGCTCGGGGCCGTGATACAGGCCGACCTGCATGTCGACGACGAGCAGTGCGCGTTTCGGGGAAGAGACTTCGGGCATGGCGTTTCTCCTGAGTGACCGATACGGACGGAGAAACGACAAGACCCCGTCCGGAACCGGCGGGGCCTGTGAGGAATCGTGGCGCTACGACCTTGCGCGCACTCGCCGCACGAGCCCGCCGAAGGCGGTCGTGCGTGTCGTGGTCGAGGAGGTGGTCGTGGTGTGGCGCATGGAGCGATCATGCCCGATACGCACGCACTGCGTCAATCGCGCATCCCGCATCGCCCACCGGTCAGTCGAGTGCCTTCCCGGCTTTTTCGTCCATGCAGCGAATCGCGAGCAGCGTGAACGCACCGCAACCAATCGCATACCACGCCGGCGCATTCGGATTGCCGGTTGCAGCGATCAGCCACGTGACGAAAAACTGCGCGAAGCCGCCGAAGATCGCGACGCCCACGCTGTACACGAGTGCGCCGCCCGTCGCACGCACCGCACGCGGGAACAGCTCGCCGAGCATCGCACCCGTCGCGCCGATGTTGATCGCGTGCACGATCGACAGCGCGGCGATGATCGACAGCAGCGATGCGGCGCCCGGCCAGCGGTTCAGCGCGATGAACGCCGGGTAGATCGCGGCCATCAGCGCGATGCGCGTCCACCAGACGATCCGGTTGCGCCCGTACACGTCGGACAGGTGGCCGCCGATCGGCGTCACGAGCATCAGGATCGCGCCCGCGACGCAGCCGGCCGTCATCGACAGCCAGGTCGGCAGATGCAACACCTGCACGCCGTAGATCGCCATGTAGAACACGATGATGTAGTGGATCGACGTGCCGCCGATCGTCACGCCGAGGCCCGCGAACACGGCCTTGCCGTGATGGCGCAGCACGTCGGCGAGCGGCAGCGATGCGACCGGCTCGTCATGCGTGGCGGCGGGCGCGGCGGCCGGCACTTCCTCGACGGTGCGGCGCAGCCAGTAGCCGAGCGGCACGAACAGCGTGCCGATGATGAACGGGACGCGCCAGCCCCAGCTTTCGAGCTGCGCGGCATTGAGCGTCGATGTCAGCGCGACGCCGGTCAGCGCACCGGCGAGCGCGGCGAGTCCCTGGCTCGAGAACTGGAACGACGCGTAGAAGCCGCGGCGGTGCTGCGGCGCCTGTTCGAGCAGCAGCGTGGTCGACGCGCCGACTTCGCCGCCCGACGCGAACCCTTGCAGCAGGCGCGCGAGCACGAGCAGCAGCGGGGCGGCGAGGCCGATCTGCGCGTAGGTCGGCGCGACGGCGATCGTCGCGGTGCCGAGCGCCATCAGCAGCAGTGTGAGGATCATCGCCTTCTTGCGGCCGGCGCGGTCGGCATACATGCCGATCACGAGCCCGCCGAGCGGGCGCGTGACGAAGCCGACACCGAAGCTCGCGACCGCGAGCATCAATTGCCCGAACGACGAATGCACGGGAAAGAACAGCTTGCCGATCAGGATCGCGAAGAAGCTGTAGACCGTGAAGTCGTAGAACTCGAGCGCGTTGCCGACGGCGGCGGCCGCGATCAGCCGGCGTTTCTTCGCGGCGGCGCGAGCATCGACCGGCGTGCCGGCGAGCGAAAGGGCGGACGTTTCCATGTGGGGTTCCCCCGGTTGGCGCGAAACGATGGGATGAAGGGCCGTCAGGCCGCGAGCCAGGCTTCGGCGATGCGAACCCAGTAGCTCGCGCCGATCGCGAGAATGTCGTCGTTGAAGTCGTAGCCGGGGTTGTGCACCATGCAGCCGCCCTTGCTGCCGATCCCGTTGCCGATGAATGCGTAGCAGCCGGGGCGCGCTTCGAGCATGAACGCGAAATCCTCGCTGCCCATCAGCGGCGCGGCGTCGGTCTCGACGCGCTCGGCGCCGAGCATCTGGCGCGCGATGTCGGCCGCGAATGCAGTCGGCTCCGCGTGATTGACGAGCACCGGGTAGCCGTAGTCGTAATCGACTTCCGCCGTGACGCCGAAGCTCTCCGCCTGGCCTTTCGCGAGCGCTTCGATGCGGCGCGCGAGCAGCGCGCGCACGTCGGCGTTCAGTGCGCGCACCGACAGCTTCATCACGACGGTTTCGGGAATGATGTTGAAGGTCTCGCCGGCCTGCACGCTGCCGACCGTGATCACGGCCGCATGCTGCGCATCGACCTCGCGCGCGACGATCGTCTGCAGCGCGACCATGATGCTGCCCGCGGCCGACATCGGATCGCGCGCGAAATGCGGCATCGCGCCGTGGCCGCCGACACCGCGCAGCGTAATCGTCACACGGTCGGCCGATGCCATCGCGGCGCCGGTGCGGAAGGCCATGTCGCCGGCCGCGCGGCCCGGCATGTTGTGGATCGCGAAGATCGCGTCGCACGGGAAACGGTCGAACAGCCCGTCGTCCATCATCGCCTTCGCGCCGCCGAAGTTTTCCTCGGCCGGCTGGAAGATCAGGTTCAGCGTGCCGGAGAACTGGCGCGTTGCAGCGAGGTGGCGCGCCGCGCACAGCAGCATCGCGGTGTGGCCGTCGTGGCCGCACGCATGCATCTTGTTCGCATGGCGGCTCGCGTACGGCAGGCCGGTGGCTTCCGCGAGCGGCAGTGCATCCATGTCGGCACGCAGCCCGACCGTGCGTATGCCTTGCCCTTCGCGCAGCACGCCGACCACGCCCGTCTTGCCGATGCCGCGATGCACGTCGTAACCCCAGCCGGCGAGCAGCTCGGCGACGAGGTCGCTCGTGAGCGTTTCCTCGAATGCGAGTTCGGGGTGAGCGTGGATGCGACGACGCACCTCGACCAGCTCGGGCGCGATCGCGGCGATACCGAGGATGACGGGGTTCACGGCTTGCAGCATGGTCTCTCCTGTGGGGCGGCTGGGGCGTTTGACGCACATATGACGAGCAAGCATATAAATTTCTTTTGCGTACCAGAAGCTGATAAATTGCTTTGGTGCTCACCACCGGTTGCCGCTCGGGAATACCCTGAGCCGGTGTGTGCCGTGCAGCACAGGGTTTCCACGGATCACGCGTCGCCGCCATGAAATACCATCAGCTGAAAGCGTTCGTCACCGTCGCGGAAGAGGGGAGCATTCGCGCGGCCGCGCGGCGCCTGAACGTGTCGCCGGCGGCACTGACGAAGGCGGTCAAGGAACTGGAGATCGCGCTCGGCGTGTCGCTCGTCGTGCGCACCGCGCGCGGCGTCCAGCTCACCGCGTTCGGCCAGCAGTTGCAGGTGCGTGCGCGGCTGATCGTCGCCGAAATGCAGCGCGCCCGCGACGACATCGAGCAGGCGCAAGGGGCGATGACGGGCTCCGTCGCGGCGGCGGTCACGCCGGCCGCCGCGGTGACGATCCTGCCCGATGCGTTTCGCGCGTTCCGGCGGCGTTTTCCGGTGGCGCGCGTCAGTATCGTCGAGGGGTTTCCGGGCGTCGCGCTGCCGCGGCTTCACGACGGCTCGCTCGATTTCGCGGTGGCCGTCGTCGTGCCCGAACTGCTGGCCGCCGAGTTCGATCACGCCGAACTGTATTCGAGCCGTTCGCTGATCGTCGCGCGCAAGGGGCATCCGCTCGCATCGGCCACGTCGCTCGCCGATCTCGTCGAAGCCGACTGGCTGATGAATCCGTCGCCCGAAAGCTCGACGCAGGTGCTGTTCAATTCGTTCGTCGCCTACGGGTTGCCGGTGCCGGCGCGCGTCGTCGAATGCCCGAGCTTCGGGCTCGCGCGCAGCCTGATGATGGGCTGCGACCTGATTGCGTCGATGCCCGAGCAGCTGCTGCAGGGCGAGTGGGCGCGCGACCAGTTCGCGGTCCTGCCGATCCGCGAGCGGTTGCCGGCCGTCTCGGTGCAGGTCATCACGCGTCGCGACAGCCCGCTGACGCCGGCAGCGGCGATGCTGCTCGATTGCCTGCGCGATTCCGCGAGGCGCAAGGGGCTGCTGTGAACCTGCGCCCGCGGGCAGCGACCGTCGTTGCGTCGTTATCCTCACGATCGGGCGTGCGGCGTTGCCGTCGCCCGGCGGGCACGTGGCTTGCGCAGCGGGCACGTCATTGCGGCGTCTGCCGCGCGAGCCGGTATCATAGCGGCCGGCCCGCCGCTCCGGCCGGCCTCCAACCACATCGCCATCCGGCATCCAGCAATCAGAGGCATTTCATGACCAGTGCAACCCAATTCGACAACGTATCGGTCGTCAAGCGCGCGAACGTCTATTTCGACGGCAAGTGCGTGTCGCATACCGTGCTCTTCCCGGACGGCACGCGCAAGACGCTCGGCGTGATCCTGCCGTGCGCGCTCAACTTCGGCACCGATGCGCCCGAATTGATGGAAGTGCAGGCCGGCAAGTGCCGCGTGAAGCTCGACGGCAGCAGCGAATGGCAGACCTACGGCGCCGGCGAATCGTTCTCGGTGCCGGGCAAGAGCCGTTTCGACATCGAAGTGCTCGAGACGCTCGATTACGTCTGCAGCTACCTGTAAGACGCGCGCAGCAAAAGAAAAGCCCCGCCGAAGCGGGGCTCGTCACAAGCGGATGGCGCAAGGCCATCCGGAGCGCCTGTTCTCTTACAGGCAGGCGTTGATGTCGCCGGCCGACGATGCGTCGCCGCCGCGGAAGCCAACCCACGTCTTTGCATTCGCGGCGTTGGCCGGGCGCACGACGGCCGCGGCGCCGTTCGGCGGCTGCTGGCCCGGCGCATACACGGCCATGGCGAGGCCGTTCGCGAGTTCATACTGCGACGTCACTTGTTGCTGCGACTTGTCGGCCCAGGTCTTGGCGATGCATTGCGCGACCTGATCGGCGGGCTTCTGGCTTTGTCCCACGTTTTGGAGGGCAGAATCGGCTGCATGAGCAGAAAATGCCACGGTCAATGCGATGAGCGGTAAGTATTTCGCGTTCACGTTATCTCCCTCGAGTCGTGATTGATTGAGTGGGATGCGCAGCAGGACTGCGTGCAAGTGAGATCGCATCGAACAAGCACGGTTCCGGCTATTCCGAAACAAGTTGTTAACGCGCTTGCCAAATGGCGACTCCGATGCTGTGCACTTTGCTGCGGCACGGCATGCATCGTGTGCGGTTCGACGTCATGCGCGGCGTGGTCGGCGCGCTGCCCGGTCGTGTGGTGAAGTGATGGTCGCGGCGAGCGGCATGCATGTGCATGCCGTGCCGCAACTCTTTATTTGATCGCGCAGTGGAATGGCTGATTGATGGCCCCGTCGCATGGGCACCATGATGACAAACTTTCGGCCGTCGAATTGTTAACCAACTTTAAACAGGGGACGCGACGGAATGCGAGGCGGCACGCGACGGGCGTGCCGCGTCGTGCGCAGAGGTGACGCGAGCGGGTCGTGCGCGGCGAGGGTGCCGCGCGGCGCGGTGGGTCAGCCGGCCTTGCGCGTGCCGATGTCGCGCAGGTTGGCCGGGACGATCGGGCGGAAGCGCTCGCGTTTCTGTTCGTCGTCGAAGTGCTGCAACGCGGGCTTGATGAGGTCGCTGCGCGACACGATGCCCGTGATGCGCATCGATTGCTCGTCGGCGACGACGGGCAGGCGCTCGAGCCCGAGCATCGCGAGTCGCGATGCGACGACGCGGCACGATTCGTGCGCTTGGGCAACCGCCGGCGCACGATTGGCGAACGCGCGCGAGATCGGCGTGTCGGGTGCAGCCTGTGCGCGCTGTGCATCGAGCGTCGCGCGATCGACGAGACCGAGCAGGCGGCCGTTCTGCACGACCGGGTACGCACGGTGCGTCTGTTTCGCGCCGAAGTACCGCGACTCGACGGCATCGAGCGTCGCCGCGCCGTCGATCGTGACGAGCAGGTCGGCGGACGTCATTACTTCGCCGATGTCGTGCCGCTCGAGCGGATCGACGCCGTATTCGCGATAGATGTGATAGCCGCGGCGTGCGATCTTTTCCGTCATGATCGAGCGTTTCATCACGATGGTTGCGAAGCCGTGCGCGACGAGCGTCGCCGCGAGCAGCGGCAGTAGCGCGTTCGCGTCATGCGTGAGGCCGAACGCGAACACGATCGCGGTGAGCGGGGCGCCGAGCGTTGCGCCGAGGGTCGCGGCCATGCACACGAGCGGCCACAGTGTCGGATCGCCGCCCGGCAGCATCGGCGACAGCACGGTGCCGAGGCCGGCGCCGAGCATCAGCAGCGGAGCGAGCACGCCGCCCGACGTGCCCGAGCCGAGCGCGATCACCCACATCACGGCTTTCACGAGCAGCAACGCGAGCGCGATCTTCAAGGCGATGTGCTGGTGCAGCAGGTCGCCGATCACGTCGTAGCCGACGCCGAGCGCGCGCGGCTCGAGCCAGCCGCCGATGCCGATCACGATCGCGCCGAGCGCGGGCCACCACATCCAGTGCACCGGCAGCTTCGCGAAGGTGTCCTCGACGCGGTACAGCGCGGCCGACAGCCCGCATGCGAGCAAGCCCGACAGCAGGCCCGCGACGATGCACGACAGCAGCGCGACGGGCGTCGGCGCGGCCGTCGTCAGCGGAAACAGCGGATCGACGCCGAAGAACACGGCCCGGGCGAAACCCGCCACCGCGCATGCCAGTGCGACCGGCAGGAAACTGCGCGGACGCCATTCGAACAGCAGCAGTTCGACCGCGAGCAGCACGGCGGCGACCGGCGTGCCGAACACGGCCGTCATGCCGGCGGCCGCGCCGGCGACGAGCAGCGTCTTGCGCTCGGCGGCAGTGACGTGCACGCACTGCGCGATCAGCGAGCCGAGCGCGCCGCCCGTCATGATGATCGGGCCTTCGGCGCCGAACGGGCCGCCGCTGCCGATCACGACGCCGGACGACAGCGGCTTGAGGATCGCGACCTTCGGCGACATGCGGCTCTTGCCGAACAGGATCGCCTCGATCGCTTCCGGAATGCCGTGGCCGCGGATCTTTTCCGAACCGAAGCGCGCCATCAACCCCACGATCAGCCCGCCGATCACCGGCACCACGATCACCCACGCGCCGAGCGTGTTGTTCGCGGGCGAGCGGTCGACGAACGAGAACTGCTGAAAGAAGAACAGGTTCGTGAACAGATGGATCAGGCTCAACAGCACGAACGCGGCAAGCGTGCCGAGCAGGCCGATCCCGGCGGCAAGCAACGCGATCCCGGGCAGGCGTTCGTTGGTCGAGAAATCGCGTTTGTGTGGGGCGTTCATCGGCGTGGAAAAAGCATGGGTCAGTAATCGATCTGCGGAACCTGGAACGCGTCCTTGAGCGACTTCAGCTCGGCGCGATGCATGACCGCGAGGCGGGCGAGCAGCGTCTCGCCGGCCGGCTCGAGATGAACCTCGACCTGCCGGCGATCCGCTTCGCTCGTCTTGCGCTTCACGAGGCCGAGCGCTTCGCAGCGCGTGACCAGCGCGACGACTCCGTGATGCTGCGCCTGCAGGCGTTCCGCGAGTTCGCCGATGGTCGCCCATTCGCGATGCGGGTAGCCCTTGATGTGCAGCAACAGCAGGTATTGCAGCGGCGTCACGCCCTCACTTTGCGCGGCGCGCTCGGAGAAGCGCTCGAAGCGGCGCATCTGGTAGCGGAACTCGGACAGTTGCTGGAAATCGCTTTTCGTCAGCGCGCGTCGGGTATCGTTCATCGGGGGCGGTCGGTCAGTCGGTTACGGTAGCGTGAAATATATCACAACATGACATAAATGGCCGAATTCGTGCGGATAGGATGCACGCCTCGTAGCACCGGCCGCTACATGGCGTTACGAGCGAGGCACACGTCAGGCAGCCTCGAGCATTTGCGTCTGCCGATAAAGGCCCGTGACGAGATCCGTCTGGGTAATGATCCCGACGAGCCGGTGCGATTCATCGACGACCGGAATGTGGTGGTGGCCCGAATGCGTCAACAGCGGGACGAGCGCGGTGATCGGCATCGTTTCCGGCACGCACGCGACGTCGCGCGTCATCACCGAGGCGACGCTCGCCGGCTGGCCGCCGAACGATTGCGGCAGCCGCGCGGACAGGCGTTGCCACAGCGGGGTCGGGCGGCGCAGCGGGCGCGTGAGGTCGGCGCGCGTGACGATGCCGGTCAGGCGGCCTTCGCCGTCGACGACGGGCAGCGCCTTCACGCGATGGCGGTCGAGCAGCGTGAGCGCGGCCATTACCGATGTCGACGGCGCGACTTCGATCGCATCCTTCGTCATCAGGTCGGCGCACGAGAGCTGGCCGAACGTGCGTGTGTAGGCCTGCATCTCGGTTTCGCGCAGCAGCGCTTCCAGGTCGTCCGGATCGACGTCGAGCCATTCGCTGCGGCGCTTGAGCACCGCGTCGAGGTCGCCGCGTGTGAAGCGGCCGCGCGCCGGTGCGGCGCCGCCCGCCTGCGGTTTCGCTTCGGGGCGCACGCCGCCGTGCGGGTAGCGGTGCCCGGTCAGCGTGTGATAGGCGAGTGCGGCGGACAGCAGGATGGCCGATTGCAGCGCGATCGGCTCCAGCACGAAGCTGAACCCGAGCGAATGGATCGCGGGGCCGCCGACCACGGCCGTGAGCGCGACGGCGCCCGACGGCGGGTGCACGCAGCGCAGCGCGAACATGCCGCCGATCGCGCACGCGATCGCGACCGCGGCGGCCGTGATCGGATCGGCGATCCATTGTGCGCAGGCGACACCGACCGTCGCCGCGACGAGATTGCCGCCGATGATCGACCACGGCTGCGCGAGCGGACTCGCCGGCACCGCGAACAGCAGCACGGCCGATGCGCCCATCGGCGCGACGAGCAGCGGCACGAGGCCCGGTACGCCAGGCAGCACGCGCATGGTCACGCCGACTGTCGCGATGCCGACGAGCGCGCCCGTGCATGAACGCAGGCGCTCGCGCCAGCCCAGCGACATCGGCTGGGGAATGAAGCTGTGCAGCCATTGCCGCAACGTGCGGCGCGACGAAGGGGAGCCTGACGACATGGACGGTAAGCGGTAAAGATGACAGCGCGGGCGCGCGCAGCGACGAGCCGCGAATTATATCGTGTTGTGATATAAATTGTCGCGCCGCATCAAGGCGGTGCATGTGCGTGACACGCATGTCTTGCAAAAACCTTTCATCCGATGAAAGTTTATGGTCGTGGCAATAGCGCAAATTTGTCTGTAGCGGCGTACAATTCGGGCCACTGAATCCCCCCTTCATGCCAGAACCACGTACGCGATGCCCGCTCTCCCGCCTTTCTCCCGGCACGGTGATCGATTCGACGTGGTTCGCGGCTGCGTTCCGTTCCCCACCTGACGCGAGCGCTGCCGACGCCTCCCCACTGACTCTCCCCAAGCTAATTCAATGGACATGCTCGAAAACATGCGCCTGTTCGTGCGCGTTGTCGAAGCCGGCAGTTTTACTGCGGTCGCGAAGGAAATCGACGCGACCACCGCGCAGGTGTCGCGCGCGGTTTCGAACCTCGAAGCGCACGTACAGACGCGCCTGCTGCATCGCACGACGCGCCATCTCGGCCTCACCGAAAGCGGCGAACGCTATTTCGAGCGCGCGAAATCGATCCTCGCGGAAATCGACTACGCGAACGCGGAGGCGCGCAACGCACTGCTGCGGCCGAGCGGCAAGATGCGCATCCACGCGATGACGGGGCTCGGGCAGAGTCATGTCGTGTCGTCGATCGTCCGCTACCAGGAGGACAACCCCGACGTGTCGGTCGAGCTGACGCTCGCGCAGCGGATGCCGAATCTCGTCGAGGAGGGCTATGACGTATCGATCGTGACGGCGTCGCAACTGCCCGATTCGGGCTACGTCGCGCAGACCTGCGGCACGAGCTGCAGCGTGCTCGTCGCGTCGCGCGAATACCTGGCGCGCCACGGCACGCCGCAGACGCCCGACGAATTGCCGAACCACGTGTGCCTGCGCCTCGACACGCCCGCATCGCCGGCCGGCGAATGGCGGCTCGAGCGCAGCGATGGCGAGGAGGCCATCTACGAGCTGCAGCCCGCGCCGTTCCAGGTCAACGTGCCGGACGCGCTGTGTGTCGCGGTGCGCGCCGGGCGAGGGATCGCGTGCGTCGCGCTGTATACGGTGCTCGACGACATCCGCGAAGGGCGGCTGATCCGCGTGCTGCCCGAGTATCGGCTGCAGACGGTGAGCGTGTATGCCGTCTACGCGACGCGTCGTTATCTCGATGCGAAGATCCGCACGTTCCTCGACCACCTGCGCACGACGCTCACGCCCGCGCTGGAGGACGACCTGCGCGAACTCGACCGGCTGACCACCGAACAGTCGCCCGGCGGCCGCAAGCGCGCTTGACGTCCTGCGGCCTGGGCCGCGCATCGGGTGCAATCGAGTATGGAAATCGTATCGATATCGGTCTAACGTCCAGAGACTATCGATCGATTCAAGAATTGCATGATTGAACTGCACCAGCTTCGCTGCTTCGTCGCGGTCGCCGAGGAGCTGCATTTCGGTCGCGCGGCCCGGCGGCTCTTCATGACCCAGCCGCCGCTCAGCCGGCAGATCCAGCTGCTCGAGCATGCGCTCGGCATCGCGCTGCTCGAACGCAGCAGCCGGCAGGTCAGCCTGACCGCGGCCGGCGAGCGGTTCCTGCGCGACGCGCGGCACATTCTCGAATTCTCCGCACGGGCCGAGCAGGCCGCGCAGCGCGTCGCGCATGGCGGCGCCGGCCGCATCACGCTCGGCTTCACGGCGGTCAGCGCGTACCGGATGATCCCGATGCTGCTGGCGCATGCCGCGCACGCGCTGCCGGACGTCGACGTCGAATTGCGAGAGATGGTGTCGACCGTGCAGATCGACGCGCTGGCGTCACGGATGCTCGACGCGGGCTTCGTGCGTCAGCGGGCCGCCCGCCAGCCGCTCGAATACCGGCTCGTGCAGCGCGAACCGATGCTGGTCGCGGTCGCGGAGGGGGCGCCGCTCGCCGCGTGCGAGCGCATCGGCCCCGACGATCTCGACCGGCAGCCGTTCATCGCGTATTCGCCGAACGAGGGGAAATACTTCCACGACCTGATCTCGGGCCTGTTCGCGAACGCGGGGCGGCTGCCGAACTACCTGCATTACGTCGGGCAGACGCATACGATCCTGGGCCTCGTGCGCGCGGGCCTGGGTGCCGCACTCGTGCCGGCGTCGGCGCGCGAACTGCATGTC
Organism: Burkholderia sp. 22088; assembly: GCF_052045915.1. NCBI lineage: Bacteria > Pseudomonadati > Pseudomonadota > Betaproteobacteria > Burkholderiales > Burkholderiaceae > Burkholderia > Burkholderia sp. 22088. The sequence continues at coordinate 299,826 of NZ_JBQEPY010000010.1, forward strand.
GACGGCGTGGTGTTCCGGCCGCTGGCGGGCACCGACGTGGCGGCCGAGCTGTATCTCGCATGGCGCACGGACAACGACAATCCTGCGTTGCCGGTGTTCAACGCGATGGTCGAGCGGTTTCTCGCGCAGGAGCAGGGCGGCGCGTGACGTGATGCGCCGGGGAATCCGCCCGGGCGATGTGACAAGCTTTCAGTCCGGAAGGGGGCGCATGCGATGACAAGCAATCCTGACCGAGCACGACGGGTCGCAGTCCTGCGAATCCTTACCGTACTGAAAGCCGTTTCGCTGCCGGTGTTCCAGCGGAGGAACGCAGCGCTTCGCTGCACTGCGACAACTGCTTGACGCTGCATGCCGGTCGGCGCAGGATACGTCCGTGCATTTGGAGCGGGACGCGCCGGCCGCGCGGTTCCTGCACCCGCGATATGCAGAAGAACAACGATGAGCCTTTACGCACTCGTACCGGAATACCGGCCCCGCGTCTGTCGGCCCGCCGGAACCACGCTTCTCCCGACGCCCGCCGCGTCACGTATCCGTCATCCCGTTTCGTACCGTGCCTCGGTACGCTTTCCCGTTCGCGCGCGAGCCTCGACGATGAACGGCGCCCGTCCGGCGCGCCGCATCGCGGCACCGTCCGCCATCCTTCATTACCGCATCCTGAACGGCGCCTACACCGGCGTCTCGTGACGCCCGTCGCGCCCGTCCTTGTATTGCGCCGCCGGCTTTGCCTGGCTGCCCGGCGGCACCGAAGTCCGAAGCATTTCGATTGAGCTTGAAAGAGCACACGCAAGCAGTTCGGTTCGAGGTTCAAGGAGAAAAACTCATGTCGCAGCTTTCGAATGAAGAAGCAAACGGCAGTTCGGGGAGTGGCAAGGTCAAGCTGGTCAAGTGGGCGATCATCATCGCCGGCGTCGCGATCGCGGCACCGGCCGCGCTGTTCATCCTGAAGGGAGTGATCGCGCTGGTCACGGCGGGCGTGATCGGTCTCGGCGCGATCTACTTGGCGCCGGTCGTCGCGATGAAGTTCGCGAACCAGAAGGTGAAGATGATCGTCGAGGAGGCGCAGGCGAATCCGATCGAGACGCTGATCAACCAGCTCGCGGAAAAGCGCCAGGCGGCACAGAAATTCGCGGACAGCATCACCGCGTTCCGTACCGAGGTGAAGAACTTCGAGAACAAGACGGAACTGTTCGAGAAGCAGTATCCGGACGACGCGCCGCGCTTCAGGCAGCAGCTCGACACGATGAAGCAACTGCTCTCGTTCCGCGAGGGGCGCTACAAGCAGGTGCAGGCCGAGCTGAAGAACTTCGCGTCGGCGATCGACCGTGCGAAGGCGATGTGGGACATGTCGCAGGCGGCGCAGCAGATGAACAAGCTCGCGGGCCGGCAGGCGTCCGACACGTTCGAGCAGATCAAGACCGACGTGGCCGTCGATTCGGTGATGCGCTCGGTCAACAAGGCGTTCTCCGAAATGGAGACGTCGCTGATGGATAACCCCGAGGTCAAGCAGGCGCAGCAGCAGGCGGTGGCGAATGCCCCGCACGCGCCCGGGCTCGACGCGGCGAACCCCGCGCAGCTGCCGTCGAAACAACAATAACTTCCTGCAGGCACGCAACCATGAAAAAACTGCTTGGCGCCATCGCGTTTCTGGTAGTGCTCGTCGGCGTATGGATCGTTCATCAGGGCGGCCTGTCGACGCTGATTCCCGCGCATGACGCGGCCCCGGCCTCGACATCCGCGCAAAACGGCGACAGCGGCCAGGCGGCGCAGACGCCGCCGTCGGCCAGCGTGCTGCCGGCCGGCTTCACGCCGCAGGCCAGCACGCTGAAATCGATCGCGGAAAACGGCATCGTTCGGATCTCGGTGCAGAACCCGAGCGAACCGTTCTTCGGCGAGGACAAGGGCTCGCCGCACGGCTTCAACGTCGAGTTCGCGCGGCTGCTGTTCGCGGACCCGTCGTTCTCGCACGGCGGCAAGCCGGTCGTCGTCGATACGCGCCACGAGGTCGACACGTACCCCGGCGTGCCGAAACAACTGCTCGATACCGACGCGAAGGGGAACCACGTGGTCGACGTGGCGATGGACGGGCTGACGTTCCCTGACAACACGCCGGCAGGCGTCGTCTATTCGGTGCCGTACGTCGACGATTTCGGCTATTCGCTGATCGTGCGGCAAGGCTCCGCCATCCGCTCGATCGACGATCTCACGGGCAAGACGGTCGGCATCCTGAAGGGCGACCCGGACGTGCGTGCGTTCGTCACGCGCCAGTATCCGAACGTGAAGTTCGTCGAAGTCGACGATTCCGATCCGGCGTTCATCGCGAAGAGCATCGACGGCCACACGGTCGATGCGTTCATCTACGACTATCCGTTCGCGGTCAGCTCGATCAAGGGCACCGACCTGAAATTCGCGGTGACCAAGCTCGACGGCTCGAACATCGCGTACAAGATCGGCGTGCGCGCGGATGACCAGGATCTGCTGATCTACCTGAACGCCGCGATCGCGAAGCTCAAGCAGTCGCCGCAGTATCTCGAGCTGCTGCGCAAGTATTTCGTCAGCGACCAGGCGGTGACGACCGCGGCCGCGTCGGGCGAACACACGTACGTGGTGAAGGCGGGCGACACGCTGAACATGATCGCGGCGAGCAAGCTCGGCAGCGGCCAGCGCTATCGCGAGATTCAACGCCGCAACAACCTCGCGAACCCGAACCTGATCCTGGCGGGCCAGCGTCTGGTGATTCCGGTGCGCTGACGGCGGCGTGAAGTGAACGAAAAGGAAGGGACGTGAAGGACGGCGCGCGGCCCGGCGGAGAGCGCGTGTATGCGGCGCGCCAGGCAGTGAACGCGTAACCAACCGGGTAGAAGGAATTAGCAGATGGCTTC